>CAZFVN010000029.1:21060-42241 GCA_964522395.1 uncultured Myxococcales bacterium
GCGCAGCATTATGGCGGTGAATTGGCGGTTCGTAAATGGCCAGGGTCGCGCAGCATTATGGCGGTGAATTGGCGGTTCGTAAATGGCCAGGGTCGCGCAGCACCCTGGCCCCAACAAAAAAGGTTGACAGGGTATGGGGCCATCAGCATAATGGCCGGGCGATTCGTATTGAAAGGAAGGTGATTCTGCATGAAGTTCAGAGATGGACACGAACATCGGCCCATTGAAGTGGCCGTGGAAAACGACAATGTCGACCGCGCATTGCGGGCCCTCAAGCGCAAGATGGCAAATGAGGGTGTGTACAAGGAACTGAAGAAGCGCAAGTTCTACCTGAAGCCGTCAGAACAGCGCAAGCGCAAGATGCGGGAAGCCGAGCGCCGTCGTCGCAAGGCTCTTCGGTCCCGGGCGCGTAAGCAGAGCGGCCGCTAGAAACGTCCCTCCCTCTGCCGCACCTTCTCCCCTTTATGACAGTGATGGTACTCTACCCGATGGGGGTGGGTTGTGCAGTGACGGTTTCGCCAACGTCGACTTGACATGCAGAGGTTCAAACCTTACATAGTAACCGCCACACCGGGCTTGCAGGAGGAGGAGGCCATGCCCATCTACGAATTTCAGTGCAACGACTGCCAGGGCGCTTTCGAGGAGATGCGTCGGATAACCGACGAGACTTTACCCGTCTGTCCTTCTTGTGAGTCTACGGATGTCCGCAAACTCATTTCGCTGAGTGCCTTCCATTTGAAGGGTACCGGCTGGTACGTTACCGACTATGGTGGTAAGAAGAACGGGTCAGACGTTCCAGCAGCAGGCGAAGGCAATGGTAATGGTGGTGCCGATTCCAAGACCGATGGCGGTGACAACGGTACCGGCACAAAGGCCGAGGGCGAGACCAAATCAGCCGTGAGTGCCACAGCCGCAGACGCTCCCAAAGCGGAGAAGCCGAAGAGCGGTGGGCAGTCTACTCCATCCAACTAGATTACCTTACTGACCGGAGAACTCATGTCTTCCCCAGAAAGAGCAGTCGTTCTGCTTAGCGGTGGGTTGGATTCTGCCACGGTACTGAGCCACGTTCTGGAGGCCGGCTACGAGGTTTACGCACTTAGCGTGGACTACGGTCAGCATGCAGACCGAGAGCTGGTAGCTGCCACCAGGATCGGCTTAGCAGCGGGCGTTGCAGACCACAAGATTGTCCCCGTCGGACTCAAATCTCTGGGTGGATCAGCGCTGGTAGAAGAGGGCCCGGTTCCTACCGCTGCGGAAGCTGTGCGTCGTCACGGCATCCCCGAGACCTATGTGCCGGCCCGAAACACTGTGTTGCTTTCGGTGGCTCTGGGCTGGGCCGAAGTGGTGGGTGCGTACCGCATCTTCATCGGGGCCAATGCTCTCGATTACAGCGGCTATCCTGATTGCCGACCCAAATTCATCGAGGCCTTCAACAAGTTGGCAAAGGTCGCGGTGGCGGAAGGATCCGACGGCGGGCGAACGATCGTTGTTGAAGCCCCTCTGATGGAGCTGTCAAAGGCGCAGATCATTAAGTATGGGCTTTCGCTGGGTGTGGATTATGCTTGCACGGTCAGTTGCTACCAGCCTGCCCCAGACGGCAAGGCGTGTGGCCACTGCGAGTCCTGCGAACTGAGATTGAAGGGTTTTGCCGAGGCTGGCCACGATGACCCTGTTCCTTACGTTGGACGGGAGGAATCATGACTGACATGGCACCGGCTAACGAGCGTTTGAACTTCGCCAAAGTGGTCGCTTTTGACGCAGGCAAGATCCTGCTGAAGCATTTTGGCCACCTTTCAGGCTATGACCACAAGGGCAAGGTCAACCTTGTCTCCGCCGCTGATCGGGCCGCAGACGAGTTCCTCACGGCAGCTATACAAAGGCGCTTTCCGGATGATGCGATCCTCGCCGAGGAGAGTGGCGAGCATTCGGGAGGATCGGCATATACCTGGATCGTCGACCCCCTGGACGGAACTACCAATTTTGTTCATGGCCACCCGATGTTTGGCGTTTCCCTGGCGGTGGCCGGTGTTGATGGTGTTGAAGTCGGGGTCATCTACCTACCCGTGACGAGAGAGCTCTTCTCGGCCATGCGAGGAGGCGGTGCCCACGGTCCGGCGGGCCGCCTCAAAGTGTCCACGCAAGGGGAACTTGCTGGAGCACTCTCCTGCACCGGTTTTCCCTACGACCGCCGAGAGGTTATCGATACACTGCTGGAAGATGTCCGGCGTCTGGTGGACAATTGCCAGGGATTTCGCCGCATGGGATCGGCCTGCATCGATCTTGCCTACGTGGCGGCCGGCCGCTATGATTGCTTTGTCGAACGCAACCTGAAGCCCTGGGACGTGGCGGCCGGGGCGTTGCTGGTGACTGAAGCGGGGGGGCGCATGAGCGACTTCTCCGGAGGTCCTTTCGACCCTTTCGGAATCGAACTGGTGGCCACTAATGGGCATCTTCACAATGAGTTTCTCAAAGTCCTGTTTGAGGGTGGCTCACGCTCCTGATTTGTTCTCTTGTTCTTTGCTGGTGGTCTTCGCTCTGACTGCTTTGCCAATCGGTGGCTGTTCTACTGACCCGCAGAGGGAGCTCTGGTTCGACGAGTTTCAATTGGCGAACCGTGGGGAGGTTAAGGCCGCTGCCAGGGTGGCTGCCCTCGATGGACTTGCGCGGCGGGCGGTATCTTCGGTGGATGGCTGTCTCGCTTCGGCGGCGGCCGCAACTCGGGCCGTGGCTGGCGGCTTGCCTGACGCGCTCCCACGTAACGCAGGCCTGCTGGCGCGAGATGAGTGCGTTGAGCACCACCCTGAAGCGCGCTACCGACTGCTGGAGTTGTCCACTTGGGCAGGCGACGATAGCTTGGCCGATGTTCACTTTGAACGGCTGCTGCTGGACTATCCCGATTCGCTCTGGGCCCGCCAGGGCTTTGAGTTGTTGTGGCGGACCCGCAAACCTGGATTGGAAGTCAATCTTGGCCAGAGATTTGCATCCTGGTATCAGTCCTTAGCCGGCACCTCTCTTGCAGGTCACTCCCTCTATTATGGAGCACAGGCTTTGCTGACGCGCCCCGAGGCCAAAAACAGCGTAACTGAAGAATCACTTTCGGCCCTCCATCTTCTGATTCTCCTTGTTGACCATCACTCCGATTCAGTGCTTTGGGATGATGGTGTGATGTTGGCTGCTGATCTGCTGGCGGACCTGGGCTACCGTGGTGACGAAACGAAGCTTCTTGAAGAGGCTCTGCTGCCACATCGAGCGCGTGGCTACGACGCCCTCGTCGGCTCGTTTTCGGCGCGCGTACGTCTGCGTCTCTCCGGGCTCTATCGAAGGCAGGGGAAGTTTCGTGATGCCCTCTACCAACTCAGTCTGGTGGTCAATGTCCATGACACTCTCAGTCTCAAGGATGACGCGCTCTGGAGGTCGGCCACGATCTATGCTACCTTAGGAAGGTCGGACGCTGAACGCCGCACCCTCATGTTCCTGATCGAGCAATGCCCTTGGTCACGCCACCTGGATGCGGCCCGGGAGCGGCTCGCAAGCGTGGAGGAGCAATGACGAAGAAGTGGCAGCAGCTCGCTCAGGTTCTCCATTCCAGATCGCCCGTGACCCAGTTTATCAGAGAGGAAATCACCCGCACATTAGCAGCAGAACTGGGTGGACTCCAACTCCATCCCCTCTCGTTCTCCCGCACTGGGGATGTGGCGGCCTTTCTTGCTGCGCAAGAGGGAGAGAAGCGGCGGATGGTGACGCTCTCCCTGGCTCACCATGACAGACCCTTGCCGCGGCAGCCCCTGGACGAGTTGCAGCGAGACAAGGTGAGGGTGGGGATCGTTGATGTTGATAGCGATCTGATGGGCAAATTGATGGATGAACTACCCTGGCTTCGTGCCCGCCCCAATCCTGGGCGGAGCGCAATCGGCCTCGGTGACCGGCTCGGTCTGGCCAGCCCTGCCCACGTGCGGGCCCTGGAAGAGTGCGACCTCTTCCCCTATCTTGCGCTGCAGTCACCAATCGAGTTGGCTGGTAGCGGCAGGCAGTGGGCAGATGTACTGGGCGATGCCTGCTACGGTCTCTTGCGGGAGGGGTATCGCCGCGGATTTGGGGCCGATGCTGATCAACTGACTTTAGAGGCCGAAGTCGAAGCCGCGGCAGCCGCTGGATTTGTGCGGTTCACCCTCAATCTGGCAGGGGAAGTGGCCTCGGTTCAGGGTCTCGACCGGCAGATGCTGAGCCATCGCTTCGTTCAGTTGGAGCAGGAGATCCCCGGGGCGGACCAGTGGCGCAAGCGGTACCTGGGAAAAGGCTTTGACCTGAGCCTGGGCTTTGCCCGCCGCACCGTTATGTTCGATGAGCGTAGTTTCCTCGTCACCATGGTCCAGTATGGCCCGGTTTGGCGGCGCTTTGTGGAACTGGTCGAGAAGGTCCAATCTTGCACCCGCGGGAAGCCCTTCGAAGTTGAATTGGCCCTCTTCGCAACGGATGTCCAGACGACTCCAGAAGCGCATCTCTTTTTGGCGCTGGAAGCGGCCTCGCTAGGCCTTCCTCTCCACGCCGTTGCGCCGCGGTTGACCGGTCGGTTTGCCCGCTGCGTGCCATATAAGGGCAACGCCAGGAAACTGGCCCGCAATGTTGCCATCCATGCGGCCATCGCCCGACAGGCTGACAACCATCGCATTGCCATCCATTCCGGGAGCGACAAGTTCTCAGTGCTGGGCGTATTGGCAGAGGCCACCGACGGCAACTTCTATCTCAAGACATCTGGTACCAGTCTGGTAGAGGCGTTGCGCGTGGCAGCGACGGAAGAGCGAGAGCTATTTGAAGAGATCTGCGAAGCGGCCCTGACCACGTTGCGTGAGGGTAGCGCTCTATTCGACCTCAATATCGACCCAGGCAAACTACCTTCACCTCGTACTCTTGACGATGATGACCTTTCGGCCTATTTCCTTGATACCGAGCACGGCCGTCACCTGCTTTGTGAAACCTGGTCTCAGACACTCGGCGTCGATAGCAAGTACCGTCCTCGTCTTCTTCAACTTCTGGCCTCGCACGAGGCGCGCCACTTTGATTTCGTGAAGCAACATGTCGAGAAACATGCAGTGGCGTTGTCAGGTTAAGTAGATCCCGGGAACAAGCTGGTGGTGACGGAGAACAAGCTGGTGGTGACGGGGAACAAGCTGGTGGTGACGAGGGCTACTTGAAGGGATATTCGGGCTAGGCGCGCTTCCACTTCTTGGGTGCGGACTTGACCACGACGAGACTATTGCGGTGGCCCGGGATAGCTCCCTTGACCATGAGCAGGTTTTCGTCGGCGAGGATCTTGACGACTGTAAGGTTTTCCACCGTTGCCGGCTTGTTGCCGTACTGGCCGGGCATCTTCTTGCCCTTCCAGATCTTGCCAGGCCAGGTGGAGCAACCAACGGAGCCGGGACCACGATATGACTCGTGAACACCGTGGGTCATTCTGAAACCGGCGAAGTTCCATCGCTTCATCACGCCAGCAAAGCCACGTCCCTTGCTCTTGGCGGTGACGTTGACGACATCGCCTTCCTCGAATACTGTGGCGTCGAGATTGGCTCCGACTTCATATTCGTCGAGCTGCTTCTCCGGTACTCGGATTTCCCTGATGTGGCGTACGGGATCCTGCTCAACGTTCTTGAAAAAGCCGAGTTGCGGGCGGTTCAGGTGCTTCTCCTTAGCCTTCTGGAAACCGAGCTTCACGGCGGAGTATCCATCCTTGCCCTGCTGGCTCTTCTTCTCCAGCACGACACAGGGACCAGCCTGCACAACGGTTACGGGAACAACAGTCCCGTCGTCAGCAAATATCTGGGTCATGCCAATCTTTTTACCCAACAGCGCCTTTACGTTTCTCATTTGGAACTCCTACTGTACAACACGCCCTCTACACGGAGCGGAAAGCGATCATTACCAGACAACCCAAGGTCAGTCAATTGTTTTTTTGCTGTCTGAGAGCCCCACTTCTACTTGCACTCGGTGCTCGCTTCGGAGCCAACTTCCCAGATGGTATCGTAGTACTGCGAAAGCGAATCGACCGCGGCGGCTGAGTCGGTCACAGCCCCAACCTCCTGGTAGAGGAAAAAGCCGCCATACCCCCAGTTGTTGGACCCCACAACGGCAGTGCCATCGACGAGCAGAAGTTTGGCGTGGGAGATGGTGTCAATGGGGTCAAATCGGACGGGAACGCAAGCTGTTCCATAGTGATCGGCCACATTTTGATTGAGCTCGTTCAAAGTGTCATTGTAGTCGGATTCCTCAAGCAGGATACGCACCTCAACGCCCCGCTTGTGGGCCTCAATGATGAGTGCGGTTAACTTGTGAACATCGCTGTCAGGGTACTTGGGATTGAGGTTGTATCCGTAAACGAGGAGGTCGATTCGCTTTTCTGCCCCCTTGAGCAGGGGAGATACTGCGGCCACGTAGTCACCGCTCTTCAAGGTGCGCACCAGCCCGATGTCAGGATTACTCACGGGTGCTATGACCGGCGTCTTCTCAGAGTCGTTCCAGAGCGAATCAGCATACTCGTGGTAAAAGTTACCCGTTCCCGGGTCATCGATGTAGAGGTTGGTTTCGTTGTTGTAGCGAATCGACTTGTAGGAGAGATTGGTCGACCCGAAAAGAGCCCTGCTCCGGTCCGCTACGAAGAGTTTGGCGTGAGTGTACCGGCCATCAGTATCGACCTTAGCCTTGACCCCCGCCGCGGTCAGTTCTTCGACCCGCACCACGTTGTCTTCAAGATCCCCCTCCATGAGCATCTGGACATCCACGCCGCGTGCAGCGGCTGCCTTCATCGCTGCCACTACCTTGTCCACCGTGGAGTCATCGTTGCAAGAGAAGTGAACGACCCGCAGGGTCTTTTCTGCACTCTCGATGAGGGCGATTAAGCGGTCCTCATAGGCTTTGTTGACGACCGGTTCGAGGAGGCTTTCTTTGGGCGGGACGGGCAGTTCTTGCGCACCCCGGTCTGGAGTGGCCATCCCCCGGTCTGGAGTGGTGGCCCCCCGGTCCTGACGTACAGTAGTCCCGGCGTCGGGGGAGACTGGTCCGCGGGTGCGAGTAGTGCAGCAGGAACAGAGGAAGAGCACGGCAAAGAGATAGTGAAGCGGTCGCATCAGGGTCACTCCTGCGAGTTGTAGTGGCTCTTCGGGAGCCGGAGGGAGACTGAAGCGAGGGGATCAGATGCAGTTGCCGTCACAGGAAAAGAGATCGACCACAACAATGTTTGCGCTCGTGTTGCCCACCAGCACAGCCTCCTTCACCCCAACGTACACCCGTTCGCCTTCCGGGGAAAGGCCAAAGAGGAAGAGGTCGATCTCCCCAGCAGGTACGTCGGAAATGACGAATGAGCCGCCTTCAAAGGGGGCTGGCAGATCCTCGGGTTCAGCGTGTCCCGGGTCACACGGGAAAGTCCCGGCAAAGATCTCAACCACAGTCCCGGTTTGGCTCAGGTTGACCTCAATGGTCTCCACGTTGTTGAACGCGCAGATGCTGTTGTCATCTGGAAAGGACCACTTGAGAAGCACCGTGGCCTTCATTGCCTTGAGCTTGACCGCGCCATCAGGTGTGGACGGTGTTTCGCCCTCCTTCACCGCAACTCCATCAGCAAAGCCTTCGTAAACAGGAACCTCATCCTGATTGAAGCCCTTGATGACGACGTCGTAGACGGCAACTGGAACGTCTTCGAAAAGGACGCTGCCCTCGGTGCACCGGGTCGCCTCTGAGAAGACCGTCTCGCCATCCTGGCGCAGGTCTACCTGGACATCTGTAAGCCCTACACTCTTGCAAGTGCCGCCATCGACCTGCCAATTCACCTGAACTCGGCCCGGTCCTTGGGAGCCTTCAAAACAACCGTGCAATCCGGCGAAGCTGATCAACGTGCCCAGCATCCAAATCAAATAGCGTCTCATGGATAAACCTCCTGCGTTCGCGTCATGTTAGCCTGTGAAGGGACGCTAGCGCGCCTTCTTTATTCTGTAAAACATATGGCGATTTTTGACCCGCCGGTAAAGCACGCTAAGATCATACGAGAGCAAGGTGCGGGCGTCAAATTATGACGAGTCTTAGAAAAGAGCGGTGCCAGAGGTGCCAACGGCAATTGCCACAGGCTATCGGCCTGCTGTTGGTTCTCCTTTTGCTGGGCTGCGGCATTCAGGTGCGCCGCCCTGACATGGGCTACTATTTCAGCCACCCACTGCTCAATGAGCGTTGGCTCGAGCGAGAGCCAGGGAAGGTCCGCACAGTCAGAGAATCGAAGCGCAAGAAGGCCCGACGAAAAGCCCGTAAGAAGGCTCGGAAGAAGGCCCTTGTAAAGAAGGTAGCTCCACCCCCCACCCAGGAACTGCGGGGCAATGACCTCGAAGTTGTCCGTCGCGAAATGGTTCTATCGGCACAGCGACTAGTGGGAATCGGCGAGTCCTTCTCCCAGGATAGCTTTCTCCGTCACATTCTCATCGTTAACAACCTCGGAGTTGGGAAGTTCCCCGAGAAAGGGGTGGTGGGTTGGCTCCACAAGCATGCCGGAAAGAACGCCGGAACCGTAACCGGGTTGGCCGCTGGAGATTTCCTGTTCTTGGGCGACGTCAAGCCCGAGCAGTGTGTGGTCGTCGAAGAAGTTGAGGCCGATGGCGGGGTCAAGTTCATCGGTTACCTCAATGGTCGGGTCAAGCGCGGAGTCCTCAGCCTGACTCGCCGGGAAGTCCGCAGGGATGAGGCCTCCAAGAAGGTTCTAAATAGTTTCGTTGGCAAGACGCAATTGGCCGGAGGAATGCTTCTGGGCAGCTATCGTTTGGACAAGCACAAGGAAGAGTTGGCCAGCCAGAGTAAGTAGCACCCGAGAAGGGAGAAAACATGAAGTGTCCCAAATGTGGCTTTGTACAACCCGAGAGCAACGAATGCCTCAATTGCTCTGTAATTGTGGACCGTTACAAGCCCAACGAAAAGCGGGCCGAAGAACCGCCGGCAATTCCTCTGACAGACTTTCAAACTACCAATGGAGACCCATTTGCACGCCCTATTCGTCCCGGACTAAGGTTCGTTAGGACTGGTGCCGGCGTAGTGGGATTGGGAGTGGGAGCCTGGCTCTTTGGCGCCGGGCAGAACCTTGACTTTGGTCCCGCTCAAGTGCTCTTTCTCATTGGCTATGGCTGTGTCAGTCTCTTCTGGATTCTATCGGCCCCCATCAGGGTTCCGGTGAGACAGTTTGCTGTGGAAATGCTGGTCTTCGTCGTTGCGACGTTGCTGCTGCGTGTGGCGTTACCGGCCGCCTTTGATCTGGGGCGCCTCTCCAACAACGAAAGTGCGCCCTTGAGTGCCGGTCTCAAAGGTCCAGACTTCGTTCAGGATGTGACCCCGGCAGCATTTGCCAACGAAGCTGACAATCTCTGCCGATTGGCCCGCGCAGTTCTGGATGACCCCGATGATGGTGTGGTCGTTGACGAGTGGATGGTCGCGGCAGAGGGCTTTCGAAAGCTCTTTCGCCGTCTCAGTGCTGAGCAGCGGGAGGAGGCCGAGTTGATCTACAAGGGCTCCATCGTGCTGGAGAGTCGCATAAAGGCTGTGGTCGGAGACGATGCCGCAGTAACAGACTTCCAGGGGGCCTTCGAATCCCTCGAATCCCTCGAACGAGAAGTCATCAACTTCGCACCGTAGCTTCGCTCAATACCCCAACATGGGGTCTACGACGTGACCAATGAAAAGATACTCGGGGAGGAGCTTGCCGCCGGAGTCGTGGAACTTTGCGCTGACGAAGGAGGGGCCAGAGACTCGCTTGTTGCCGGGGGCGTTGCCGTCGGGGTGGGAGGCTCCTTTGCCGTTGCAACCGTAGTATCTCAAGCCGACTCGCTGACCATCTTCCCACCACCAGGAATGGAAGATCACGGCATGACCGGTGGCATCGTCCCGTGAGAGATTCACGAAATCGCCGGTGCGGGCATCATCCCAGTTTTCAGGCCAGATGGCGTAGCCGATTCCGGCTCGCTCGAAGGCCGCGGCGGCGCTCGCTTCGGGACTGATGCCGTACCCTTGCCACTGCTGGTAGAAGTCGCCGCCTTGAACGGCATCGGGCATCAACTCACCAAAAGGCGTGGCCGGGTCGAGGCTGTGGAATGCATACCAGCGGTGGACGGCATCGAGGAAGATCTCGAGGGTGTGACCGGTGCAGAAGCAGCTTCCTTCACCTTGCCACAACTCTTCTTCCATGTAGTAGACATCTCGAATCAGCCCCATGGACCCCGGACATTTGCGCCAGCAATAGGGGGTGGAGCCGTCTCGGGGATAGCGAGCGGTATCATTAATTGCCTGGACGACGAAGCGGTTGAAACCGGGAGGGAGCGGCATGAACCCTTCGGCCGGCACGAAACTGCGTGCTTCCCACGCGACTAGCTTTCCCTGATCGTCGTAGGCTTCAGCCCGGACCACACGCACCACATTGACCCCTCGCAAATCGTAAACCAGTTCGCCCTCGGGTGGTGGCAACGGTTCGTTGTTAAGCGGGATTTCGTCTACCAGTAGCGTAACGCCGGCCACGGCTCCGTGTGTTCGATAGCGGAAATGTACCGGGTTGGCTACTACTTCCTCGTTGGCCGGTGAGAGCAATTCGATGCGCGGTTCTACCACAGTTGGGGCCAGAACTTCGGGTGCAATATCACGATCCTCTACTGTAAAAGCTTCAGGCACGACGTCCGGGCCCGGCACCGCTTCAGGGTTGCTCCTGGCGACAGTCGGCTCGGGCCGACCAACGTCGGGCTGCTGTGCCGGCTGCCCTTTGCAGGCAATCGCCCCCAGGACAATCAATGTGATGAGGATTCCTTTCATGCTCCCTCGTTGCGCACCACCAGTATAACGAGCCAACCGCCTCGCGCAATCCCGGGCGGTTCCAAAAGCGTTTACACGCGGGGGCGCCATCTGGTATGGATCACTTCGTGATTGAAGAGGGGAGGAGATAGAAATGTTCAGTTTTGAGTTGCCCGAAGACCATCGCATCTTACGTGGTGCGGTACGTGATTTTGCCGAGGCCGTAATTGCGCCTCAGGCCCAGGAATTAGACCGTATCGAGACCTTTAGCGTGGAAATCACGAAGCAGATGGCCGAGCTGGGCCTATTCGGGATCTTCGTTCCGGAAGATTATGGTGGAGCAGGTCTCGACTATCTGGCCTACATAATCGCAGTCGAAGAGATCGCCCGGGTCGACGGCTCTCACGCGGCCACCGTGGCGGCAGGCAACTCGCTGGGCATCGGGCCGATCTACAACTTTGGCAACGAAGAGCAGAAGCGGGAGTGGCTTCCCTCCCTTTGCTCTGGCGAGAAGATGGCCAGTTTTGGCCTGACCGAACCGGACGCGGGCACCGATGCGGGTGGTAGCAAGACCAGTGCGGTGTGGGACGAGGCCGCGGGCCAGTGGGTCATCAACGGCTCCAAGATATTCATTACCAACTCCACCAATTCATTGGCCGCGGTAACTGTCGTCCAGGCTATTTCCGGCAAGCGTGATGACGGCCGCAAGGAGTACACCTGTCTCATGGTGCCGGTGGGCACCCCCGGTTTCTCCGCGGTTTCAATGCACAAGAAGATGATGTGGAGAGCTTCCGATACGGGGGAGCTCTATTTCGATGATGTTCGGGTACCTGGCGATGCCATTTTGGGCCAGCGTGGCACGGGCTTCAAGCAGATGTTGAAGACCCTGGATGCGGGCCGGCTAGCTATTGCTGCCATGGGCCTGGGCGGTGCCCAGGGGGCCATGGAGAAGGCAGTAGCATATGCCAAGGAGCGGCGACAGTTCGGACGGCCAATTGCGGAGTTTCAGGCGATTCAATTCAAGTTGGCTGATATGGCGACGGAGATCGAAGCGGCTCGCTCTTTGCTCTATCGTGCCTGCTGGCTCAAGGATACCGGGCAGCCGTTTGGAAAACATGCGGCGATGTCGAAGCTCTTCTGTTCCGAAGTGATGGGGCGGGTGGTCGATTCCGCGGTGCAGATCCACGGTGGTTATGGTCTGATGCAAGAGTATGATGTCGAACGGTTCTATCGGGACCAGAAACTTCTAACTATCGGCGAGGGCACCAGCGAAGTCCAGCGCATGGTCATCAGCCGGGCCCTGCTCCGGGACTGAACCACCTCCACGCTTCCTCGGCCTTCGGTCGCTCTCTTTCCGGTGTAGCTTTCCGGTCTCCGCTGGCAGTTGGCATACGAACCCTTCGAACCGCATAGTTCTTCGTCGCTCGCGTTGCGCTACGCCGAAAAACTCACCTCCACGCTTCCTCGGCTTTTGTTCTGCCTTTGCCGAGTATCTAAGCTAATTCCAGCAATGCGCCGACGGCTTTGTCGATGCCTTCGAAGAGTTCTGCAATATTACTGGCCAGCATGTAGGCGGGGTTGGAGACGAGTTTGTTGTCAGGGTCCACCACCACATCCGTGGCCGAGGCGTTTACATGGGTTTGCCCTAGTGCCTCGATGGCTCCCGCGGTAGAGGCATCGGTGCCGATGGTGACCTTGGCGCCGGTCACGCCTCTATTTTGCATCAGCTTGGCGAGAATGGGTGGAGCGATGCAAAGTGCGGCAATGGGTTTGCCTGCATCCGCCACTCTTCCCAGGAAATCCTCCAGGTCAGGTCTGATGGTCATCCCAGGCCCCTGGCTGCCAAAATCGGAGAGGTTGAGAGCCGCGCCGAAACCGCCTGGCATGATGACCCCGTCCAATTGAGTGATGTCCGCTTTGCCGAGGGGAGAAATTTCACCGCGGGCGATGCGCGCTGCCTCGACGAGCATGTTTCGGCTCTCCAGCGCTTCTTGCCCATTGGCGTGGTCCATTACCCGGGTCTGGCCATCATCGGGGGCGAAACAAACGGCCGTCGCACCGCGCCGACTCAGCGCTACCAGCGTGGCCACCGCCTCATGGATCTCGGAGCCGTCCTGGACTCCACAACCGCTTAGCACAACACCTATGGTTTTCATTGAGACCACCTCCTGCTTGCCAGGTGCCCGCAGCTAACGCCGCTTGGCACAGATAGATAAGATAAGCTCTTCAAGGAGAAGTTTGGAGGAGAGCGAGGTAGATTTCAACCGTTTGTCGACTCGGTGGATATGGGAAAGTGTTCTCTCCAACTCTTCGGTGGTGAATCGTCGAGCGTTTGCCATAATGATCCCGGCCACGTTCTGCCTCAATTTGAGGGCGGTAGCCAGTCCTCTGGTATCATTGGTCTGTTCAAACTGTTTGGCAACTGCAAGCTTGCGAAACTCCCCCTCGATGCAGGTGGAAAGCACTAGCAGCGGAAGGCCGCTACTTGAGACCTTGCGCTTGGAATCGAGCAGGTTGTTGTACATGCGATCGAGGAGGGTGAGGGATTTGACCGCGTCTTTTTGCACCAGGGCGCGATTGAGTTCGAAGATGGTATGACCCTGTAGCCGTTGGACCATGTCCTGGGCGTCGTGAAGGGTAATCCCGCGGCCTTGATCGGCATACTCACTGAGTTTCTCCACTTCGGAGATAATGGCCTCCGCCGATCGTCCCAGAGCGTCGGCGAGGTATGAAACGGCGGCCTCATCGATGGAGATGCGCCGGCGACGAAAGAGGGTGCGTATGAATTGGTTGACATCGTGCTGCTTCTCGAAGGTAGTGAAGGCATGAAGCCCTCCCGCTTCGTCCACTGCCGAGGCCACCTTCCCCCTGGTATTGACGGTTCTTGCCGTGAGCAGCAGCACTCCTTTCCCCCGGGCCGCGGTCAGATACTCGACAATCCCGCCCAGGTCATCGTCGGCAATGGCCTTGCCTTCACCACCAAGTGCGCCATCTGCGTCGGTGACATGAACGACTCGTTGGCGGGCCATCATAGGGGTTGTTCGAGCAGCCACTACCCACTGAGATGGGAGGCTGGAGCGACCGTCATAGGTCTGATAATTAAGAGCCTTCCCGCCACCTGAAAAGAGATGGTCCAGGTACGTCTCGACGGCCCGTTTGAGTAAGGTGTCAGAGTCGCCGTAGAGGATGACCACGAGGGGCAGTTTCCCATCGTTGACCGTCCTTTTCCATTGGCCGAAGAGCTCTGTGAGTCGTGCTGACAAAGGGCCTCCCATTGCGGCGAACCGCCCGCATTATGCCACCCCTTCCCAGGGGAAACAAGCGTTGCAAAGGGGGAAGGTGGGCCCTACAATGGTGCCAATTCAGGAGGTGGAACCATGGGCGATAAGAAGCGTGGCACTTCTGGTTGGCGCAAACTTGGCGTGGCCGTGAAGAACTCCTTTTCGCGTGGGATGGACGAGTCTCAGGTGGGCACTGAGGTGGTGGGACCGCCTTTTGTGATCCACCAGGGAGAGGCATTGGCTTACGCTCTCTCCACCGACGATGGCAATCCTGTCTATTTTGAGAAGAATAGTGCCCTAGTTTCGCCACTCTACGCCTCCCGGATCTTGAAGGATGTCCTGGAAGGGCTCATTCTCCATCCCAAGTTAGGCATGAATGTTTTGAAGATGGTTCATGCGGAGCAGACCCTCTCCTTCCACGAGCCACTAACCACCGGCATGGACCTGGTACCTTCGGCTCGTATCGAGGCCATCCGCTCGGCTTCCTCGGGGCAGCTAGCGGAGTTCAGCGTTGCTTTGCGGCAGGGCGATCGGGTGGTAGTGGATGGTCTGGCGACGATGTTCGTGCGGCACCCCCCGAAGAAGAAGTCAGAGAAGGAAAAGGAGAAGAAGGGCCCGACGGAGGTCCCGACCTGGGAAGAGCTGACGACCTTTGCATTGGCTCCCGATCAGCCCAAGCGCTATGCCCTGGCATCACAGGATTACAATCCGATTCACACCAAACCATGGGTGGCGAAGCTGGCCGGTTTTCCCGGCCCCGTGGCCCACGGCCTTTGCGTTATGGCGATGACTACCGCTCGCCTTATCGATGCCTTTGGTAACAAGGACCCAGCTCGCCTGGCCTCCATCAGGGTGCGCTTCTCAAAACCCGCATTTCCCAGTCAGGACCTTACCTTGAAAGTCGCTGGCGAAGGCAACACTCGCCAGTTCATGTTGGAGAACCACAAAGGCAAACCGGTACTCTCCAACGGCGAAGTTGTCTTTCGGTAACGCTATATCTCATACCGTGGCAGCAAGAGAGCCCCTTCCCACTGGTAGGGAAGGGGTCTGGGGGAAGGGAGGCTCGCGGTAGCATTGACGTTGATTCTTGCCCGGACGTGCGTGGGCGAAAAGCCGCACTATGCTAAACGCGGGCATCCCTATCCCGACCTCTCCCCGTCGAAGGGAAAGGGGTATCGGAGTTAAGCATCATATTCAGCGCGCGGCCCAAACAAAACTGTAACGCCGCTGCAATTTTGCACTAGAAATTAGCGTTCCCATCAGCACCAGTAAGCCCGGCGCTTCCGGCACTTCCCATGGACTTGCCGCCCACGCCGCCTTGGCCCGAAAGTCCGTCTAGGATAAATGCGTTTTCGGTAAGGTAGGATGTCGCGAGCGCGGCATCAGGTCCGGCCAGATAGAAGGCGTAGGAGGGTCCACCGCAGCCGCCGCCGGCGCCACCGCCGTGCCCGCCCCGGCCGCCATTGCCGCCATGGCCGCCAGCATCGGCGCACCACGCACTAACGACAGCCTCACCCGAGGTGCCGCCCGCTTCGCCCTTGCCACCTTCGCCGCCTACACCGCCCGCACCACCGTCACCGCCGTCGCCACCAAAACCGGTCTGAACGACGTTGTTCTCGAAGAAGGGGAGGGTGGCCAGATCAGATTCGCCCACTACGAAGATGCCGAAGGAGCCGCCGCCATGGCTTCCGCCGTTGGCTCCCGTACCAGCGCAACCGCCGGAACCGCCACCACCACCGGACCCGCCGATGTCTGTGTATTTGACGAGATTCTTGTTTGCGCAACCGATGGTCTCAACACCCCCGCCAGCTCCACCGCCTCCGCCACCGTTACCGTGTCCTGCCTCGCCGCCGTCGCCGCCCCCGGAACCCACCCAGAGTCCTGCCTGGACGGCTCCGGCATCAGCGGTGCAACCACCGGCACCGTTACCATGCTTCCCTTTGGCGCCATCGTCGCCGTCGGCCCCGAGGGACTGCAGAAACACATCGCCTGGAGGGTCCTTTGGAACGTTGCAGACCCCGCAGTTCTGGTAGCCGCTCCAGAGCAGGCCGTCGTACCCCGACTCACCGCCGTCGCCGCCGCCGGAGCCCTTGCCGTCACCGCCCCACTCATCACCAGTTTGCGTTTGATTGTAGGGGATAGATTTGGGCTGGGAGCCACTCTCGTCGTAGTCCGGACAGACACCTGCACCACCGTCACCACCGTGGACCGCAGTACCGTCGCAACTCTTCTGGCCCCCGGCCCCGCCGACTGTCCAATCGCCGGCACCGCAGTTGTCGTGCATGATGTCGTAGGCTCCGTCGCCCGATTGGCCGTCATTGCCGTCGGCCCCGTCATTGCCGTCGTCGCCATGGATTCCGTCCCGGCCGTTGCCGCCGAAGACCCAGTTATTGACGATTTCGAGGCTGGCATCACTGTCCCGCACGTACATGGTATAGCTGGAGCCGCCCTCTTCCACGGCGTCGCCACCGAAGAGATGGAATCCCGAAAAGACTGTAGTATCGCCGGTGATGGCCACTGCATTCACCGCGCCTGGTGCCTGCATGGTGAAGGGCACCCCCATGATTACCGTCTGGTTGATGCCCGCTTCCCGGAATCGGAAGTCTGCGCTGTAGCCGCCGTAGACGCTCACGCCCTCTTTCAAATGGACTGATTCGGTGTAGACGCCCGTGGCAACGTAAACATTGTCATAGTGAGCTGCCTTGGCCCCGTCGATTCCTTGCTGGACAGTGAGAACTGGCTCGGCTCGAGTGCCGGGATTGTCTCCGGCGCCGTTCTTGGCCACGAAGATACCGTTGGCCGCAACTCCGTCCAGGTCGTCGCAATTGGCATCGCCGGCTACGTCAGGGTCGTCGTCGGCGGATAAATACTCGCACTCACAACCGTCAGTGGGATTGGCATTGACGTCGTGGTAGCCCTCCTCACAGTCCCAGTTGCAACTGGGCAGGGTACCGGCGGCATTGCAGGTACCAAAGGCCTGGGGCCCGCTCATGGCAGCGCAGGAATTGTTGCAAGCACCGCAGTGCTCGTCAGTATCGTACTTGCCAGAATTGGGATCGAGCATGCCGTCATCGATGATGCCGTTGCAGTCGTTGTCTTTGCCGTCGCAGAACTCCACGGGCAGGTCGCAATCGCCCCACCCACTCTCTTCGCAAAACTGGACTCCGTAGCAAACATTGGTGCCGGTCTTTTGCTTGCAGGACTTTTCCAGGCCGACGGAGGCGGGTACGCATTCGCAGGTACCCGATTCGGGCATGCAGAGTTCCTGGACGTCATCGCCGATCTGCACATTCTGGCAGTCGTAGCTCTCTTTGCAGCCGGCAGCTTCACAGGGGGAGAGACAGTATTTCGAGCCGCCGAAGGGCACGCATCGGCCACCGGAGCATTGGAGGTCAGAGTTGCACGGTTCGCAACTGCGATCGAGCATGGGAACGCAGATGAAGACTACGTCGGGCCCGATATTGACCCCGACACAATCGTAGCCAACAGGGCAATCTTCCATGCAGATCTTGGTGCAGATGTAGCCGTCGAGCCCTTCAATACAGTAGCCACTGAGGCAATCTTCGTTGGCCGTGCACGGGGCCCCAAATTCCCCTGGCTTTGGGGGCGTGGCGTCACCAAGACTCTTTCCGTCACCTAGATTGAGGCCATCATTGAAGGTATCTCCGTTGCCATTCCCCTTCAGGTCGACTCCGCCATCGGGGATTGCATCACGATCGATGGTGGCGCTCGAGGAACAAGCGCAAGAGAGAGCAAAAACGAGGGCTAGCAAGAGCTGCTTCATGGTCCGTCCTCCCGGATTCGATAGGCCATTGGTTAACTGTATAGGGCTAAATGATCAAGTCAAATCGCCCTACTGAACGGTCAAACCGCTGTTCGTGCAGCGGAGGCCGCCTTTGCCTCTCCCGCCGTTTTCCTTTGCGGAGGCCCGACGCCCGAGGCCACCTTTGCCTCTCCCGCCGTTTTCCTTTGCCGAGGCCCGACGCCCGAGGCCGCCCTTGCCTCTTCCGCCGTGTTCCCTTGCCGAGGCCCGACGCCCGAGGCCACCTTTGCCTCTCTCGCGGAACGAGGCCACGACAAGGTGGTACCTCGGTCCTGCTCTACTCGTGTAACAGGTCAGCGAGACGCAGCCGGGCGGGGTCGACTTTTGAGTCTTTGCAGTACACCCGATGTAGTACCGAGAGCAGCGTATTCAAAGTGTTGAGGTTGAGCACGTCACTTGCGTCGAGCTTGCTGAGGTCTGTGCTGATGAAGTTGAGTGGACAGGTAGCCCGTTCGTCATCGCCAGTCTGCAATGGCAGACCCTGGCTGCGGCAAATAATGGGGCGCTGGTGGTAAATGGCGCAGGCACCATCTACCAACATGACGCAGTGCTTTTCAGCCGTCACCCTGGAGGAGATCTTCTGTCGCAACAGCTCGGGGGCCTTTACCAGAGCTTTTTTGATCGGTTCCGCCTCGACGGGAAAGACCGAAAGGTCTACTTCGCAGCAGTCGGTGCAGCCCTGCCGGCAAGCAAAGGCCTCAGGATGGGTCTCTTTCACCCGAACGAAGAAGGAATCGACTTTGGTGCGTAGCTCATGCAGGGAGGGGTGGATAGGCACGACGTACTAGAAGCGGTAGCCGGCGGTGAGAAGGATGCCCTTTAGATTGTCGACCTCATCGAAGTCTGGCATGAAAAGGGAGATTCGGGCGTCGAGAGGGCCGAGTCCTGCGCCAACACCAATGGTGCCGCCGATTTCGGATTCCCAATCTGATTCTCCCTTGCCCACGGGGCCCGGGTCGAATTTGGCTTTTGACCAGACCATACCGAGCTCACCAGCCAGGTAGAAGACTGGAACTGGAAACCACTTCACTCCAGCCAGCACCGGGACGTGGCTAATGCTGGCGCCGTTGTTCTCGAGGCCATGGAGATACCCGGCGCGAGCGGTAACCTTGATGATTGGCACAGCGTCGAAGGAGATGTAGCCCAACGCGCCAACAGCCATCCCGGAAACATCTTCCCAGTCACCGGTGGGAATGTTGACGGCCACATCGATGCCTGTACCGAAGCCAGGAACAGCCTGAGCCGGTGCGGCGGCAACAAGTAGAACAGCGGCTACCGAAAGGGCGGTTAGAAGTTTCTTCATGGTCTTCTCCTCATCTGAGTTTCAAATTGATGGCTCAAGAGTAGGCTTGACTGACACGCGTGTCAACTAAGGGAATGGTGGTGGTGACCATTTGGAACCCGACTTGTCAGCCTGGACTTACTCACCTCCCACAACCGGTTCCAGCCAGATGTCCAATTCATATGGACCGGTGAGTGGTGCACCGTCAACGTAGGTGTCGGCAACGAGATAGTAGCGCCCCGGTTGCACAGGGGCGAAGAGTTCCATGTCGCCGCGCGTGACACAAGCTGACGAATCGTCGCCGTAGAGGAGATGAATGTCGATGTCGGGGGCCCCGGGCGCGAGGTCGTCAACTGTGGCCCAGATGGTGGCCGGTTCATGGAGGGTGAAGACGTAGATATTCTCCGGTCCCGACTCGTTGGCGGGCGAGCAGTTGTACTGGTCAAAGGCACTGGAGATGGCGGTTGTGGTATCGCCGCTGGCGTGGAAGGGCAATTCCTCGATGACGTATGGACATTCCCGGGTTCCGTTGGCGGTGCACGGGCCCCAGGCCCTGGGATCGATGTCCCGAACATCCAGCAGGAAGTAATCCACCTCGTCGCCGCTGCCGGTCCAGGCGTGGGTGATGAACTCGGTCCAGCCGGCGATTCCCGGAATCACCTGGCAACCGGCGGAGAGCAAGCCGACTTTCGCTGAGAGCAGGGGGGCGTCGACGGTGCCGCAGTGGATGTTGTGGGCGCTACCCACCCGATCGTGGTCGTCGAGCCCTTCGCCCTGGGGCTCGAGCCAGCCGTTGCGGTCCGAATCCCAGTGGCCGTTTTTATTCGTGTCGTCCCTCACTTCGTAGCCATACTCGGCGATCTGGAGGGCGTTATAGTTCTTGTGCCAGCCGTTGATATAGCGGAAGTGGCGGTTGGGCCTGAGCGAAGAACTGTTGTGCCAGCCGAAGTCGTGGGGGCCGGTATCGGTGTGGGCGGCGAATTCCTTGACCCGAGGCGTTCCATTGGACTCTCGCCAGAGTAGGACCAACGTGTCGTTGAAGCGGTTTGGACCGTTGCCGTTCCATTGGAATGTGCCGGGAGAGGCCCCGCGCAGTCCCACCACCGTGCGCACGGTAGCGGTCTGGTCGAAGGGCACCAGTATGGTCTTCTCGACTAGAGCTACATAGAGGTCATAGGCTTCAGCCTCGGTGAGCATTTTGGGGCCGCCGGGCAATTCATAGCAGCGCGGCTGCCCCAGCCAATCCCGCCCGCGCTCGAAGAGTGGCATATTGTCATTGAAGTCCGGCATGACGATGTCGTCGCGGGCACCAGGTCCCGTGGCAAGGTGGGTCGATGGTGCGGCGGGATCGAGGTGGGCGATATGGTCCACCGGCTCCATATCAAACTCCCACTGGGGCATCTGCGAGGGAGCTGAGATCGGTTGCCAATCGGCAAAGTTGTAGTCGAAGTAACAACTCTCCAGCGGTCCGTCGGGAATGTCTGGTTCCGATTGCCAGAGGTCTTCGGGTGGTTCCCAGGTGTCTTGCTGGCTGGCCAGATCGACTAGAACCTCGGCGGGGGGGATGTCAGGGCCCTCTGGCACGTCTGGGGTTGGGACGTCATTGCTGAAGATTATGTCGGGTTCAGACTTCTTCTCGTCATCCCCGCAAGCAGTCAGGGAGAGGGCCAGGGCCACCAGTAGTACCACGATCAGGGTGCGCATCATCTCATCCTCCCGGTCAGCGCGCGTTGAGTTTAGCGTCCCGCAGGGATGCGCGCAACCGATGGTGATCCCTACACTCTCTATATCTGGAGTTGAGTGGCCAGTGACACGTTTTTTCTTCAGAAAAGCGACGCGGCCCACAGCTCGCTGCGTTGCCGCCGTGGGTACAACTGTGACCGAGCATGTGCAGGAGTGGTCGATGTGACGCGGCCCACAGCTCGCTGCGCTGCCGCCGTGGGTACAACTGTGACCGAGCATGACGTTCATTGACAACAGGAGGTCAGTTTATGG
>CAZFVN010000030.1:0-42191 GCA_964522395.1 uncultured Myxococcales bacterium
ACCATCCCGGAGAAAGCGGCCAGGGAGCCGTACATGGCCCCTAGCGCGACGGTCCTGGTAGAGCCACGAGGTTGAGCCTGGTAGAGGTATACCCAGGACCCGATATTGGTTGAGAGAAAAGCGACCTGGGTCGACAAGAAGACAATGCCCTTGCCAGTCTTGCCGTTAACGAACTGACCGGCACCAAAGGGGATGATGGTGACTAACGGATGGCGACGCTCGATGGTCTTCACGACCACCGTGTGAGTCGGTGGGTCTACTTCTTCTGGGTCAGGCGGCTCCACGACGATGATTTGAAGTTGAATCAACTGCTCCCGCAGCTTCTGGAAGTCGGCAACCATGTCCGGCGGATAGTAGAAGGAATCGAGGGCGAAGAGGGGGTCCGCCTTGAGCAGGTGGGTGAACTCCTGCTTGAACCCCACCTTGTCCTGTTTCCACCAGCGGGCGGCCCCGAGCCACTCCCGCGCTTGGAGAATCAACGCCGTGGTCGGTAGTCGCTCCACCGGGTTAAGTAGTGGGTCAAGCAACTCGATGACCTTTTCATGGTCCTGATATTCCACCGCATTGCGGGCCAACTCAAACTGCTCCTCGGGCTTTGGCTGTGGCTGTCCCAGCCCGACCGACGGGGCAACCGCAAGGAAGAGAATGGAGGCCAGGTGAATTGATACCAGGACACGCATGGCGCCATTATAGAGCCGGGTGGCGATGGGAGCAAGCGTCGTTGCCACCCGTTTTGACACTCCGCTTCCTTCGATATACGCTGGCAGCGTAGCCCGCACCCACCCACAGGAGCCCGACCTATGGTGCGTCCCCCCTCTTTGTCCTCTGCCCGTCCCAATGCTCTAAGCCGCGCATTGGCTACTTCATTGACCTGGATGACCCGTCGACCCTGGCTCTCATTCGCGTTGGCGATGGCGGTCACGGCGAGCTTCACTTATGCGGCCAGCCAACTATCCATTCGCACCAACATCGAGGACCTCTTTCCAGAGAACACACCTCGGGTGACGCGGGCCAAGGCGGCCCGAGACAAGCTCGCCCGATCCTCCCAGATACTGCTGGTCGTTTCTTCCCCGGACAAAGAGGCCAACGAGAAGTTCGTTAATGATCTATCGGCCCGATTGGAGGCTGAGGATCTGATCGATACTGTCGATTTGAAGCACGATGTTTCTTTTTTCAAGCGCAATGCCCTGCTCTTCCTTCCGCCCGAGGAGTTGGAGTCCATTGATGCCCGCCTGAAACGCTCTATCAAGAAGGCTGTGGCGAAGGACCTCGACCCATTTAACAGTGGAGGGGCCGAGGGTTTAGCCGACGATTCTGATGACAACCTCGACGAGGACTTCGGCGGCAGCGACGGAGAACTGGACGAGGACTTCGGCGGCAGGGACGGAGAGCTGGACGAGGACTTCGGGGACGAGGAAGAGGTTGATGAGGGTTTTGGCGCCCCGCCCGACTCTGACCCCGAAGAGGCGATCTGCTCCCCCTCGGAATCGGGGGAGGATTGCGGCGCGGCCGAAGCCGGTGGTTTACGCCTTCCGGACGAAAATGAGATCCGTGAAAAGTATGGCGTGGCAACGCTCTCGGAGTACCTGTCGAATAGTGAGGGAACACTGTATGGCATCAAGGCGTTCCCCACATTCTCAGCCTCCAAAGTTGGGCAATCGAAGAAGCTGCTCAGCCGCATCGAGACAATAGTTTCCGAGTTAGACCCCTCCTCCTACCATCCAGAGATGGAATGGATTATGGAGGGCGACTACCATAAGAAGATCGAAGAAATTGCGATTATCCGCAGTGACCTCTCGCGTGCGTCGCTCTTTGCATTGGGCGTGATCCTCATCCTGGTGGCGCTCTATTTCGGCAATCTCAGGGGGGTTTTGTTCGTCTTTGTTCCGCTCCTGTCGGGGCTCGCATGGACCATGGGGATGGCGTGGTTGACGGTGGGCTACCTCAATCTCATTACCGCGTTTATCTTCGCCATCATGTTCGGTCTAGGGGTCGACTTTGCGGTCCACGCGGTGAATCGCTACATGGAAGGTCGCGAGCAAGGCAAAGAAGTGGAAGAGGCACTTGTCGACGGACTGATGCACCTGGGACGACCGATGATCTCAGCGGCCATCACCACGACCATCACCTTCCTATCGCTGGTCATTTTCGATTTCCGCGGCTTCTCCCAGTTCGGTCTTATTGCCGGATTGGGTGTTCCCATCTGTCTCTTTGTCGTCTATCTGATCTTCCCGCCTCTGACCGTGATTCTGCACCGGATTCACCCGGAAAAGCCGGCCAGAAAGCGGAGGTTCTCCGGCAACAGTGAGAATCTTTTCTTCGGCTCCCGTCGCAAGGCTTTGGTCGTGATTGCCGGTTTCCTTGGGGCGGTCCTGCTGCTCTCTCCGGGAGTCTCTCGGGTCGGCTTCGAGCAGGATATGAAGAAGGTAATGACGAAGGCCAAAGAGACGGACCGGAGCCGCCTCATGCATCGCTTCCGCCGAGAAGTCGAAGGACGTTCCACATCCCCTGTAATCTTACTTACCGAGTCGCGGGAAGAGACCCGAAAGGTACATGACTTCCTCGATGATCACGGCGGGGAATACGCATACATCCAGGACTACGCATCGATTTTCAGCTTCGTGCCCGACGACCAGAATGAGCGAAAGGAGATCGTTGATCGAATGCACGAGCGCCTGCGCAAGAAGATGGGGGCGCTGGAGGGCGAAGATCTGACCAACGCCGAAGAGGCCATGCCCTATCTGACACCGGAAGTCTTCGGCGAACTCGATCTTCCCGATTGGGTGCTTGCCAAGTTCACGGACAAGGATGGCAACATCGGACATTTTGTGACCCTCTATGCCCATGGCCACAAGGCACATGCCGCGGATGTAGGGCGGATTCTTGAGGAACTGGACCCGCTGGTAATCGACGGCAAGTCCTACCCCACTACTGCCAGCTACTACATCCTGCGGGACGCCTACGACATCGTCCTTGGGGAGGGTCCCATCGCTGTGGGACTGGCGGCTTTGGCCGTCCTCATGCTGCTCTTCATCGATTTCCGGACGCTCCGAGAAGTAGTGGCCGCGTTCCTGCCACTCTTCCTGGGGGTAGTTGCCTACCTCGGCTACATGGGCTGGACCGGGCAGGATATCAATATGTTCAACATGGTCATTTTGCCCACCGTTTTTGGCATCGGCATCGATTCGAGCATCCACCTGGTTCATCGAGTGCGAGAAGAGGGAGTCAATCGGATGGGCCTGATTGCCAACACCACCGGTTCTGCCGCTGGAATGTCTGCCGCCACAACCGCCATTGGATTCGGCTCCCTGGCGCTGGCATCGAACCCTGGTCTGCGCAGCATTGGTGTGCTGGCCCCGGTGGGGATTATCCTCTGCTATCTGGCATCTGTGCTGCTGACCTGCTCGTTGTCAACGCTCTGGCAACGGGGAAGCAATCGATAGGTAGCCTAAGGCACTACCACATACTCAAGAACTACTTTGTTATTGGAAGCTTCTTTCACGAGTACTCGAGTGTGGCCCCCCGAGATGTTGTTCTCCACAACAAACCCGTTTCCGGCCTGGGCGTGATGCACCATGTCCCGGTCCCCGTCCTGGGGCAATTCTGGCGGCAGGTCCAGAATAGAGTCGAATTTCGCGGTGGTCCCCCCCGGTGTCCGGAAGAGCTTGAGAAGCTTCTGGCTGGCCATGGTTGGGCCGGCTCCTGCCTGGAGGTCAACGGACTTGCTGGAAGCGTAGCAGATCAGGTCTACTTTCAGGGGCGATGTCTCCGGCAAAGAGGTACCCGCAGCAAAGACGGCCCCGCCCTCAGGGACTAGCGATAGTAACGCCGTTTGTGGCACCGCGGATGGAGGAGGTTCTGCTGATGCTACCTGAGTAAGAATCGATTCCACTGATTCTCTGAGGGGGGATTGGTAGGGCAGGAGGACCGTCTCTTCATTCTGGGTGAGAACTTCCACCCGGTTGCCGGGCGGACAGTCGACCTCGTCGCACGGTTGCTGCAGTAACTTCATGGCCCCTTCCTGGACCGCCTGAGCCGCAGCATCGTCAAGGTCGAGGACAACCGGAGGCACGTCGGTGAGACAGAGGTTGTCAAAGGTGGCAACGCGGTCCTCTGGTTCAATCGTCACGCGGCCACATATCTGACCCTCTTCCAGCGTGTGATAGACAACCTGCGCCGGAATCAGCGCGGCTTCGGCTTCGAACACAACGTCGTAGGAACTGAAGGTCTCGGCTGCCTCACCAGGATCGCCGCCGCAGCCGCCCGCTTCGCCCGTGGCAGCCCCTTGCGGTCCGGCATAACGCGAGGCGGTAACAAGAACTGCTCCCGCGGTCAGGATAACCAGTACTAGAACGATGAAAGCCAGTAACTTGCGGTCCATCAATTCACCTCTTCTACGGTTTCAGACCAAAGAGATCCACGGCTTGCTCCTCCAGCACCTTGCGGGACCGCTGCCCATATTCGCCGTAGGGGTCGAGGAAGCTGGCGATGAGCAGGGTCTTAATCGCTTCCTGCTGCTTGCCCGCGGCCAACTGTACGGTCCCCAGATGAAAGAGCGATTCTGCCAACGAGTCACCAAATCCCAGATGCGAACGGAGCAGGGCTGAGCGAATCAACCGCTCAGCATTTTCCAGATCGCCCAAACGGTAGCGAATCCACCCTTCGGTGTCGAGATAGAAGGCGCTGTGCGATGCCTCCAGGGCAACTGCTTCCTGGACCAGTTTGAGTCCCCGCTCCAGATCAGTATTGAGCTTCGCCAGGAGGTAGGAGAGGTTGTTGCGAATTCCGGGCTCCCACGGTGTATCCTGGAGGTACTGTTCGTAGAGATTGAGGGCCTTGGCGCTCTCTCCTGTCATCAGCAACAACTCCGCTTTTTGCGTGCGGAACCAGAAGTCGTAAGGGGAGTGTTTGAGCAAAGCGTCGACAAAGCGAAGTCCCAGACGCAGGGCGGCTGAGCGGGCCTTCTCGCTAAGTGGTTCTTCCTCGATGAGCGAGAAGACTGTCTTCACTGCCTCGTTTAGAACCTGAGCTTCGTTGAAGCCTATCATCCGTTTGCGGAGGAGTGCCTCGGCCTCTCGGTCAGCACCTTTGCGGGCGAGGGCTCGAACCGCTGCGAGCGTGTAGAGCCAGGTCTCATTACTCCCCTCAAGTTGCGAATCAAAGCGGGCTACTGCATCCTTCAAGGAGCCCTTGTCCAGAACTTCCAGAGCAGCCCAGAAGCGACAAATGGCAGATAGGGTCTTGCCGCCACAGGCACTCTTCCGAGCACGGGAAACCACTGCGTCTGACAGCAGTTGTGGCCGCTGCATGGCGAAGGTCAGAATCTTTTGTGCAGTCATCGCACGTTGTTTCCCTGCAGCCTTGTATGCGGACTCGATGAGAGCTTCGCCACCACTGGTCTGTCCGGCCCTCAGGAAGTTGAGTCCGGCTTCCAGTAGAGCACCGGAGGCACCGCTCTTTTCGGCCAGTCGGCGAGCTGCCGCTAGTTGGTTGTACTTGGAGAGATTACGCACGATCTCCTCGCTTCGCCCGGCTTCTCCAGGACCGTTGCCAGCGTACTCCTCGAGATGCGCTATTCCCTCCTTCGCCTTCCCCTCCACCAACTCCAGCTCGGCCACTGCAAAGAGCAAAGCCCGATTGGTCGGGTCTAACTGATGGGCCGCCTGATAGAGTTCCAGCGCAATGCCGAAAACGAGCTTACGACGCGCCAGGGAAGCATAGGTGAGCAACCCGTTTAGTACACTTTCAGCCTTGAAAGCGCTGCGCAATGCCAAGGCTCTTGCGCCATCAATGTCCTGCTTGCGCAGCAGTACCTCGAAGGCCGAAAGCTCAGCCTTGAGGCCGTCGGGCTGGGTCAAGGCGAGGAGTCGATACTGGCGGAGAGCCTCGTCAAGATACTCGTAATCTACGAGATTAGCGGGCAATTCCGTACGCATGTCCGTTCTAGTGGCGGGATGGAGCAGGAAGAGACGATTGAGGTCAGCAATTCGTTCGCGCCGACCGGTGGCGGAGTAGATGCGTGAGAGCAGTCGGTGAATCTGGACCAGGACCGGTGTCGGTCGACCAGCGCTGCGAGCCAGGGCTGCGTTGAGCAATTTCTCGGCCTGCAGATAATAGCCAAGAGTGACGAGTTCGTCGCCGAGGTCAGCCAGGCGCACCGAGGGCAAGCCGCCATCGAGGGCTCGGTCAGCCAGCGCGCCGACCTTCACTTCGTCCCCTTCCATCGCAGCAGCAAGTAGGGCTGGAATCATGCAGCCTTCATCCCCCAAGGTTCCACAGGCACTGGCCAGTGACTGCCTCAAGGATCCCAACTTGCCCGCCTTGCGGAATCGTTCCAGGACACGTACGAGCCGCTTGCGCTCCTCACCGCCGGGCCATTCTCGAACCACGCGAGGTACCATCGCAATGGCCTCCCGGTGGCGGCTGGCAAGGGCCAGACGCTCCATGAGTCGAAGACGTATGCGGGAGTCATCCGGGTAGACCTTCAGGGCCTCTTGCAACAGGCGAATGGCCTCCTTGTCGAGTCCCATATCCTCGAGGAAATCGAGTTGAACAGAGAGGGGCTTGTACTCCTTGGCATCCATAGGGCCGGAGTCGGGCTTGCGGCTGCCCAGGGTCTTCTTCGAGTGTGCTCGCAGGCGCTTGAGCCCGGTGCGGGTCTCCCCAGTGGAGATGAGACGTATGCCAAGGAGGAGGCTGCTGAAACCATCGCCGGACTGAGCGGCCTTGAGCTTGTCGAGCCCCTGTTCGGGCAGGTTGAATTTGAAATAGATGCCCGCTATTTCCGAGGCAACCTGGGGATCTCGGTGGTTGCGTGAGGCTGATGCTCCCAGGCGAGTCATACGGGCCTTATCACCTTTCAGCGATGCGATAGCGAAACCCATTTCCAGCGCCTTGATAGCGACGGCTGGGTCTTTTCCTTTGGCCATAATCTCAAGGAAGGGCCACGCCTCTTCACCCCGACCATTGGAATGGAGCAGGGAGGCGGCCTCTTCCACGTGTCCAGCATCAAGGGAAACTGCCTTTTGCAAATGGGCTAATGCAGTACCGTCCTCAGAAGTGCCCCCCGCTCCAGCCAGCAAGACGCGAGCGTAGATGAGGTGAAGATTGGCATCCTTGGGGAAGCGACGTGCGCACTCTCGAACGATATCCACCGCGAGGTCAAGACGGGCGACACGCTCGAGTTCATCAATAATGGGAGCAACCGTCTTCTGGCTGCACGCACTGAGTTGGGCTGCCAGACTGAAGTGAGTGGCGGCCTCATCGGTGCGCCCCAGGCTCAGTTGGTTACGAGCCAGAGCCATAGCAATCTTGCTATCCAGGGTCGTGCTATCTGCCAGATCTGATAGCAGCGTGGCGGCCGCGGTGAACATCCCCTTACCTTCGAGGTAGCCGGCCGCAAGCTGGTAGGCATCGGCATCGGCTTCCCGGGACTTCACAAAACGACGCGCAACCTTCTCCAGGCGTGCGGCAGTCTCGGCGTGCGGCTTGCCCGCCGCATAGTCCTCATAGACCAATGCGTCGGAATATGCCTTGAAGAGCTGCAGATCGCCCGGAGCCTCGTCGAAGGAATCGGCAAGGAGGGCCAGTGCGGCCTTAGTTGCGTCGAGACGGTGAAGCGCAACAGCCAGGAGATGCTCTCCATTAAAGGGTCGAACAGCGGGCCGCATCTGCTTCAGGAAGAGCTCCCACCCAAGATTCTGCTCCTGCCACGCAAAGGCCGCAAGACCGACCAGTTGCCGGCGGGCTTCCAACGGATCGATGGCAGGCCGCTGTTGCAGCAAAGCCATGAGGTCGGCGCGATTCATCTTCCGTGGATCGGCGACTTTGCTCTCACCAGGAAGCCCGGCTGGCTCTTCCCCCAGCTCAGCGGTGCGCTGCAATGCGGCGAGGGAAAAGTCATAGGCCAGGGCGGGCTTACCGGCATCAATGAGGAGAGTCGCAGCGGCCACCGCATCGGCCGCGTCAAATCCCGTTTCGAGCATGCTTCTCAGCACTGCCATACCTGCATCATCTTCGCCATTGGCAAAGAGCAACCCGGCAAAGGTGACGGCATGTTCGCTACCCGCCCCACCCCGCGCCGCAAAGCCAGCTTCGAAGGCCGCGCGCAGCAATTCCCGGGCAGCAACGACTCGTCCCAGAGGCAAAATGCGAGCTGCTAAGGCGGCGTACTGGTCCCGGCGTGCAGCCCCTCCTGTCTTGATGAGCTGCACCGCATATCGCTGCGTTCGCTCGCCATCCTGGAGATTGGCAAAGAGAAGCACAAGTTGCTCGAGGAGGGGAGAGGTCATGGTGCTGCCAACGGGCCATTTTGCTTCCAACTCAGCGAGTGCTGTGCGGCCCGCCGCGCTCTGGACTTCTGCAAAGAGGTTGAAGTAAGCCTCCGATGGTGACTGCGCGGTACGAATGTACTCGGCCAGAAGAGGAACATGTGGACTGCCGCAGCGGAGAGACGCGGTGGCTGCCGTCCCGGAGTGTTGGGGCGTGAGTTGGCCCGCCTCCAGTAGTTTTCCAGCCTGCTTGGCGAGGAAGCACGCATAGCGCTGACTCTGGTGATTGGCCCAGGCTGCAAAGACCACCTCTGCCGTAGCGACGTCTCCGGGGACGGCTGCGAGGGCCTTGTCCAGTGCCTTCATCGCCCCGACCTCGTCCTCATTATCGAGCAGCAACTGCCCCAGGAGCAGCCAGGCCGGGGCCCGATCGGGACCTTTGGCTCGTTGTGCGGCCTTCGAGACAAAGCTCAGAGCATCGGCGACAACCCCCCGCTCCCGGCACCAGCGGGCGGCTGCGAGCTGCGCTGCAGGGGTAGCTTTGCGACCGATTTTGCGCTTGAGCAGCTTGAGTCCTTTGCCGCGCTTTTCGTCCTCAAGAACGGAGGCCAATTTGAGAATGATGGGGAGTGACTTCGGATCTCGCTTGAGCGCCTTTTGCAGATGACTTAGAGCTTCCCGAGTGTTGCCGGTCTGCAACATGAAGTCCGCTATTCGTCCCAACATTTCGGCCGGTTCAGGGGCCGCCTTCACTGCCTTCCCAAAGGCCAATTCGGCCTTGTCCCGGCGTGCCGAGAGCCATTGGAACGCGCCGCGGTAGAAGTGGACCAAATCGGGGTTCTTGCTCGTGGCTACATCAGGTAACAGGGGCAGGCCGGCGTTAGGCAAGCGCCACACGACACACTGGTCGCCAACAAGTATGAGCGCCTCCCGACTTGTATCGTTAGCCTTCAGGTATCGGAAGAAGAGGGCAGTAACATTCACTTGACCGGGGAGCTTCTCGTGGAGCGCTGCGGCGGCCTGGGCAAGGAGGAAATCCTTGGGATTCTCTTTGATGGCTTCAGTGTAGACTGTGCCTGCGTCCTTGAACCGGTCGTGGCGCTGAAGCTCTTCACCGACGGCCAGGGAGCGTTCGACCTTCTCTTCTGGTGGCGATTCTGACAACCATTTCTGGTAGGCGGCGGTGGCCTCCTCGTTCTTGCCCGCTTTTAGGAGAGCCCTGGTTAGTGCCAGGCCGACCCAGGTATCGGCACACTGCATGGCCTGGCAACGCGCATAGAGATTCGATGCAATTTCATGGCGATAGGATGATTCTGCGGCAACCGCAAGACGATGAATGGTGGCAGCCCGGTCAGATTCGGCGAGAGTATTCAGGGTAGAGTCAACCAGTGCCTCGACTTCAGCGAGCTGACCCAGGCGGGTGCGAGCGAGGACCTCGGCCTCGAAACTCTGGGCCGTCGGCGTGCCAATGCGTTTGAGCACTTCCACGGAGCGCAAGGCTCCTGGGTAGTCGCCACGGCCGTGCTGCCGGTTGGAAAACTCCAGCAGCAGCGCCACGGCCGTCTCGCTGTACCACTCGGGAGTGCCAAATGCGTAAAATCCTGCCGCCGCTTGATGGGCAGAAAACGATAGTGCGCCGGCCCCCCGGTATTGGTCGGTTAGAGCCATGGCAGCCTCCCGTGCCGCACGTCGGATGTCGGGACGCAGCTCTTTGCCAAGTTGCCAGGCACGGCGTAAGTGATGACGCGCTTTGCCCCAGTCCGCGGTACAGGCGTACGATCGACCCAGGAGATAATCGAGAAGTTGGGTGCGGTCATCCTGGCCAGCATAAACTGTGAGCAGCGGCAAAACCTGCGCGCAGTCACCGGCATCAACCCGCTCAATGGCCGAGGCCATGTCGGGTTGCTCCCGAAGTGCGGCATTTAGCGCATCGGAGCGCAGGGCAGCAGGACCGGTAACCCCGGACCCGGAACAAGCTGAGACAATAAGAAACGCAGCCAGAACCAACGCGGCTGCCAGGTTGCGAAGCGTCATCTATTCCTCCTGGTCGGAAAGCGGGGCCATTCTAACCCCATGTGCACGCACGTGTAAACCGAAACACCGTCTGGAGCCGGATGATTCCGGCGTTCCTTGCTTTTTAGGAGTGATAAGGTAAATAGATAGTGGAGCAAACCCTGGGGTGCTAAATGGTCGAGCGCACAACTGTCCTGGTCACCGGTGCGGCCGGTGGTGTAGGCACTCACGTGGTGCGCCAACTGCTGAAGGCTGGGTACCTGGTCCGGGCTACCGACCTGCCGGGCCGTGAGTTCGCGTTCGCCGGCAGCCGGGTAACTGTGGTGGAGGGTGATTTGGCGGATCGCCGTTTCGTCCGGGATCTTCCCCAGGGGGCAAGATTCATCATCCATGCAGCAGCAGTTACCGATGCCCGCCTGCCCTGGCCCGATATTGAGGCAGTGAATGTTGATGCCACGAAGAGACTGTGGAATGCCGCGGTGGCCCATAATGTCTCCCGTCTTGTCTACCTCTCCTCGGGGTCCATCTACCGAGGTTCTGCCAAGCCCCTTGATGAGTCCTCACCCCAAGAACCCTTCGGCAACTACGAGCGAAGCAAGCTCCTGGCTGAAAAGGCTTTGCTGCGGGGGAAATTTGCTGGAGACCCGGTGGAACTGGTCATGCTTAGAACTGCCTGGGTGATAGGTCCTTTTGCCACCGCGCTAATGGCCTCGGTTGCCACGGTCCCACCTCTCTTCAAGCACTTTCTGGGATTCGCACTCAAAGCTCATGGCGGCCCACTAAGCAATATGGTGCACAGCCTCGATGTTGCCCGGGCGGCCATCCACTTCTTAGCTCATGGCGAGGACGCAGCGGCCTACAATATCGCCAATGACGATCGTCTGGTCTTTGCTGACTACTTCAATATTGCGTGCAGCGAGTATGGGCTGACGGTTATCCCTGGTCTTCCAATCTGGTTCCCGTCGACCACGGCCCTCTCCCTGCTCGGCCCGCTGGGGAAGCGGCCGGAGCCCATCGAGTTTCTCAACTCCGTAGGCGAAGCCCTGTGGGGACGATTGCGCCAACGCTACGACCTCAGCGATTCCTTGCGGCCGAGTATCGATGTTGCCGCCGTTCACCATGGCAGTGCAAATCTGGTACTGGATACGACTCGGGCCAAGGAAGCTGGGTTTGAGTGTCTATTCCCAGACTATCGCTCGGCCATCGGCGACGTTTTGGAGCGCTATCAGAAAGTGCGTTGGATACCCTGAACGAGTTGCGCAACAACACTGTCCAGGGCGCCCTTCAGTGCCGCTGCGCTGGAGTTGTCAAAGTCTGCCGTACCGCCAATGGTCGCGGCCTCTTTTTCCAATTCAACGAGTTCACACGAAAGCATGCAGGAAGTACCGAGGCAGGAGATGGTGGTTCGTAGAATCGAGTCTGCGGCCAGCGCCTGCCCCAGGGGAATCTGGCACGATTCGTCGTAGCACTCCCGATAGGATTCCTTCTTCTGCGCCCGCACCAGTTGATTCAGCTTCTCTTCCTGGCGACCACGGTCGATGACGACGAAGTAGCCAGTGGCCGACAGCTTGCCGCGCAACATCTCCTGAGCGTTGGCCAAAAGACCAGCCTCCATGGTTGCTGAGGAATCCTCGATGGCCATCACCGCCAGCACCGAGCGGTCTTCGGGCGGCAATTCCCCTTTGCGGTCTACCGGTTTCGTCGACTCGGCATGGGTGAGGCGTGGTTCAGCGTGTTTAGCACCCATGCCGGTAATAAACCACTGCGACTCAGATGAGACATTGCGTCGAATGTGGGCCATGCGATAGGTGGAGGTACAGGCTAGCAGCAATACGAGGGAAGTGACCAGGGCGACGACGGAGGTTTTCATACTATCGGCCTCCGCCCGCGACATGGATTTCAGCTACCCCCTTGGCAACCTTTGAGAAAACTGCCTGGGCAGCCCTGAGCATGACGTCTGGCTCGGAGCGCATGACCGTGAAAGGAATGGGGATGAAGTAAACCCAGAATTTCCCCGAGTTGGTGGTCTCATAACCGGCGAAGCGCCGCAGATATCGGCGTCCCGTGCCGGGGATTTCAACTGTGACGTTGAGTTGTACCGTGGCGAGGGTCTCGGACATGGAATAGCCCACAATGTACCACCAGTAGTAGAGCTTGTATCCCATGTCCACCTGCTCCACTTCGACCCGCATCTCGGTGGCCAGATCACTTGGTGTGTCAACTACTTCCAGCCCGGCGTTCCGAAGCTCCATGGAGAGACCGCTGCCAACGTACTGGATCGCCTCTTCCATGGTTACGCCACCATCGAAGACGAACCTCTCCTGGGAAGAAACGATAGTCAGATGGACTTGTCGAGGTTGCTGAAGAATGCGCCGCCCAACAGGATGGTAGGCCTTCAAGTGCAGTAGCGAGGAACCGCACGCCGCCACCAGTCCCAGCAGGGACAAACAGGCCACTGTTCGCAAGAGACATCGCACGCTAAAGTCTCCTCTGGTCCGCCACATCATTGGGTGCTCGTGGGAGTGTACCGAGGGAGAGTGCGGGCGTCAAGATGGCCTCCAATAATCACTTAGTCTGACGACTTGACACCAAGGCCCAGTTCGTCCAGTTGACGGCCGTCCACCGGTCCCGGGGACGCAGTCATGAGACAGGTACCACTGGTCGTCTTGGGGAAAGCGATGACGTCTCGAATAGAGGTGGTACCCGCCAACATCATGACGATGCGGTCCAGACCGAGGGCAAGACCGCCGTGGGGTGGCGCACCGTATTTAAGCGCTTCCAGGAAGAAACCGAATTTGGCTTCTGCTTCTTCGGCGCTGATCTTCATGGCATCGAAAACTGCCTTTTGCATATCCATATCATGGATTCGGATGGAGCCGCCGCCAAGCTCAACGCCGTTCATGATAATGTCGTAGGCTCGGGAGTAGACCTTCTCGGGGGCCGTTTTGAGGAGCTCCATATGCTCGGGAAGGGGTTGGGTGAAGGGGTGGTGCATGGCCACCAGGCGATCCTCCTCCTCGTCCTTTTCAAACATGGGGAATTCGTGGACCCAGCAGAACTCGAAATCGTCCATTCGCTCTGGGTAGATTTCCGGCCCCAATCGAGTGCGTAGCGCGGCAAGGCTGGCATTGACAATCTTCTTGTCGCCACCGACGAAGAGGAGCAAGTCGCCAACCTTGGCTTCCATCGAAGCGACCAACTCCTGCTGCAATTCGGGACCCAGGAACTTCGCCACCGGACCAGTGAGACCGTCGTCGGTAACCTTCAGCCAGACGAGGCCGCGGGCCCCATAGATACCCACGAACTTCGTCAACTCATCGAGCTGCTTGCGGGAACGGCCAGCAGCTCCGGGAACCGTGATTCCTCGGGCCAAACCGCCGCCTTCGAGGATTCCCTTGAAGAGCCCGAATTCGGAACGTTTGAAGATATCCGCACCATTCTGGATTTCCATGCCGAAACGTAGATCGGGTCGGTCGATGCCGTACTTGTCCATGGCCTCGTCATAGTGCATGCGCCGCACCGGAAGGGTCACTTCACGGCCGGTGACTTCCTTCACCAGAGCGGCCATGAGCCCTTCCACGACCTTCATGATCTCCTCTTCCGAGGCGAAGGACATCTCGATGTCGATTTGAGTGAACTCAGGTTGGCGGTCGGCTCGCAAATCCTCGTCCCGATAGCAGCGGGCAATCTGGTAGTAGCGGTCGTAGCCGGCGACCATGAAGATCTGCTTGAAGAGTTGCGGAGACTGGGGGAGTGCGTAGAAGCTGCCTCGGTGCAGACGGGAAGGGACCAGGAAATCCCGGGCCCCTTCGGGGGTCGACTTCATGAGGGTAGGAGTTTCCAGTTCGAGGAATCCATCGTCGTCGAGGAAGCGTCGAGTAACGCGATTGACCAGGGCCCGTTTGATGAGCTTGTCCTGCATCATTGGACGCCGCAAATCGAGGTACCGGTACTTGAGCTTCAGTTCTTCACTGGCATCGGTATCGTCCCGAATGACGAAGGGTGGGGTCGCCGCGGAATTGAGAATACCGGCCTCGGCAACCACCACTTCCACTTCACCGGTGGGCATGTCGGGATTGATGTTGTCGCCCCGATGCTCGACGGTGCCGGCAATGGCCACGACCCATTCGTTGCGCAGGCTACCAGCGGTTTCAAAGGTGGGGGTCTCTTTGTCGAAGCGGAGCTGCACAACGCCAGTACGGTCCCGCAATAGCATGAAATACCGCCCACCCATGTCCCGAATCTGGTCGATCCACCCCATGAGCACCACAGGTTTCCCATCATCAGTGCCGCGCAAAGCACCACACATATGAGTGCGTTTGACTTCGTCAACAAACTTCATGAATTCACTCCTCGCACGCGTTCAATTGCAGCGTCGCCGAAAGGTAGAACAACGCATTGGGAATTGCAAGTTGGTGGTGGGGGACTTCCACGCCATACCCCCCAGGATCTCTTTGCATCACCCGAACCTTGGCAGCAAAATAGCCCCTTCCCTCCAGCGGGAAGGGGGGACGCGTGGAGGAGGACGGGTCATTACTGGGTTCCCTGTCGCGAGAACAAACACCATGCGCTTGTAACAACCGCCACATCTGCGCTACCATCGGGTGAACACGTAGCTCAAATAGTGGAGGCTTCTACCATGCGGGCGAAGTATCTCGCCATTTGCCTGCTCATCCTGCTCCTGTTCGCCTGTTCCGGCGGTTCGCAAACCATTGAACTGGCCGATACCGGGGATGTCCTTGAGCCCATATCAGAGATTCATTTCGTCGATGGCGGAATCGATCTGCAGGTGGATATTTGGCTCACCGACATCAGCGATGGCGGGCTCGGACTGGACCAGACCACAAAATGCACGGAACCTGGAGGTTTCGCCTGTTCGTGCCAGGAAAATACAGATTGCAATTCCGGCTTCTGCGTCCAGCATCTGGGGGAATTGGTCTGCACTACCTCCTGCGTGGAAGAGTGCCCCGGTAGCGGCTGGAGTTGTACCGAATACTCCGGTTTCGGTGATCCTGTGTTCATCTGTCTCTCCGATGCCACCAATCTATGCTGGCCCTGCGCATCGGACGCGGACTGCAAGGCCAATGGCACCAACGATGTTTGCGTAAACTACGGGGATGAAGGCAACTTCTGCGGCAGCGATTGTAGCGACCAGGACCCCTGTCCCGCGGGATACAAGTGCGACCTGGTGACCACCCTGTCGGGCCTGGATGTTTCCCAATGCGTGCCCACGAACGGCCCCTGCGAATGTACCACGTTGGCAACCGCGCAGGAGGCCTGGACTCCCTGTGGTGAAGCCAACGAATGGGGAAATTGTGCGGGCAAGAGGCTCTGCGCGAAAGAGGGTCTGCAGCCCTGCGATGCACCGATCCCGTCAGAGGAGATCTGTAACGGTATCGATGACGACTGCGACGGACAGGTGGACGGTGCACTCTGCGACGACGGCAGCCCTTGCACAGAGGATAGCTGCGAAGGGGAAGAGGGCTGCAAGCACGTTGCTGCCCCGGACGGAGCGGAGTGTATTGACGGGGACCTCTGTACGCTGCAAGACCAGTGTGCCGATGGTCTTTGTGTCGGCGCTCCCGTTGAGTGTATGGACGACAATCCATGCACGAGTGAAGAGTGCGATCCAACAACTGGCGATTGTGTCTTCCCGCCAGATACTGAAGCTAACGGAGCCGTCTGCGGAGCCGAAGATAAGTGTATGTCGGGCGGCCTCTGCGTCGATGGAGCGTGCGTCGGCTCCGAGCCGCTGAGCTGCTTTGACGGCATCGCCTGCACCCTGGCCGACTGCGATCCCGAGGTAGGTTGCCTCCTAACCCTTGATCATGACTCCTGTGACGACGGTGCCGATTGCACGGAAGACCTCTGTCAGCCGGACTGCGACCTGGACGGCAATTGCCTGGAAGGGTCAGGCTGTATCCACGGTCCCACTGCCGACGGAAGCCTATGCGATGATGGAGAGGCTGGAGTCCTGCTCGCCTGCAACGCGGGGGAGTGCACTTGCGTCACCCAGTGCGACGGCAAGGTCTGCGGTGAGAACGGCTGCGGCGGCGAGTGCGGGGTTTGCAACTTCCCTACCGACCTCTGCACCGACGACGGGTCAGCGTGCATCGGGCAACCCTGCGTCGATAGCTCGGCGTGTGGCCCCGGACTCTACTGCGACAAGACCCAGGACCCTGCCCAGTGCCTGCCAGGGTGCGACGTGGACATGCAGTGCATTTCTCAGTGCGGCACCGCCGGCCCCCACGTCTGCCTGGGCAACAATAGCTGCCTGTGCGCCACCGGTGATTGGGCCGGGTTTGCCCAATTACCAGCGGAAGACGGCTGCGTCATGAGCAGTGAAGCATTCTGCCTGACCGCAGACTCGGTTGATCCAATGGCACCACCACAGGGCGGAGCCATTTCGGCGAGCGGAAAATACAGAATCGAAACTACGTTGTGGCAATAGAGGTATGGCGAAAATGACGACCCGAAGAAGCTATCAGATGGGAAGAAGCGGTGCATCGATAGTGCTGCTGGCCGTGCTGATTCTGGCAAACTGGGGCAACACGGCCCGAGCCGATGACATCGTCCCCACTACCCTCGTCTACCAGGGGCGGCTGACCGACGGCGATGGAGTTCCAGTGGGGGAGGGGCAAAGTGAAGTCCATCAGATTCGTTTTCGCTTCTTTGACCTCGCTCTGCCCGCCCCAGACACCGAACCAGTCTGCTCGTGGACTCAGTTCCAAGTTAACGTCAGCGACGGAATTTTCAGGGTCGAAATCGGCAATGCAGAGCAAGGCAACGGCTCTTGCACGGACATCCAGCAGGAGTTGGCCACCCGAGGGGCCCTCTGGATGGAAATCGGCATTTGGGACGCGGCGGTTCAAGACTATGACCTGTTGACTCCCCTCTCCCGGGTCGGTGCCGTGGCTCGGGCCCATCACGCCCAGTACAGCCAGCTCTCCGCCCACGCCAGCCAATGCGATATGCTGACCACCGATGCCGCTTGCCAACCGGGAGAGTTTCTGAAAATTAATCCCGCGGGCGACGGATGGCATTGCCAGACGGACATGGATTTGCTGGCCGGCATCACCTGCCTCGAAGGTCAACTTCTCAGGTTTGACGGTGCCCTCTGGAAGTGTGGTGAGGACGAGTTCCTGGACGAATCAGCGGTTCTGGCGATAGTAGACGAAAACGGTTATCCCACCGCGGACGAATTCGCTGCGGTGGCTTATTCAGGCAGCTATCAGCACCTCCTCGAGACGCCGGAAATCCTGGGCGTCCTCTCCTTGGGCAATGGTGGTGCCTTGCGCTTTGCCGGAATCGACCTTATCAGCCAGGATGGCAAGTGGATTGGCGACATCGCCGGGCTTCAAGGACCAACGGGAGACCAGGGGCCGCAAGGGGACCAGGGTATCGAGGGACCACAGGGAGAGCAGGGTGAGCAGGGAATCCAGGGTGAGCAGGGAATCCAGGGGCAGCAGGGCATTCAAGGCGAGCAAGGACCACAGGGCGAGCAGGGAATCCAGGGCGAGCAGGGCGAGGCCGGGGCCGCAGGTGGAACCTCCTGGGGAGCCGAGGGCTGGGCCTCTGGCGGCACTTCTATTCCGCTCAATTCGTGGAAGAAGCTGCAGTACGTTGAGTTACCAAGTAAGGGAACCTATCTGGTGATGCCAAACTACCGGATTCGGCGAAACGGGTCGGCTCATGGGTTCATCAAGGCTCAGCTCAGATGGAATGATGGCCAGGCTCATACCACCGAGTCGCGCATGATCTGTGAGGGCATCAAGCCAGCCAACAGCAACTTCATCAACTATGGCGGCAGCGTATCCTGGGTAATCACAACGACCCAGGCCGCTACGGTCGAAGTCTGGTACATCGCGTCTTACAACAACATCTACAGTTGGGTTAACGATAGTAACGGAGTGCCGAAGCCGGTGGCGGTGCGGATTACGGAGTAGGGCGAAAAGCCACGGCACAGGCAGCGCGGGCATCCCTATCCCAACCCTTTCCCTGTCGAAGGGAAAGGGCTATCGCGAGTACACGGTTTGGGTGATGCAGGGATGACAGGTTGGGTGTACGGGGGGTACTACTTAGCGCGAATAATCCAGCTATTCAGGCTACCGGTATCCTGGCCCCACTGGTCGGTGACCTTGAGGGTCCAGTCGCCCTTGGCATCTTCGGCGTTGAAGTCTTTGACGTCGTAGGTTTCTTTGATGTCGTCAGAGCTGCCACCGAGGCCAAATTTCTTCAGGATGACTTCCTTGCCGCCCGGGGACGTAAGGGTCACCTGGAGGTCGCCGATGTAGGTGTGGGTGATATCCACAACCACTGCCATCTCGTGAATTGCCAGTTCGTCGCCAATGGCGATTACGCTGGTAATCGGGTCGCCCAGAACATTGCCGGGACCGCCATCGGGAATATCAATGGGGGTATCTTCGCTGGCGTATTCGCCGGGCTCGACTTCGGGGTCTTCGTGGTCAGCAAGCATCTTGGGCAGGATGTCGTTGGCGATAATGTCGTAGTCCACGTAGGGGTTTTCGTAGTCACGGTTGGACTGATTGACATTACCAGTGGGCTGCCACATGAAATCGGGGTGCGCATGCGCGTAGTCAAAAGTTTCGCCATGGTTCCATTCGCCGTCGCCTAAGATCCGAGCGTCGTCATCGGTCATGGGCTTGTCCAGCCAGAGCACGTAAGAGAGAGTCCGGACAGCCACATGGTCCTGGTGATTCGACTTGACCCAGTAACCGTTGGAGTAGTTCTCGTGCGTCATCTGGTCGAAGCGGTATTCGGTGGTCACGGCATCGTGGGCCACGCCATCGGACATCCAGTGGACGGTGGTAGTGCAGAGCACGGGATAGACATCCTGCTCGCCCAACTTCTTCACTTCCGGCTCCTGGGAGTACCAGCCACCGTAGTAAGTCAACGCAACATCAACCTTCTCTGCCGTGGCAGCGCCATCTTCGGCAACTTCGTACTGCGGTTCACATTTGGACCAGTAGGATTTGACCGGCTGGTTCCAGACTTCCGAGCCAGTGAATTCGTCAATGACGAAGGACTTGTCCCGGTTACCAATCTGGTCGGCGAAGAAGATGTGGAAGGCCGCCGCTGTGACGTCGTTGTAATCGATGCCGGTGCGGTCCTCTTCATTCTCGTGAGCTTCGTTGCGGCTGCCGAAGAAGCTGGAGGAGCACTCCATCCACGCCTCAGTGAGCAGGCCCTTGGCATCGCCAACGTTGAAGGTGATGCCGTTGAGTTCCACATCCTTGGCAGGTTCTGGCTCGACGCAAGCAGCAGCGGCCCACGCGTTGCAGTGGCCCCACCAGTACTGCACGCCAAACTGACCATTTCCGTGGTTCATGACTTCCCACTCATAGCCGGTGTCGATATCGACAGAAAGACCGTCCAGTTCCTTCTTCTTATCGTCGATCTTGGTCTTCAATTCGGTATACTTCTTGCCTTCGTCGGTTTCGGACCATTTGAACTCGGGGTTGTCCTTATTCTCTTCGATCATGCGGTTGATCTTGTAGATGAGGTCGCGGCGCTCTTCGATCCAGTCATCGATGTCCATGCCGATTTCTTTGGTCTTCTCGATAAGGGTCTTGAGTGCCTCATAGTCCATCTTCTCTTCCCGACCCTGGTAGATGTCGAATTTCTCGATGGGGGAGAGGTTGGAGCGATCTCCATCTTCGGCGACGGGTACGTAGTCAACCATGCCCGAGCTGTTGAAACGAGTGGCAATACCATCAGACTTGTATGACCACCACTGGCCCACCCAAACGGTCTTCGAAATGGAACCCTTTTCGGGGAGGGAGTTGAAGCGGTATTCGCCGTACCGCTTGTTGTAATCTTCGTATGCTGCGAAAGCATTGGCGGAGATGAGAACCACCACGAGGGCGCTCAGTATCGATGTCATTTTCATGGTGACGACCTCCTAGCGTTCTACAAGGGACTGACCGATGAGCAGGCCGTACCCTTGTTTGCAGTCAACATAGAAAGGCCAGAGCTGGCCCTCGGCCCAGAATACGAGGTCGCCATTGGCGAACTCGTATTTCCGGTACTTGGCTTCCTGCCACCCGGGAATGCGATCATTTGCGACGGCTTCCAGTTCGGGGGTCAGAGCAGGGGCTTCACCCTCGGCACCGGCAGTGAGGACACGCGGCACAATGTGGGGGTAGAGGCTGGGGCCAGATTCGAGACCGGAGAGAGAGGAGACGTGGTCTACCTCTACTCGCTTGCCGTGGGGGTATTCCCGATTGTAGAAGGTCTCGGTGAGGGGACGCAGAAGATCGTCCAGCTCGAATTCCAGGGCGTATTCGTGAGTATCGAGACGGTCCTGGGAGAACTGTGCAGCAGTGGAGATACCCTGCTCTACCCGGATAGCGGCGACGTCACGCATAACGTTGTCGATGTTACGTTTTTCCAGGGTCAGCACTTCGTAGTCGAAGAGGAAGACGTCGGAAATGGTCACCTGGCGATCTTCCTGAACCATTGCAAATTCAGTGGGATCGTCGGGCATCTGGTCGGCCCGCAGGGCCTCCCGAGCCATGTCGTTGCGAATCTTGAACTGGTAAGCTACCTGCCAGCCATCGCCGGGAAGGTAGAAACGCAGTCCCATGTTCGCCTGCTCAAACGCGCTGGGCCCAGCCGGGTCACAGTCGGGGCAGTCGCCTTTGGCTACTGTCTTGCCAGGGTCTTCTTCCTTGAGTCCCCCATCATCCGACGAGCAGGCGAAGAGACCCGCTACGGCGAGGATGAGAAGCGCTGCAATCATCCGTTTCATCAGTTACCTCCGGTGCGTCAGTTTCGTCCTTATTAAGATGCGCGTATTATAAGTAGCGCAGGCGGGATTGCAAGAACTTATTTTGGCTACCCTAACAGGCTGAAATAACTCAGGAACATCCGGATGTCTCGCCACACGTATTGCACTTATAGCAGGTGCCGTTACGAACCATGACGTCGCCGCAGTTGTAGCAGATTGGGGCATCCTCTTGACCCTTCACAATGGCAAGGGTGGAGGAGCCAGGCTGGCGGGGGCTACTCGAAGGGGTTGCAGAGACGATTGAGGCGCCGTTTCCATTACCATTACCATTGCCGTTGGTAAGCGTGTTGCCAGCCTCGTCCAAGAACTTCGAAGCGAGCCAGCGGGAGATGTAGTCCACCACCGATTTGGCCATTGGGATATCTTGATTATTGGTGAAACCAGCCGGCTCGAAGCGGAGATGGTTGAACTTTTCGACGAGCTTGCCCAGGGGGACACCATATTGCAGCGCAATAGAAATGCTGGTAGCAAAGGCATCCATGAGCCCGGACACGGTGGAACCCTGTTTGGCCATGACGATGAAGACCTCGCCGGGGGAACCATCCTCGTACATGCCAACGGTAACGTAGCCTTCATGTCCGGAGATGCTGAACTTGTGAGTAATGGCCTGACGTTCGTCGGGCAATCGCCGGCGCTGGGTCCGACGCGCACCAGCAGGGGCCTTTTGCGCTCCTTTGCCGGTGGAGACAGGTTGTACGACCTTGGAGCCGTCCCGATAGATACTCACCGCCTTCAAACCTAGTTGCCACGCTTCGAGATAGACGCTGTAAATCTCTTCTGCGGGGGTCTCCCGAGGCACGTTGACGGTTTTCGATATAGCCCCGGAAATGAAGGGTTGAGCAGCTCCCAACATTCGCAAGTGGCCGCGATAGTGGATTGACCGGGTGCCGTCTGCAGGCTGCAGGGCACAATCAAAAACCGGAAGATGGTCCGGTTTGATGAGGTGGCATCCCTCGACAGTTCCGTGGGCCTCGACGTACTCGAGGATATCCGTGGCCACATGCGGCTCGTACTCCAGCCGGTCGAGGGCCGCGGACACCGATTGGTTGACAATCTTCATCAGCCCGCCGCCCACCAGCTTCTTGTATTTCACCAACGCGATGTCTGGCTCAACACCGGTGGTATCACAATCCATCATGAAGCCGATGGTACCCGTGGGGGCCAGCACGGTCGTCTGCGCATTGCGGAAACCTGACTTCTCCCCATCCTTGACCGCCTCACCCCAAACCTGGCGGCAGGCAGCAAGTAGTTCGGGGTCGACGGTCTTACTGTCCAGCTTGTCGAGCTGAGAACGGTGTTTGCCTATAACCTGGAGCATGGGGCCACGATTGGGTTCATAACCTTCGAAGGGACCCTTTTGCGAAGCAATCTGGGCGGACATCCGGTATGCCTCTCCGGTCATCAACGCAGAGATGGCCCCGGCCAGGGCCCGCCCTTCATCAGAATCATAGGGCAACCCGCGTGCCATCAGCAGCGCACCAAGATTCGCATATCCCAAACCGAGGGGCCGATAGCGACTCGAATTGGCACCGATGAGAGGTGTGGGATAGCTGGCTCGGTCCACAATGATCTCTTGTGAGAGAATGAGAACATCTACCGCGGCCTTGAAGCGGTCGACCTGGAAATTGCCTTCTTCATCCAAAAAGCGCAACAGATTAAGGCTCGCCAGGTTGCACGCTGAATTGTCGAGAAACATGTACTCGCTACAGGGGTTGGCAGCGTTTATGCGGCCACCATTTGGGCAGGTGTGCCAGGCATTAGAGGTATCGTCAAACTGCAGCCCCGGATCGCCGCAATAGTGAGCGCAGTCAGCAATCAGCTTGAGCAACTCCTGGGCGCGGTAGGTCTGGGCATCCTTGCCGGTGGAGACTTCCCGGGTGGTCCAGTCGCCATCCTTCAGGACGGCCTCCATGAAGCGGTCCGAGACGCGCACGGAGTTATTGGCATTCTGGAAGAAGAGCGAACCGTAGACGTCTCCGTCAAGGCTACCGTCGTAGCCCAGTTCAACGAGGGAGCGAGCCTTCTTCTCCTCCTTCGACTTACATTCCACGAACTCCTTGATGTCAGGATGGTCTACGTTAAGGATCACCATCTTGGCGGCCCGACGTGTCTTGCCCCCCGATTTGATGGCCCCGGCGAAGGCGTCAAATCCCTTCATGAAAGAAACCGGCCCGGAGGCCTGGCCACCGCCACTTAGCTGCTCCTTCGATGAACGCAAAGTGGAGAGATTGACACCCGACCCAGAGCCAAACTTGAAGAGCATCCCCTCCACTTTCACGAGGTCGAGAATGGAGTCCATGGTGTCATCCACCGCATTAATGAAACAGGCGGAACACTGCGGCTCCTTTTCGATGCCAACATTGAACCAGACCGGTGAGTTGAATGCGGCGTGTTGATTAACCAGCAACCAGGTCAGCTCATCCCGGTAGCGCATGGCTTCAGCTTCGCTTTTGAAATAGCCATCCTCGTGACCCCAATTGGAGAGGGTTCCAGCTACTCTGTCAATGAGATCTCGCAGACTCTGCTCACGCTCACCGTCGGCGCGGTTCTTGAAGTACTTGGAAGCGACAACATTGACCGCGGTGGTAGACCAGCTTTCCGGAAACTCCAAATCTTCCTGGCAGAAAACTGCCTCGCCTTTCTCGTTACGGATTTCCGCGCTGCGCACAGACCACTGGACTTCTTCGTAGGGATGGACTCCTGCCGAAGAAAAGACCCGGCCTGGCACGAAGTTGGCGTCCCGGGTAGAGCGACGCCGACGCGAGGTGGTCCCGCCATTGGCCTCCCCGAAGAGGCCGTTGCGCCCCTGTTTTGACTTCCGCTCTCTGCCCACGTTTGGAACTCCTGCTTCGTTGAGCATAGCACACTCCCGGGCCGCGTCACTACGAGGGTGAGTAGCCCAATGCAATATGGCCATTTTGTCCGGTGGGTCCAGCCGCGCGTCGCCGCTGAGGTCCAGCCCATAGCAATACTACGCCTCTGGGGACGTACGTCAAATAAAACCACAACATATTGTGTGTCTCCGGGATGTCCACACACAACATACCGGAAACACTAGCTCTTTTGGCCAGTGCCTCTGTCGTTACGGGGAGAGGGTTCCGGGAATCGCTGCTACGCGGGGGAGCGGAACGAGAAAAAATGCGGGAGAATAGTTGGTGCGAAATACCAGTCGTCCATCGGAAGAGAGAGCGAAGCCGACCCTCCGCTCGCCCTCAACAAGGAGCAGAATCCGTCCCTTGACCGTAGACTCCAGTGAATCGCCCAGAATCTCCGTCGCTCGACCTCGGGCATCGTCCGCCAGGGCTGGCTCACCGACCAATTCGTGGAGGTACGCCCGCCAGAGCTGACACGCTGCCGTGGCTTCGGGGACAAGGGCCTCGTGCTCACACCACTGGAGCACAGCCCGAGCTCGCGCGGTCTGGCGCTGCTCCAGGTATTGATTCGCCCAGAGAATATGGTAAGTAACGTTGCGAGTCTCAAGGTCGCTCAGATAGGGGCCGAGTTCGTGGATTGCTCCTCCGCGCTGCACCATCGCTGCGGCGAGAAGGTTGATGACCGTCAGGCCGCGCAGTCGTGCGGCAGCACATTTCGGGAGCCGCGCCCTCAGGATGTTGAGGCGGTCCTTGAAACGACGCAGCGCCTTCTCATTTTGCCCAGACATTGTAAGATCAAGCCATTTGGCGAAGCAGAGGAAGAACTCCGCCTCGTGGCAAGGTACTCGCCTTCTCTCTGAATCGACCACTCTCCGCAGCAAGACGAGGGCCTGCTGCAGTCGCTCCACATCCCACTCCCTGGCGGCTACGCTCAGGATTTCGATGCCTATTCGGGTGACGACGGCGTCCGCGACCGAGTCGCCGGTCTGGCGGAGCACTTCGTCCATGAAATCAAAAACGGTCTCCTGAGGTGAGAGTGCCCAAAGAAACGCTAGTCCGACGGCAAGAGCCGGCTCGCCGGCTGCGACTATCTCTGGTTGCATAGAGGTCTTCACCAACCAGGCAGCCGTGCCGGCCACGTCGGCCGGCTGACGGAAGGCCTGCGCCGCACGGGCGAGGGCCTCCGCGGCAAAGCGCAATAGGTCCTCTTGCGAAGTACCGACAAAGAACTGAGCGAAATCGGGCATTACCAGGCCTGTTTCCCCAGCCGCGACGGACTGAAGATGGCGATAGAGAGCGAGGTCACGGGCCCACTCCGGGAGTGGCTCGGCGAGTCCTGAGAGGTGCCCATCCAGTTCGTGCCAATCCTGGCTCCACGCGGCAACTGTGGCCAGGGCCTGCCGGCAATCGTCCGTGGCAGATTCTCCAATGGCGCTGATAATCTTGGTGGCAGCGGCCGTTTGGCCGGTAGCACGTAGGCGGCGCAGCACCTCGCGACAGTGAGAACAATCATGTTCTTCGGTGCAGGCCAGCGTGGCAGCTTCACGTTCACGGTCGAGGCGCCAGCTCTTGCGGAGTGCTGACTGGTAGGCGCGCTCAAAGGGGCTTCGTACCGAGTCCGGTTCATCTGGTTCGGGTGGGTCTGGGAGATTTTGCGCGATGGCATCCTCCCAGATGCCGATGGAGACAATTGGCTCTGCGCAACGCTCGTTCAAGCTCTTCCGACGCCGTTTGGACAACTTCCCCATGGCCGATTCCAGGGCGGCAACAGCGCAGAATTGCGCGTGGTTGTTGTGAACAGCAATATAGTTACGGCTACAGGCAGCAACCCTTTGGACCAGCAAGTCCCAGTCGTCCCCCACAGGGCCCCTGTCAGAGAGTTGCTCGATACGTAATCGTCGCGCGGCTAGAAGGCACGTACGTAATCGCAAATCATCCTCGGTGGCCTTCGATTCGACCGTACCGTCGAGAAGCAATAGTGGCTGCAGCAAAGCCCAGGGCTCGAGGTCGGAAAAGGCTGGCCCAGGGTAGCCCTGCTCCATCAATTCCACGTAGGCCCGCACCATTGCCAGACGATCCGACTCAGCGCGAGGGGCACCTCGGGCACTTACCGATGCCGAGGAAAGGGCAACCAGAACCAGGATAAGCCACAGTGAGAACGATTTCATGGTGACTCCCGAGAGGATTGGAGGAGATTCTCAAGTACGGGGTCCAGGGGCAATTCCCATGACATCGGCTGGCCATCCTCCGGACGGCGCATCGTCAGGGAGAATGACTGGAGGGCCAGCGGTGTTTTGGAGGCAGGGCGATTGCCGTGAGTGCGATCACCGACAATGGGGTGACCGGACGTTGCCAGTTGAATCCGGATTTGATGGTATCGCCCGGTGCGGGGACGGCAGAGGAGCAGGCTGCGGGATCCCTCCTGCCGCACCATTTCCACTTCCGTCTCGGCAAAGCGGGTCTGTTTGGCTCCACCATACAGTTGTCGCCCAACATCAATCTCACCGCTTAGTCTGGCACTCTCCATCGCCCCTTCCACCACGGCGTAGTAGGCACGTTCTACCTGGTGCCGTTCGAATTGACGGCGGAGATGGTCCGGATCGCCGTTGGAGAGACCGAAGAGCATCACTCCACGAGTCTCGCGATCGAGCCGATGGAGGGCACGTACTTCCCCCCCCTGGTGGTGCGGCCCGAGCACCTTTGCAAGCAAGTCCAGAAGAGTCGGTTCGCCGGTCTTCGTGGGGGGTACTGAGACCACGCCAGCCGGCTTATTGACCACCACAAAGGAGCGATCCACATGGATCACGACATCGGCATTGATGGTTGGCAGACGGTGGGGCGCCTTGCGGTCGGTATCGACGGTGACTTCACTGCCCAGCTCCAGGGGCCGGCGCCAGTCCAGGCAGAGTTCGCCATCGACATAGACTTTGCCCGTCTTAAAGAGCTTGCGGGCCTTGTTCTGGGAGAGGGAAGCTGCGCGGCGAACCGGGCCGATGACCAGTTCTCCAGCCTCTTCACAACAAACTGCCAGTTTGATACGGCCTATTTGAACCATGCCCGGTCTTCGTCTGCGAAACGGTCCAGGCGTTCCAGCACGTAACGCAAGTTAGTGGTGAAGAGCTTGAACGGATTCTTGCGACGCTTGTGGCTGTCGCCCTTATCGAGTGCCAGGTAGCGAGAGAGGTCCTTGACCTTCTTGACGCCAAAGGGTCCGAGGAAGAGTGGCGTGGCCCGTTCGCCCTTGATGAAGCCGTCGAGGGCCTTCAAGCGCCGATATGTCCGCCGGACAAACCGGGTCGGCTTGAGCCGCTTGGTAAAATCGACGTAACCATTTGAATAGGTACCCTTGAACGTGGCCCCGTTGTCGAGGCTGAAGAGGCGAGAAGGGCCAAAATCAAAAACACATTCTCGACTCTCCACCGACTTACCCAGGGACTTGAAGTCAACGTTTGCTCCGGGGAACCTGTCCTCGTTAGCATTGAGTACGTCCATGATGAGCAGGTCGCTGACGTCACGAGCCAACTGGCCGATATCCAAAGTGCCCTTGTAGGTGCCGCGCTTGCAGTGGTCAGGCTTGTAGTATTTGGTCACTGTCCGAGCCTTGACAGACTCGTTCTTGGGAGGCTGGGACGATCGCTTACTCAGGTAATGGAAGACTTTGTGCTTCTTGAGCTTGTCAGAGGTGCCGATAGCCTGGAAGAATTGAAAACCGGAGACCCATTCCTTGACCGCTCCTTCCAGGTTGCCCCTCTTGCATTTCTTAATGAGGCGTACGCGATTCCTCTCTTTCATGCCCTTGTATTTGACCTTCTCGAGAGCGGAAACGAACTTCCGGCAACCCGATTTGTCAAGGGTTTGGAGAGTGGTCACCGGATAGATCTGCTCGATTCCCAGAAGTTTAGCCATTTGGTAAGTGAAGACCTCACCGCGATGATAGGTGTTACCATTGGTTGGCTTGAAAATAGCGACATTGCTCCCGCTCGAGTCCTTCACCTTCACCCAGACGGACGTGCCTTCGTAGCCCTTGGAGGCTTTGAAGGTCAAGGCTACATCATTGTTGATGTCATAGCTTCGCAGTTTCGCCTCGCGTAGGAGCGGCTCGTGGGCGGCTCTCTCCGCCCATTTGGCATCCCCTTTGACGAGGTTGGCGAGCTTGGCCAGGGCCGAGTCCCAGGACATCAGATAGGCATCGACCAGGGCCGCCTGAAATTGCATCTCCGAATCGGCCCGTCGCTGCAGGGCCTGGCGTAAGAGCGTACCCGCCTCGACGTAGTCGCCCCAGGCGATGCGATTCCTGGCCGCGGCAAACCAGATCTTGGCTAGCCTCCGGTCCGATAGTTTGTCTGCCACGGGAGGCAAAGAGCGCAGCACCCAAACACCCTCACTCTGGTCGCCTGAATTGACACTACCGACCAGTGCGAAGAGCGCACCGCCCGGAGGAAAATAGGAGTAAAGTTGGGGCTCATCCTCTATTTTGTGACGGTAGACCTCCTCCTCGCCGGCGGTGGTGGTCAGATAGTAGACTCGTTCGTCACCCACGTAGCGGGTATGCATCAGTGCACCGCGGTCGGGGTCGAGGGAATTGGAGCGCCCTCTTTCCATCTTGTTGGCCTTCATCAGTTCTTTGGCCGTCTCCCACTGCCGCAGCTTTCCCGCCTCGAAGGTTGGAGCTTCCCCCGGAGCAGTGAAGTCTACGTTCTGCCGCTTGACCGTCTTCCCATCGGGTTGAATCAAACGTAGCGTAATGCGCGTCGCGCTGTTGTGCTCAGCGCAAAGTACCAGGGGAGGCTGCTTCGACCAGCCCAACATCGCAGCCTGGTCAAAGGGCTCATCGGGCTCCGCCTGAGCCGCCAATTCCCCGACCATTGCGGTGAAGGACGAGGTCCCGGGCCCAGCCAGTACATGGGTCGGAGCAAGGGCAACAATCGCGGGGACCAGGAAGAGCAAGATGGTCTGCAAGTTTCACCTCCAGGAAATCGCTGCTATAGTAGCACACACGTCGGTTTCACGCCAATTTGGAGAGCGAATGACACCGGACCCGTCAGCCCATCTTAGCAAAGCGACCAACCACCGGTTCCCGGCGGCCGTGCTGGCCCTTTCAACGGCTCTGCTGATGGTGCTGACCGCAAGCCGTGCGGCAGAGGCACAGGAGACTGCTGTAACTGTAGATCTCTTTCGCGGCCCAGTGGTCTCATCGGCCCGTGTTATCGGCCTTGGCGGTGCCTACGCGGGGATTGGCGAGGGAGTCCAGGGGATGGGGAGTATCGGCGCCAGCGGGGGGAATCGGTACCCCTATTCTACGACGTGGTTCGACTGGGATTTCACTCTCGACTGGCTAAACCTTGCCCCGGGGGACTATGTGGACATGGACAACGACGGCCGTGCGGTCGGCGACGAGTCCTATACAGCCCTCAACGTTGGAGTCGGCTTTCTCCTGGGCAGATTCGGAATGGGCGTGTGGGTGTCGGGAGACACCTTCACTCTGGAAAGCGAAAGTGAGCGCATCGACTACGGTTTCGTGCGCTCAGTGATCGCTTTCACCTATGCCCTCTGGCGCGAGCAACTTGTAGCGGGAGTCGGGCTGACCTCGGCAAGCATGAACGTCACCACTTTCGCCAACATGTCAAGCCCGGGAGTTGCCCCCAGTTGGCAGGGAGACGGTAGCGGTTCCTGGTCCAAACCGGGAGGCCAATTCTCGCTCCTCTGGCGACCACACGAACTCCCCATCCGGGTCGGCGCCGCCCTCCTTTTGCCCATTGAAGTGGAGGCAGACATTGATGGCGAACATAGTCTGGCGAACGTCGGAGTCCCCGACCTGGCGGTACTGCCACTGAGGGTCGCTCTGGGGGCCTCATACTACTATAGCCCTGAGGGCCACGCCTACAATCGAGAGCGCACCTCCAGCGACAATCCCTTCACGCTCCAGGAGAAGCGCGAAGAGGAGGGGTTGGAGGTCTCCCCCGTGGACCGCCGTTACCTCCTGCTGGCCATGGACGTCGTCATTAACGGCTCCGCCCCGAAGGGCGCTGTGGCACCGGGTTCATATGCCGTAGGCCACCTGCGCACCTCAGGTAGTACGCCAACCCTCTCGTTGCACACAGGCGTAGAAGCGGAAGTTTGGAACAATCGTCTCGTTGTACGCGGCGGAGGTTACCTGGAGCCGGCACGTATCGAGGGGTCAGATTCGCGCCTCCACGGCACCATGAGACTGGACGTGCGCCTCTTCCGGCTCTGGCTCTGGCAACTGCGAGCGGGGGCCAGCCTGGATATTGCCCGCAGTTACCTGAACTGGGGTATCGGGGTGGGCTTCTGGCACTGAGGTCCCCTAGACAGCAACCCGAAACTGGCACGCTTCTTTCCCTTTAATATAGTGTGGGGAGGGGAATCGGTGTCTGTACCCACCGCGACCACTGCCGGTACTCAACTCCACGAAGTTCCAGCGCCGCAATGGCCGCTGGAAGGCGCCCCCAGTGGCGCTCCCACAAATCCAGGGGGACTGAGACGTGGGAAGCAGATGCTCCGAGCGTAGCCCAAAAAGCCACGCTCGGTAGCATTCTGCATTTAGAACCGGCAAAAAAGACCGCGATCCTAGGCACGAAACAGGGTGAGACATGGTGTGACATCAGGGTGAGACGTCACGGGACAAGAGCGTGACACCAGGGCAGCTGTCACACCTCGCTAATAAAAAGATGACCGACAGTGAGAAAGCTACAAGCTGGCCAGAAGTTCCTTCCCCTCGGTGTGCTGCTTGTCCAGGCTGAGGAGACGATTAAGGTAGGTCTTCGTCCGCTTCTTGTCGCCCTTTTCCAAGTAGATAGTGGCCAGGCGAAGATAGACGAGGATCTTCTCTTCCTTACTGTCCAGTTCATTGATGCGAAGCAGCAACGTTTGGAAATGACTGAAGGCTTCTTCCTTCTCTCCCTCATCGAATAGAAGCATAGCCAACGCATGCACTCCGTTGAGGAAGGAGCCATCGAGTTCGACAGCGTTGCGAAGAGCCGCCAGGGCCTTGCCGCCGTTGCCCAGGCCATGCTCCATCTTGCCCAGTTCGAGAAGCAATCCGGGAACATCGCGAAGCTGCTTGCGGCCAGTCAGGAAGTTGATCTTCCAGGCCAGCAGCGGTGCGATTCGCTCATGGCTGTCGGCCTTACGGTAGTGGGCGAGCAACTCCTCCACGAGGTCTGGGTCTTCCTCAATCTGGTGCGCCTCTTCCATCCAATTGAGGAAGAGCTCCTCATTGTCGAGGCCGTCCCTGTAAACCAGGGCAAGGCTCTTGCATAAGGCCGCCTTGCGCCCCGAGTCAGTAGTCTCACCGATCACGCTCCGCAACAGGGCCACCAAATCGTTCCACCCTTCCTGGACCTCCAGACAACGCACCAACAACTCAAGGGCTTCCTCATCATCGGGGTGGGTCTCTCTGACATGGCGCAAGATGCCCGCGGCCCGCTCGGGATCGCTTTGCTCTTCCAGCGCGATTGTAGCCGCGGTCTTCAGCGCAGTTGCCTGGTCCTCGGCGCCAAGTAGCTTGGCCAACTCCTCGTAGGCATCGATGGCCTCGCCAAACTCCCGTTGCTGCACAAGCAGTTGCGCTGCCTTGTTCACGGCTGGCAGATAGTTGGGCTGTAATGCGCGAATGGCCTCAAGTTTCTCGATGGCAGCCCCAGGATCGCCGATCTCGTCGGCGAGAATACTTGCGATTTCAAAGAGCAACTCGACCTTGCGTACCAGGTCTTCACTGGCGCTGGCCTGCTCTTCGAGCTTGGCAACCAGACTGTAGAGGTTCTCCCCATCTCGCAGGAGCTTGAGTTGGGCGGCCTGCGCCTCCTCATTGTCTGGGTCCGCTTCCAGAATACGCTGAACATAGCCTACCGCCCCTTCCGTATCGCCAGAGGCCAGTGCCAGGTCCTTGAGTTCAAAGAGAGCTTTCACCTGCTCATCGCCGGTAAGATGTGAGGCCAACCGCTCCTGGGCCACGAGTTGCTCCTGCACCTTTCCCTGCTCTTTGAGAATGTCGACCTTGTAAGCCAGAGCATCGAGATTGCCCTCGTCCCGTTCCAGAACCAAACGACAAAGGGCCAACGCGCGCGCTGGAGCTTCCATATTCGTGGCAGCAATATGAGTCGCTTCCAACAGAGATGCCACGGCCTCCTCCGGCCCGAGCAGATTGGCGCGGCTTTCCAGAATCTCCACCAGTTCGGGCCAATTCTCAGCCAGCCGATAGAGATTGGCCAGGTTCTCCATGAGTTGTGCGTCGTCTGGCGCGATGCGCAGGGCCTGACTGTAGAGTTGTGCGGCCTTGTCGAAGGCCTCCTGGTCAGTTGCCAGCGAAGCGGCCTGCTCATAGTATTGTCGTTTCTCCGCCACTTCGACTGACTGTGCGCCGAGCTGCTCCCAGACTTGTAACAACTCATCCTTCTCACCCTGAGACTCGAGGAGCCGACCGAGCATGGTGAGCGCAAAGGTGCTCTCGGGATCGATCTTCAGCAGTTCTCGGAGCTTCAACTCCGCAAGATTGTCGTTGCTCAGCTTCTCACCGTAGATGAGGGCCAGATGCCGCAGTGCTTCCAGTTTCAAATCCTTGGCCAGATCGTCGAGGCAGACCTGATCGAGAACGTTGGCCAGATCCTGCCAACGGTCCAACTGTGCAGCCAGACCCATGGCCGCCGAAAGAGTACCTTCGGTATCGAACTGCTTCTGCTTGATGGCTTGGAGATAGGTCTCGAAGCCATCGACCATGCCACCATCCGTGGAGGCCAGCAGATTGGCAGCTTCAGCCAGTAGCTGAGAGCGGTCGAGACTGCCCTCCACTTCCTGGGCCTTGACGCGCAGCAGTCGAGCCAACTTGGCTGGCTCATCCTGTTGCCGATAGATCGGTTCGAGAATCTCCACAGCCGCCAGACCGAGGATGGGATTCTCAAGGAGACCATCCAAACGTCCCAACGCAGCTTCGTTGTCCGGTTCGGAGACGAGAACCTCCCGGTAGGCCTCTACTGCACCGGCCAGGTCATCAAGTTTCCCTTCCTTTACAAATCCCTGCTTGAGCAGATAGGCGACACGCTCCTCAGGTTCAACGTCGAAGCTGATGGCCTCGTAAAACTGGACCAACTCGTCATACCGCTCATGCTCCTGCATAAGCGCCTCAAGACGGGCAATAGCCTCGGGTTGCCCCGGTACATCTTCCATGACGCGCCGGTTCCATTCGAGGGCCCGGTCAATATCGTCGAGTTGCTCGGAATAGATATCCGCTAAGCGCAGCCCCAAAATGCTCAACTGTTCGGGACTGGCGGCATATCCGTGGACACCCTCAAGTACTTCGACATAGCGCTGCCAGTCACCGGTTGCCTGAGAGAGCTGGGACAATCTGTCCAGCAGCGGGGCGGAATCGGGAGCTTGCTCCAGGAGTCCAGCAAGAAGCTCGTAGGCGCGCTCGTTTTCCTGAAGGTGCTCAGTGAAGATGTCGACAACCCGCAATGCAATCGGCACCTTCTCGTCGATTTCCGAGAGTGCCTCAAGTTGCGCCTCAATGAGCTGGCTGAGTTGCTCCCACTCTCCAGCGGCCTCTAAAAGAGGCTCCAGGGCCAGTGAGACTTGGAAGCCAATCTCCGGATCATCAATTTGCGATAGGGCCAGGCCCTTGATCTCTTCCGGCACACTCTCCTCGGCCAGAAGCACCTGGAGAATCTCCAGGCCAGCTTGTTTGTTTCCCAACCGCTCAATCAGGACTACCGCGAGCTCCTGTCGAAGACCAGCGACCTCTTCATCATCATCCGACGCGGCAATGAGACGGGAATCGACGTCTGCAACAGTCTGCCAATCGTCGAGTTCGGTGGCGCACCGCCGGGCGCCGTGGAGGGCCGGGGCGAATTCTGCATCGAGATTGAGGAGTTCCTGGTACCAGTGGAAGGCCTCTTCGGTCCGTTCGAGGTACTGCTCATACAGTCCGGCCAGCTTGACCATGACCATTCTCAGTTCCTCGGTTTCGGTGGTCTCCTCTCTAACCTCCAGGAGAAGATCGCAAAGCAGTTCCCACTCCTCCTGCTGCCGATAGATGTCCTCCAATCTCGCGCAGGATTCGGCACGCACGGCCGGTTCATGGAGCAGCTCTTCCCACCAGTGCCGAGCGCGATCAAGGTTCTCCAACTCATCGCCATAGAGCCGCGCCAGCAGGGCCGTCGTCTCGACCCGAGCGGCGGCATCCTCTTCCAGAGCAATCTGCTGCTCGATGATTCTCACTCGCTCTTCATGGGCCCCCAGCGCCTCGTAATGGCGAGCCAGGGAAGCAAGCGCCAAGCGGTTGTATTCGTCAATTTCCAGAACCCGCTCCCAGATAGTTGCGGCAGCCTCGATGGAATCGAGTTCACTCTCTTCAACCTGCGCAGCCGCCAGGAGGTAACGAGTGCTCTGGGATTCGTCTTCGGTAAGCTGGGCGACCTCCTGGAGGAGATCACGGAAGTCTTCCCATACTTCCAGACGACGGGCCAGGAGGGCGACCTTCTCTTCCACTTCGGGCACACCGGGAACGAGGCGCATGCTCTGGGCGAAATGAACGTAGGCCTGTTCGGTATCGACCTCTTCAATGAGGGTACCGAGACGACGGTGCAAGCCATCAGTTTCATCGGCATCGTCCACCAGGGCCAGGTGAGTTTCCAGGGTAGCTCTAACCCGCTCCACGGGGGTCTCTTCCGGATAGCGCTCTGCCAACGCTTCAGCGATGCGGAGGCGCTCTTCCGGAGGAGTATCATCGTTCCCCAGGAGCGCTTCGAGGATGGTCCAGAGGACCTCCTTGCCAGGGGCCTCGTCGAGGGCTGCCAGCAGCTCCTCAACCCCTTCTCCGGAACGATCATCAAGGTTCAACAGCAGATTCCCGAGGCGCAGGCGGACATCCCCGCGAGCCTCTGGCTCAGCCGTGCGGTCTACTCTGTTGCGCAGCAGCTCCTCAAGGTCCTCCGCCCGTTGGGTTTCGGTGAGGAGTTGCTCATAACGGTCGAGAACGGCATCATCGTCACCGAATTCTTCTGCGGCCAGCGAGAGGATCTCCTGGGCTCGGTCGGTGTCCTCGACTGTCTTCCAGGCCACCAGAGCAGCCTCAAGAAGGAAATTCTTGCGCACCGTGAGGTCGGGTGCTTCTCCGGCCAGAAGTTCGAGGAGGATTACGTACTTGTCCCACGCTTCGAGTTCCTGATAGAGAGTGCGGAGCTGTTGGTGCGATTCAGCAACATAGTCAGGATGTGCGCCCTCAGCAACCAGCTCATAGTACTGACAACTGGCCGGGGCGTTATCCAGGCTATCCTGGAAGATGCGGGCGAGCAGGATCTGGAATTCCACTTCTAAATCAGTACCAGCGACCGCCTCATGGTCGAGAATCCCCTGGAGGAACTCAGCGAGGTCTTCGAATTCGCCAATGGCCCCGCCATGCTCCAGCAGGCGCAGACGGGTCACCGGGTCGGAGGGGTCCAGGGTACACATGATCTTGGTTGCCGCGTAAGCGCCGACTTGGTCATCCTGCTGCTCGGTCCGCAAATCGTAGATCTGTCGGAAATACTCTACTCGCTCCTCTTCCCCGACCGCACGCGCAGCCAGGCTCTGGTAGAGGGCGATGAGATCATCCCATTTCTCTTGCTCGGTGTAGGCCTGAACCAGGAGGTCAGCCGCCTGCTTCGACGGAGAATCCCACGCCGCGACGACTTCTGCCAGGAGCTCCAGGGCCCCCTCTTCCTGAGGCGCGTCGGCGAGCACCTGGGCGAGCTCTTCAGCGGCCTGACCATGCTCCTCCAATTCCGTGAAGTGGATGGCAGCCAGACGGAGTCGAGCCTCCCTGCGGTCACCTTCGTCCTCACAAACATCAAGCTCTCGACGCAAGGTGGCGGTGACGCTTTGCACATCGCCCCGCTCAAAGTAGATGGATTCGATGCCCCGATAGGCATCGGACTGGTTGGGGTCGATGCTGAGAATCTGTTCGTAGGTGTCCAGCGACTCAGCCAGATCCCCAGTACTCTCCCGGTAGAGGGCCGCTATTTCGTAGAGAGTTGTAATGCGACCTTTGTCGGAGCGGGCCACTTCGACCCGGGTCCGTAGAACGTCAATAACTTGCTCCCACTTCTCCTGGCTATGGTAGAGTTGCTGCAAACGGTCCAGAGCAAACTCGTTGGCAGCTTCGTCGTCGAGCATATCCCGATAGATCATCTCGGCGTGATCAAGATCGTCCAATTCGTCGTGGTAGATCTCCACCATCTTCTTGCGCAGATTGTTGCGACCTTCCGCCTCATCGAGTTGCACGAGAACATCGAGATAGATGTCGAACAATTCGTCAAAGCCGGCCCTCTCCTTGGCATAAGAGATAAGCTGGTCGTGGATGGCCAGAGAATCAGGCTCCAGCTTGAAAGCCTGACTGATGTATATGAACGCTGTGTCAACATCATGAAACTGATTCTCGTAGAGAGTTGCCAGGGCTCTAAATCGCTCCACCCGGTCAACTTCGTCCGCGAAGCGGTCGATCTGAGTCTTGTAGATCTCTGCCAGGCGCTCGTACTGGCCGGTCTCGGTACAGGCCGTCTCCAAGAGTTGCGTGGCGCGATAGCCGGCCTCTGGAGCATCCTCTACAACTTCGTCGAGAAGTTTGAGAGCGGGGTCTTCAAAGTAGAGGTTCTCAATGAGACGTGCCAACGCATCCACGGCACTTTCGGCATTGCCCAACTCGGTCAAGCGGATTCTCGCCAGGCGCAGGAGCAGTTCACGGGCGCGGTCGATGTCATCAGTAATCTCGACCTGGAGCGCCAGTAACTCCTCCAGGTCCTGGTAGCGACCGGCGCTCTCGAGCAACCTGATAAGGGCCGTAGTGGCCGCAACTTCAGTGGCATCCGCGTTGACAATAGCGAAGTAGTGGGTGATCGCGTTGTCAAAGTTGTCGAGACGTTCCTCTTCCAGCAGCGCCGCGCGGTATCTCAGCGCCTTCTCTTCGTCGAGATCTTTGGCAAACCCGATGCGGCGACCAATTACTTCGCAAAGGTCGAACCAGCGCTCCTCCTGGTCGAGGGCCTCCTCAAGCAGATGGAAGGCTAGGGGTCGACGCTCTTCGTCAAGGTGGTCTGGCGTCTCGACGGCTCGATAGAGGGCCTCCACAGCGTCACTCTGTTCGTCTTGCACCAGCAGTAGCTGCGCCAGTTCCACCAGAACCTCGGCCCGACGTGGACCTTCCAGTCGGTCTACCATTTCTCCCAGTACGCGGACCCGGCCTTCGGTGTCATCCTGGACCGCGTATAGTTGGTCCAGGGCCTCGTAGTACTCCAAGGCCTCTGGGGCCAATTCAAGCAGCCGCTCATAGGTCAACGCGGCACGGGGCAGGTCCTCCCCGGCCTCTCGCAACAATCCCGCTAGTGCCGCCAGTGCTCTGACTTCGCTGGAGGACTGGACGTCGCCAATTGCCGTTTCAAGAGCGTCAATGACGTTTTGACTTGGTGCACCATCACTGCCTTCCCCGGAAGCACCGAGAAGGGCGTCAAGAGCCTCCTGGTTGGAGGGCTGAGCCTGGACCGCAGCACCATAAGCTTCAAGTGCCCTGTCCACCTCGTCGAGACGGTCCTGGCATGTTCGTCCGAGTTCCAACCAGGCAGTGGCGGCGGCCTTCTCTTCAGGAGCGTTGTTGGCCTTCACCTCCAGGACGTTCACCAATCGCTGCCAGTCCTCCTGCTCCCGGGCCAGCGGCTCCAAGACATCGACGACCTTCAGCACAATCGTTTCGTAGCCGTCGGCATCGGTCATGCCCAGGAGAAAGGAGAGCGCCTCGACGCATGTTTCGTTGTCCGGTTCTCTAGCAAGAATCTCCGAGAAGAGGTCGAAGGCTCCCTGGAGATCACCCAGGTGGTCACGCAAAATGACTGCCAGTTGATAGGCAACGGCGGTCCGGTCTTCACCTTCAAGTTGCGCCATTTTGCCGCGCAACAACTGGGCCATTTCATTCCAACGCTCGAACTTGAGATAGAGTTCCTCAAGTCGTTCCGCCACGTGCTTGGACTGGTCTGTAAGGGCGAACAGCTCTTCAAGCCAGGCAATGGCCTCCTCTTCACGGTCGAGGCGATTGCCAAGAATATCCGCAACTCTGGCAAAGAGACCGATCTTCTCGTCCTCGTCCCAGACGTACTCCTTCTTCTCCTCAAGCAAGGTCAAAAGGTCTTCATTGCGGCCATCTGCTTCGTAGAGCCCCTCGAGACGCTCGAAGAGATCGATATCGCCGGGAGCAACCAGACGGGCCCGCTTCAGCGCCTCCACAGCAATCGCGGTTTCGTCATGCTCCTCAGCCAGCGATGCCAGCAACAACGCCACTTCCTGCTCGCGAGCTTCGTCGAGCGGATTGAGCGGCACAAAATCACTCTCTCCAATCCCCAGCAGGCCCTTGTAGATAGCGTAACGTTCGGCAGATTTGTCTGCATTTCGACCGACCCCTTCAAGGCGGGGTATAAGTCCGTCCTGGGATGGGTCCATCGAGACCATCACTGAAAGATATGAAAATGCTTCGTCGGGGCGGTCGAGCTTCTTCTCAAGAATCTCGGCGCACTGCCCAAGGATTTCGAAGCGGGCGTGATCGTCCTCCTCCACCTGCCCCTGTTTGGCCAGGACCTCTACCAACTCTACCCAGGACTCGGCCGTCCGATAGCGTGTTTCCAGGAGAGGTAGCACTGTGCCCAGCGCTTCATCAGACTCGAAGAAGCTGCTGATGGCGGCCCACGCCCCTTCATCTTCGGGGGCCAGTTCCAGGAGCCGTGAGAGCGTTTCGGCGGCAGCCTCCACGTCCTCCAATCGACCGCGCTGGAGGGCAGCCAATTGGAGCAGATTCTCACGGGTTTGCTCGTCATCGGCAACCTGAAGTTCATCTTCCAGGACGACAGCTAATTCGGCCCAGTTCTCCAACTCTTCATGGCTGCGCTTGAGTCCAGCATAGGCTTCGTCATCTGCCGGGTCCAATTCGCGCAACTCCTGGAAGACCGCCGCGGCCTTCGCCGGGTCACTGACGATCTCATCAAAGAGTCGAGCCAGTTTGTGGAGTTCGACCTTCTTCTCATCGAGGTCAAGCATCTGGTCGGCCATGGCCCTTACCACGGTTTCCAGTTCGCTCCAGTTGCTCGCCCCCATGTGAATGCGCTCAAGCTCACGCAAGATGGGAATTGAATCGGGGCTTTCCAGTAGTTCGGCCTCGAGAATCTCCCTGGCACGGGTCACGTCCTTGCGCCGACCGAGATGGATCTTGGCCATATGGAGAATCAGCTCTTCGCGCGCTGCTGCGGCCATGCCATCTTCCAACAGACTCTCGAGCACTTTGGCAAATCCATCCAGACTGTCGGAGGCCTCCGCTCTATCAGCGACGGCGTCCAGTTGGGCGTAATCGCCATCTCGGGCGGTGCGCAAAAAGAGCCCGAGGGTCCGGGTGTATGCGGCCTCATGCTCACCGTTCTTCTCGAGAACGTCGGCGAGTCGCACGGCAGCGTCGTGGGCCTCCTCCCCCTCAGCATTATCGGCCAATACTGCCAGCGCCTTGGCCACGTCCATATCCGCTTTGCGCTTCGGGTAAGCGGCCAATAGACGTCGAGCAAGGTCGGCATCTTCGGGGAACTGCTCAAGGAGAGCCTCAAGAGTCTGTCGTCCCTTGGGCTTGTCTTTCAACAACTCATCGGCGACCCGAACCATCTCGAGGCCGGCGGCCTTAGCCCGCTCAGAATCTGATTCCTTCTGGCGGAACTCATCCAGGAATCTCATCAACCCGGGGATGTTCTTGTCCTTGGTGTAGATTGCCTCCAGTTCAGCAAATTCGCCTGCCTGGGCATGGATGCGCTGGAGATACTGCCGGGCCTGTCGGTTGCCGGGGTTCTCCTCCAGCAACTCAGCGAAGAGCGCTTTCGCATCGTCGTACCGGCGCAGCTTGTCGGAGAGCACAACCCCAAGTTTCTCTTTGAGCGAACGCTGCTTGGTGGCCGGGGCCAACTCGATGCCGCGACTGAAGATCTCCGCCAGTTCTTCGTACCGCTCGAGCTTTTCGTAGAGCTGTTGCAATCGACGCAGCGCCCAAGGGTGTTTGGGCTCCGCGGCGAAGAGACGCTCAAGTAGAACCGCGGCTTCGTCTTCCAGTTGCAGCCGCTCCATCGCGATGGTAGAGAGCTCTTCGAGCAACTCAGTCTGCTCCCGTCCGGTCACCCGGTCGAGCAACTTATTGCCCACCACGAAAAACTTCTCGAATTCGCCACGACCACGATATGCCTTTGCCAGCAGGCCTACAGCTTCATCGTCGTCAGGATCATAATCCACCACCTGCTCAAGGTGAGGTACCGCCGCTGCTTCCTGATGCTGATATTCAATCAGGATTTGAGCGATCTCCTTGTGCAGGGCGACCTGGGCCGAGGCATCGCTCTCTAGCTCGACCTTTCGTTCGAGCACCTCCGTGAGTTCTCCCCAACGGTTGTTCTTGCGATAGTACTCGCCCAATGCCTCGATGGACTCACCATGCGTGGGGTCTATCTGCAACATGCGACGGTAGGTCGTAACCACCATCTCGGGCACTGGTTGCTTCTCCTTGGACGCATAGATGTCGCGGATTCGCTCCAGCAGTTCGAGCTTGCGCGCTACGTCGTGGTCCAACAACCTGTCGACCTTGGAGGAATAGTGTTCAATGACCGCGTGCCACCGACGGGTATCTTCAAGCAGATCGGATAGTTGCGTAAAAGCCTCTTCGTCCCCAGGGTCGAGGACGAGAACCTTCTTCAGCGCATCGATGGCGCGGTCAGGAGAGTTGAGTTGGTCTCTGGCCAACTCCGCCATCTGCTTCAGGATGCGCCCCTTCTGACTCTCGGGGGCCAGACTCTGACGGGTCGAGAGAATTGAGTGGAGCTTGCGGAAATCCCCTTTCTCCCTGGTGAATTCTTCGTAGAAAAGCAGGGCTGGTTCGTTGCGCGGGTCAATGGACTTGATTCGGCGATAGAGTTTCTCTGCGGCCTCGGAATCACCGAGCTTGCGCCACTTGAGCGCCGCTTCCCATTCTAGATATCGGCGCTCCTGATCGCGGTCACGGGTATCTTGCCTGGCCTTGCCCAACAGAGCAGCCAGAGAGTCGTGATCGTCACAAGCGGAGTAAACGTTGACACAGAATTCCACTACGTCGGCGTTGCCGGGATAGCTCTTGTAGAGATCTTTGAGCGCCGCGTAGCCGCGCTTCTTGTCATCGAGTTTGAGAGTGAATACGCGGGCCCTTTCTTTCAGCAACTCCCGCTTAGATTCGTCGTCGGTAACTTGCTCTGACCACTGATCAACGAGGTCCACCAGCGCAGCCCAGGACTCCTGTTCCTTGTAGGCCGCCACCAGCTCCATGCAGCCCTGGTCCGACGGCGATTCATCCATCACCTTCTCCAGCAGGGCAACGCCATCGTCGCTCCGCCCAAGGTCGATAAGCAGGCGCCCCATACGGGTCTGAAGGGGCGGTCGCTCGATGTCATTTGCCCCGGCTATTTCTGCATCTAACTCGGAGACCGTCCGCTCCAAATCATCGGTCGCCTCAACGGTCTGCTGCAGCCCCTTTTCAGCCTTGTCTGACCAGCTCTTGTACTCGCTGCGAAGTTCTTCGAAGGACCCTTTGGCGAGGCTCACATTGCCCGCGGCCAAGGCCGCATGGCCGAGTTGAAAGAGCGTGTCAGCCCTCCTCTCACTGCCTTCGTCACTTCCGACCTTCCGCTTGAGGAGGAGCACGACGAAGCGAGCCAGGGACATCTCCTTGAGCATATGCACCGCCCGCTGCGCCACCTCTTCCGAGGGGAGACGTTCAAAGGCCTCGGTGACGAGAATGATCGCCTCTTTGGACTGGGTAGAGCGGTCGAAGAGTAGGCCGGCCAGGCGGAGCTTGACGTTGGCTGCCATCACCGGGTCTGCAGTGTTGTCGAGATGGCGCTTGACAACATCCACCAGTTTCCCCCGGAATTCAGCAAGGAGACCGCGGTCGTCCATCGCCTCAACGATTTCCCGAAGACTCTCGTAGAGAGCCTTGAAATCTCCTCGCTGCGTGAAGAAGGCCACCAGATTATCCAATGCACTCTTATTGGTCGGAGCCTCTTTCAGTTTCTTCAGCAGGTCATCTTTTCTCGACATTACGCACCACCGTTTCAACGGTCCAATAGAAGACAAGATCTGGGATTAATCTAACGCGTTAACGCGCGTGGTTCAAGAACTATGGGTGACCTACGTGGTACCTCC
>CAZFVN010000031.1:0-41873 GCA_964522395.1 uncultured Myxococcales bacterium
CAGAACGACACACTCAGCGCAGAACGGGGGGTACAAAGTCAATCAGATCGTTGGGCTGGTGGTCTACGGAAATGCTCTTACACTGGGGCTATCTTCATCGCCTGGTAGTTCATCGTCCATCGGTTCGGGGCTGTCGGGGGGGAGGTCTCCTTCTGCGCCCTCTTCGGGGTAGGCTTCGTCATCGATCATGCCGTCGCCCTCTTCTGGGGAGTCATCGTCATCAAGGGGTTCTTCTTCTGACTCGTCCCCCTCTTCGCCTTCATCTTCTTCTTCCCCTTCCTCGTCTTCCTCATCGTACTCTTCTTCTTCGCCTTCGTCGTACTCCTCTTCTTCGCCCTCTTCCTCGTCGCCCTCTTCCTCGTCGCCTTCCTCACCCTCGTCGAAGCCAGGTCCAGTCGGCGGTTGTGGTTGTCGTGGAGTTGGGGCCTCGGCTTCTTTTGCCTCAGCTCTCTTCTTGCGTCGGGCCTCGCGCTCCAAGCGACGCTCTTCGGCTCGCTTGCGCGCATCTTCCTGGCGTTTGGTTGCACCGGCGTCGTCGGCTCCCAAACTCGCTCCCTTCCTTCCCTTGGGGGTCTTGGAAGCAGCCTTTTCGCGATCTTCGCGCCGCTTCTTGGCCTCTGCCTTCTTCTGCTTCTTCTCCAAGTCCTTGAGAGCTTTCTTGCGACGCTTCTCTTCGGCTGGGAGGCCACGTCGGCAGCGCGGTTTTGAGAGTTTCCCTTTGCAGTGCATCCAGTAGAAGCCGTCAACGTCCTGCGCGCGTTGCCACTGGCGGTCAAACTCCAGACCCTGCCCCAACTCCTTGTTCTTCGTTAACGGTGTGCCGTTTTCGTCATTTCGCTCGTCGTCGAAGTAGTCGGGGTTGAAAGCGAGTTTTGTCCAGAAGTCCATTTGGCCTTTGGAGAAACCTGCCTTTGCTGGGAAGAGGATGAAGGAGTTCTCCCTGATGTAGTAGTCTAGACTCTCGCCTTTGCATTCTCCCTTCTCAAAGACTACTGCGGTGGCCGTCTTGTGTTTCGTTTTGACGTTGTTGAGTTCATCGATGAGGTCTTTCCGGTCTACCCGTAATCTGAACACGCATTTGCCCAAACGCATGTCGGTAAGAGGTATTTCTACCGCCTCTGCCACCTTCGGTAGTCGTTGCACCAGGATCGGTTCAAGGGCCACAATGTCGCCCAGTTCGATTTCGACGGTGCCCTCATACCAGAAGAGCTCTTCATCCATTTGAGGCAGAAGTTCCACGGTGCCATCGCCAAGGTAACCATTGACGCGGTCCGAGCGCATGGAGGGGAGGAGGGCTGAGAAGAGGGCCCCAAAAAACTCCGTTTCACCGAACTCGATATCCTGGATCACCGGCAGGGAGAGGGCGGTTCGAGTCTGTCCCCCTTGTTGCACCAACTCGATGCGGCCATTCTCGATGATGCCGCCAAGAAGATCGACCGTGAGCCCCAGCGCAATATTGGATGGGTTCATCAATTCTGTGATGTCAAAGTCGATAGCAATGCGGTCGATGTCAATATATGTGAATTCGTTTTCTTCAGCGGTTGCAGGGGCAGCGTCTTTTGCCTCGGCCTTCGGTTTCTCTTCGTTGGTGGCAGGAGCACCCTCTTCTGCTTCCGGCGCAGCCGCTGGCAGCGGAGCAGGGGCCGCGGGCTTTGAACTCTTGCGCTTGATCAGCTTGCGGTTAACTCCCACGGTAATGTCTGATAGCACCAGTCGCCCCATCCCCTCCCTCTCGAGAGAGCCGATTTCCAGGCGATACTTAGACGAAAGGTTGGCCTTTGCCTCTACGTACTCCCGCAATCTATCCAGCGGGAAGAGGAAGTAGGTGAAGAGCGCGGTTGCCACCAAAAAGAGCACTAGATAGGCAACTGCGGAAAGGAGTTTCTTCAACATGCGTCAGTTCCTCCCGAAAAGCTAAGGGCTGGACAGGTGGCGATCATTCCTCCTCCTCTTCTTCTTTTTGCGGCTTGTATATGAAGGTGGAGACGGTGAGTTGCCCCTGGACGAATTCGGGGTCCATGTACTTGCGTGTTACTTCCAACTTCGAAATGTACATCAGGTGGTCCGGAGACTCGATTTGCTCGAGGAAAGTCATGAGGTCGATGAACTTCACGAAGCTGTACTCGGTGGGCTGAGAGAGTTCGAAGTAGTCACTGCTTTTGTCTCGGCTCTTCTTCTTCTTCTCGCCTAATAGGATCGGGCGCTCCGTGGTCTTGGCCTCGTAGCGCAGCACCTTGTCGAAGCTTGACTGCTCTCCATCGGCGCCACCGAGGCGGGTAACTTCCACCTTCTTGGCGATGGCATCGATGGCGGTCTGAATACCGGTCTTGTTATCCTGGATAGCTGTTTCCAGGGCCCGCTTCTTGCGCATTGAGTCGAGGTATTCCTCGGCGCTGATGCGAATCTCTTCGAGGGCCAGTTCACCCTCTTCAAGGGTCTCTTCTACTTCGGCGATAATAGTGCCCATGTAGATAGTCCCGGCGACGGTCCCGGCGACCAGTGCGACAACCAGAATCAGCCCGATAAAACGTCGTTCTCGGGAACCAATTCGCTGTAAAATCATGGGGGTAGTGGCCATGCTAGTTCCTCCCCATCGGCTTCGACAGCCGATCATGCGGCACGCTGGGGATCAACGGCCGTGAGTTCTTCATACCCCGCTTGAGTGGTCGATTCAGGCGCCTCGGCTCTTTGTGGAGCTCGGGTTCCGGCATTATGCGCAGGTTCTCGGGTGGCGTATCCTTGGGTCTTCCATGGTCAGGGGTTCCTGCCGCTGGCGGACGATTATCATCTCGCCGCTTCTCCTTTTCCATTCGGTCAGGACGGTGCCGGGGAGGTTTCTGCCCGGGCTTAATTCTGCCTGGTTCTTCCCGTTCATCGAGCTCGCCATCGGTCTTTTCCGGGGGGCCCGGCTTCCTCTCCGGCGGCTCCAGCTTGCCCGGCTTCTTGCCCCTCTCCTTGGGCTTTTTGCCATCGTCCTCGCCGTCCTTCTTCTTCTCCTTCTTTCCCTTCTCCTCCGCTTCCCCGTCTTTGGCCGCCTCCGTCCCCTTCTCCTTGGCCATTTCCTCTGCCGCTTTGCGGGGGCAGGAGACGTTGAATTCAACGGTGAATCGCCACCAACCCTCTTTTCCTGCGGTGGCTTTCAGCATTTCCTGCTTAGTGCGGTTGACATTGTTGAAGCAGGGGTGCTTGCCGACCATCGAGAGATAGAGTTCCATGGTTGCCACTGAGGAGGCGTTGCCGGTGAATTCAACCGAACCGCCGCCAATGGCTGTTCTACTGGCGCCGTCGATGCGTACCTGATTCATGTCGAGACGATGGACTGCTTCGATGGGGCCGATGGGCAGTTCATCTTCCGGCATAACTTCGGGAGGCGGCACCGAACCATCCATTGGTGGGGCCGGGGGGGAGTCGAGTCCGGGTGGAGTGAGCGGCCCGCCGGGGGCAGCTTCATCAAGCTTCTCATCTGGCAGCGGTGGTGCTATCAACTCTCCGGTCGGCTGCCCATCGATGCGAGCTACAATGTCCGCGATCTCCCAATAGACCTCATGAGCTGAGAGGTCGGGGAAGACGGTCCAAACCTCGGCCGACGGCATATCTTCCAGGCGGCCCAGGATTTCATCCCAGTCTTCTAATTCTTCGCCCAGGATCTTCTTCGAGAGTCTGCCAAACTCCGCCTGAAGTTGCTCCTCCAGTTCGAGTACCGCCCGATAGCGCATCACCTGGGGGGCCACGAATGCAGCCAGCATCATGACCAGAACGAGGCCGAGGTAGATGAGTCGTCCGCGCATGAAGCGGAAGTCGCCGATATAGGAGAAGATCCCTTGCCGCAAGTTGATCCGTTGGGCATCGGAGCCCTTGTGACTGGCTAATCCCGCAGCGACTCCCGAGATGTACTGCAACTCGTCATCTTCCAATCCGCTTCCGATCTTCAGGAGGGAGGGTCGGAGCAAAGTGACCGGTCTTCCAAGGGCCTCTCCCAGGAACTGGTCAATGCCGCTTAATCGTGCGCTGCCGCCGAAGAGATAGACTTCCTCAACTGATCCCAGCGCTTTGAAGGTCTGATTCATGTCCCGCACCAAAGGTGTCAGCCCCTCACGTAAACAGTCGGCTGCCTCCTGGACGCGGCCAACGGCCATTCCGTCGCCGGCGGGGAAGAGATGGGCAGTGTGCTTCTCCTGCTCTGCGGCGTCCATGCTCTGGCTGAAGCGGTCGGCCAACGCTCTGGTTAGTTCGTAGCCACCGTGCAAAACGACTCTGGTGCCTGCAAAACGACCCTCTTCAACAATTGTAATAACGGTCTTCCGGTGGCCAACGTCGATGAATGCCACCCGGTCTGCAATCGGTTCCGTCATCAGCTCAGTGAGTCGCGCATTTGCCACTGCCTGATGAATCAAGACTCGGGGGTCGATATTGTACTGCGAGAAAGCTTCCTGGAATTCGTCAACATCCCTGGTGGGAATCAACGAGACAAAGAGGTCCGCCCCTTCCTTCTTCTTCTTGAGGATAACGTAGTCGCAGAGAAACTCATCTGCGGCCAGCGGCACGTGGTTTTCCAATTCGAAAGCGAGCACGGAGTCGATCTTTGAGCGCTCAGCGAAGGGCATCTCAAGGAATCGGTTAAGGACCCGCTCGGCGGGCATAACTACCGTCACCGCGTCCCCCGCCACCTTCTTTCCGGGGAGTAACTCCCGCGCTGCCTTGGCTTGATCGGAGCGCCGTGTTTTGGGCTCCCGAGCGGATGCACAGGCCTGCTCCGTAGCCCCTGCTACCCCATAGCCGACAAAGGGGATGCGGGTGGCTACACTCTTGGCCGAGTAGCTTCCGATGTCCAGTACTTGAGCCTTTTGAGCCATGGAACTATTCCCTCCAATAGACGATCTTGCCCGCCGAAGTGTCGAGAACCGCGGTGATCGTTTTTTCTACATTGCCCGCCTTACCGGTGGCCGTAACCCGCCAAACCCGCCCTTTCGTCCCGACCTTCTTGATCAGCGAAGCGGTGTCCAGTGGCAATCCCCCGGGCAAACCACCGCCCGGCATCGCCTGCAGAAACGCACTGAGCTTGTTGAAGAAGTTCACGAAGGACTTGGCACTGGAAAAGGGCGGCGTGAACAACTTGTTCTTCACCCGCCGGCACATCTCGAAATGCTCACCGATGATGTCGATGGCCGCGAGTTGACCCTGGGCCCGTCCCTGGGGGTTGCACAACGTAATCTGGGCCGCGGGCGGCATATGCGAACATACCAGACCCTTGATAACTTCGAGGTCGGCAGTATTCACGTTGAGCTTCTCGGTGTTGTAGACCGTCACACGGTCCTTCAGCAGACAGTAAATGCCGTCGGTGACACCGTCTACGTAGCGCAACTCTTCCACTGTGTCGTATTTGGCGTTTTTAACATCATATCCATACTTCGAGTAGTCTCCGCCCTCGCCAGAGCCGCCCATCGCTTCCTGCACGAAACCTTGCTCAACCTGAGTCTTGTTGTCGTCCTGGTCGGCCCAGTCGATGATCGCGGCAATGAGTTCATCGACGCGCTTTTCATTTTCATCGAAGAGGTCGCTTCGGAACTGCTGCATGAAGATCCCTCGCAGCTCCAAATAGAGGGTCTGTTTGTCGCCGGTATTGGTGACGTTGTTCAAGTTGATGCGCCCGTCCTCAAGGTCTACCTTGCATTCAAAGCCCTGCTTTGCCGGCATGCCCATGCCACCGACCCCTTCGAAATCTATGAGGTCCATTCCGTAGAGATTGAACTTGCCCGTTGAGAAGCCACCGCAAAGGGGCTCAATGGCCCGCCAGATTTCGATTTGGTTGGTGTTGACGCCGCCCAGGAAGGAGGCGAACTGCCCCACCACCTTGTCAACGACCTCCTTGGCTTCGAGGGTGAAGAGCGCAATCATGATCCCCGAGCGGGCGTTGAAGTAGGCTTGAACTTCCTTCTCCGAATGGTAGGTCATGCCGACAGCGATGCGGGTGTTGTAGGAGAATTCTGAGACGGCAACCGAGAGGACAGCGACCGCGGTCAAGACCACGATAAGGGCCACTCCTCGTTGTCCCCCGAGGGACTTCTGGTTGCGTCCAGCCATCATCTCCTCTACCAGTTGAACGGCTCTTTCATGGGCAGAAGTGTTTCTGATTCGAAGGGGTACTCGCGCCCTTCCTCATCCACCAAAACGAGCTTAATCTGCACGCGTGGTGGCAGCTTGAAAGTGTCCTCTATGTCCATTCCGGTCAGTTTCTTGGCCAGGTTGTGGGCCTTCTCGTCCGTCTTGTCGAGGAAGACTGGATCCATGTCTTCCATTTCAGCCTTCCAGTCATCGACCCAGTCTTCTTGCTCGGGATCCCAATACTGGAATTCCAGATCCTTCACTCCCACGGCGAGGATGTCTTCGATGCCACCCTTCTCGGGGTTGTCGTCAATGACTGTCTTTTCGCGGCGGATGAGCTGTTTGTTCTTGACGAAATAGGAGACAACCCCCTGGTCCGATTCTGGTTCTTCTGCGAACCACCGGAAGTGACCGAGGTAGGTGAAGGTCACCTCGTCGTCCCGGCCCAGGAAGACGGTCTCCCGGTCCCGCTCCAGAATAGATACGTGTTTGGAGAGGAAGGCATTGGTGAGATCCCTGGTCATCTTGGTCATGGCAACGTAACCGGCGTGGTACATCTCATGGACCTTCTGGGCAGTGTCCTGCGCGGTCAGGGTCACCGCTATCGTGGAGTAGACCATCGCTGCCACCATGGTCAGGATGGCCACCGAGACCATTACCTCCACCAGAGTGAAGCCTGAGTTGTGGCGTCTTCTGGACAATCTCATCGTCCACCCCCGCCGCGTGACCCGCCGGTTGAGGGTGAACCCCCACGCAGACCACCGGTGCCCCCGATGCTCGAGGCTCCACCTTCGGCTCCCGGCAGGACGCCAGCGCCCTCCAGCACTTCCTTGGCATCCTCCATCTCCTTGAGTTGCTGAAGTTGCTCCTCAGGAAGAGCCGTAATGTATGTGGTTATAGGGAAGTCGCGTTCGCCGTACGGTCCTTCACTCCAGGTCAGGACCACGGTCAACTTGCGGGTTCGGTTGGAGACCTCCTGCAGCACCATCGGGAGAAAAGACTGGACTCCCATGAAACTCATCATCATGGCACCGATGTTGATATTGCAGAGGCTCATAAGGGCCTCTCCCTCCGGCCCCAGGAAGGGCAGCAGAAAGGCGAGCCCAGAGAGATTCATGCCCCCCATTTCCGTCTGTCCTGTGACCAGTCCTTCCATGGTATTGGAGAGTCCGCTGCGGTCCCCGGATTGGATGTTGCCCAACCCCCCTTCACCCATCAGTCCGCCGAAACTCTGGTCAACCAGAGCCTGCATCTGTTCCGGCTCCAGATCGAAACGCTCCAGGCTGTAGCGGCACTCGTAGATCTTGTCGAAGTCGTCGGGAACTTCGCAGTCCCGGTCCTCAAGGCTGTTCTCCGGGAAGCCCTCGACTCGATACTCCTCTTCGATGGCGTAGACAATACCTCGCACCAGCATTGCTGCAGTCTGTCCTCGCTTGATCATGACGGTGGCGTTCATGCTGGCCTGCTGCGCGGACATAATGGCCGTCATGGCCACCGCGAGTACCGCAATGGCAACCATCATTTCCAGCAGCGAGAACCCCGCCTCGCCTCCTCTTTGACCAAATCTCACTTCTTCGCCAGCTCCTTGCTATCCAACTTCTCACTCCAAACGATGCCTGTGCCTTGAAGTGCACTGACTTCCACCGTGAAGATCTCATCTCCATCGGTGAGCCAGACGAAAGAGCGCTCTGCAGTTCCGTCAGGGAAGAAGTAGATGGCCTCCTCCCCCTCTTCGACAACCTGGCTGTTGTGCCGGGTCATGATGGCCGCAAAGTCGATCCCTTTAGCTAACTTCTCGGTCTTGACCCGACTATCCTTGACCGCAGAGCCGGTCAACTTTTCGATGGCCGCGAAGGGGGAGTCATCCTTCCTCGCTTCCTTCTCCTCGTCTTCGGACATCAGTCCGCACGTCTTCTGTTCCTCTACTGATTCCACCCGGTAGGTGCGCTCTTCGAAATTCACCACCAGGCGATGCACCTTGCTCTTTAGCGTGGCCAGATTGTAGGTGTACCGGACCATGCCTGAGAGCTTGTTGGCAGAGGCATCTAGCCGGGCGCCAAAAACGCCACCCACGGAGGCGGTCATTGCCATGACCACGAACCCGACGATGGCGATGGCGACCATCACCTCCATCAGGGTCATACCGGCCGTTGATCTATTCTTCGTCGTCATCGCCATGGCAGATGTCGTCATCTGTCCCTTGCTTCTTGTCTGGCCCGAAGGAGCACAGTTTGAAGACATCACCATCAACGCTGTAGGCCCACTTCTTCTTCCACGGGTCCTTGAGGTCGGCTTTCTTCAGTGCCGATTTCTTGCGCTTGCCCTTCTTCTTGGTCAGTTCTGCCAGGCTAGACGGATACTCGTCGTGGCGGGCGTAGTACATCTCCAGGACAGATGCCAACTTCTCGGCACTCACCCTGGCCGCATCAACCTTCGCTTCTGCAAGGTAGTTCATGACGCCGTATCCGACCGCGGACATTACGATACCGATGATCGCGATAACCACCATGATCTCGATGAGGGTCATACCCTTTTGTCCCCGTCGAGCAGCCTTCCTGGCCAGCTTTGCTCTCAAATTGTTCACGACAACCTCCTCTTGCAGTGCAGCTATCCCTTTAAAAGTTCGTTCATTTGCAGCATGGGCGTGAGAATGGCGAAGACGATTAGCGCAACTGCAACACCCATGAATAGAATCATCAGCGGCTCCAATAGTGAGGTGAGAACATTGAGTTTGGAGTCCACCTGTAGCTCATATGCGTTGGAAACATTGTCCAGCATCTCTTCGACCTGACCAGACTGCTCGCCCACGGCTATCATATGGCAGACCATGGGCGGAAATTGGCCGGAGCGTTCCAGCGGTGTGGCCAGGCTGTCACCCTCCTGAACCGCCTCCTTAGCCTCTTCAACTACGTCGGAGAGAATCGCGTTACCAACGACGTGTTTGACAATTTCCAGGGCGGTTACGATGGGGACGCCGCTGTTGAGCAAGGTCCCGAGGGTTCGGGAGAAACGGGCCACGGCCACCATGCGTAGCATTGGTCCCAGGACGGGAATCTTCAATGTGATACGGTCGATGCGAGGCTTGCCCTTTTCGCTCTTGCGGTACTTATTGAACCACAGGATGGCCAGGACGATTCCCACGAGGCTGGCGTGCCACCAGTTCTGGAAGTAGTCAGATACGGCTATAAGTCCACGGGTAATGGCCGGCAGTTTCTGGCCCATATCAGTGAACATGGCGGTAAGTTTGGGCACCACGAACACCATCATCAAAGAGACGATGCCGACTCCAACCACCATCATCACGATGGGGTAGGTAAGAGCGCCGCGCACTTTCGAGACGAGGCGTGCCTGGGATTCGCTGAAGTCCGCCAGTCGGAAGAAGACTACGTCCAGGGTCCCCGATGATTCGCCTGCGCGCACCATGTTGATGTAGAGGTTGTTAAAGACGGCTGGGTGTTCCCCCATGGCATCGGCCAGGCTCTTACCCGCGGCAACTTCCCGCCGCACCTCATTGAGAATCCGTTGCAGACGGGGATTCTCCGACTGTTTGGCAACTGCGGAAAGACAATCAACCACTGGAATGGCAGCCTTGAGCAGAGTGGCAATCTGGCGGGTGAGTTCAGCCAATTCGATGACCTTGACCCGCTTGCCTCGCCCCCGGCGAATCTGAGCTGGTGTAGCAGTGCCTTTCCGGATTCGTTTGTCTTTGCTCTCATTGGCTTCCTGGTAGCTGGACATGAAGATGCCCTTCCGGCGCAGGTTCTCCTTGAGAGTCCGGGGGTTGTCCGCATCCAATACACCTTTAGTCTGGCGGCCTGATTTGCTAAGTCCCCTGTATTCGTAAACCGGCATATGAGCCTCAATTCATGAGATTGTCGTCCTGCGTTACCCGCAACACCTCTTCAATGGACGTCTCCCCGGTCAGCACCTTGTGGGCACCGTCCATTCGCAGGGTTCGCATTCCTTCCTTCAGAGCCGCCTTTCGAATATCTGACGAGTTGGATTTGGCCATCACCAGGTCTCTGATGTGGTCCGTTACCGCCACCAATTCGAAGATACCCTTTCGCCCGCTGTATCCCAATCCGGAGCAGTCGGGGCAACCTTTTGGGGCAAAAACCTTCGCCCCTTGAGCTTCCGTGACACCAATCTGGCGAAGCTGGAGGGGGCTGACCTGCATCTCTTGCTTGCAGGTCTTGCACAACAATCGCACCAGCCGCTGGGCCTGTACCGCAATAACCGACGAGGCGATAAGGAAGGGCTCTACGCCCATGTCAGTCAACCGGGTGAAGGTAGAGGGCGCATCGTTAGTATGGACTGTAGAGAAAACGAGGTGGCCGGTGAGGGACGCCTGGACCGCTATCTCCACCGTCTCTTTGTCACGAATTTCCCCGACCAGAATGACGTCGGGGTCCTGCCGCAAAAAGGCCCTAAGAGCGGAAGCAAAGGTGACGTCGATCTTGGAATTCACCTGCATCTGGTTAATGCCCTGGAGCTGGTATTCCACCGGGTCTTCAATGGTAAGGATCTTCTTGTCCGGTGAGTTGATTTGTGACAGTGCGGCGTAGAGGGTCGTCGTCTTACCCGAACCCGTGGGGCCTGTTACCAGAATAATGCCGTGGGGGCGCCGCACGAGGTTATCCATCTTCTTGCGGTCCTCACCGGCTAGCCCGAGGTCGTCCAAATCGAGGACTGTGGCGGTCTTGTCAAGGAGTCGCAGCACCAGACTCTCGCCATATGCAATGGGGATCGTGGAGAGTCGAATGTCGACGTCGCGACCGGCGATACGGATTCGTATTCTACCATCCTGCGGTCGTCTCTTTTCAGCAATATCCAGGGTCCCCATGATCTTGATACGGGAGGTAATGGAGGCCTGCATCCGTTTGGGGACCTCCAGGACTTCGTGGAGCACACCATCTTTGCGGAAGCGCACCATGATTCCACGTTCAAAGGGCTCGATGTGGATGTCCGACGCTTTCTCCTTCACCGCCTGGGCGAAGATTGAGTTGACGAGGCGGATGATCGGTGCCTCATCATCCTCTTCCAGCAGGTCCTTGGTTGTGTCCTCGAGGTCCTGGGCCAGCGAATCGAGGTCCTCGGACTCTTCGATGTCGCCCATTACCTGTTGCGCTCCGGTGCGCCGGTCGTAGAGCGCGTTGAGGGCTTCCAGCACAAACTCCGGAGTGCCGACCATGGGCTCGATGCCGGCACCGTAGAGCGCGGCCAGGTCGTCCAGCACGGTCACCGTGGTGGGGTCTGCAATGACCACCAGTACCTTGCCACGACGACGGAAGAGTGGGGCAATAATGTGTTGCTTGGCGAAGGCCAGCGGGAAGGGCTCGACCAACATCGGATCGAGTTCCTTTCGCTCGAACGCTTCGACAAAGGGCATGCCAAATTGGAGGGCGAGGGCGCGGGCGACGTCGCGGGTTGTGACGGCCCCTTGGGAGATGAGGATTTCGCCGAGCAACCCCCCCTTCTCCTCCTGAACCTTCAGGGCCTGTTTGATCTCCTCTTCGGAGACCACCCCTTGATCCCGCAACAGTTGCCCCAAAGGCAGTTCATTAAACGTCATGTCGATTCCCAGATTCTTCATGGTCGCGCTCGCTACTGGTCTTCCGACTCGGATTGCTTGGTCGGGTCGAATTCCAATTCGTGGGATTCTGGTGGGCCCACCAGGTCGACAGCCGTGCCTTCGAATTCGGCACGTTCCCGGGCATTGCGTTCGGCCCGGGCACCGTCAACTACCCGACGCATATGCTCCAGCGCGCCATTCTTCTTCTCGTAGTCGACGCTGCCTTCGGCCTCAGCCCCTTCGGTGGCCAGATACTCGGCAAACCGCTTGATTTCATCTGTCCGTTCCTGGTGAATGCGCGCCAGGTCGGAAGGGTCATCAATAATGTGCGGCACAATAACCATCAGCAGGTTTTTCTTTTCTGTCTTGGTGACGGTCTTCCTGAAGAGGATCCCGATCAGAGGAATATCGCCCAGGAAGGGAAGCTTGTCGACGCCTTCCGACTCTGTTTCGCGAATGAGGCCACCGATAACCACCGGTTGTTGGTCCCTGACGACCACCGTGTTTTTCACTCGACGCTTAGAGGTTGTGGGGCCCAGTTCACGGTCGATGGACTCGACATCGTCAATAGATTGGTCGATCTCGAGGCGAACATAGTTCGATTCGTTGACATGGGGCGTAATCTTCAGGGTCAGGTCTACGTCGATACGCTGCACCATGCCGCCGCCAAGGCCACCGAGCATGCCTCCCATGCCCATGCCGCCCAGACCACCGAGGCCACCGAGGCCGCCCAGAGCGCTGGAGCTGCCACGGTTACCGCCGAGGCCGGCCAGTCCTGCCATGGAGGAGAGTCCGCCCAGCCCGCCCATGGAACTCGCCCGGTAAGGAATCTGTTTACCAACTTGAATCTCTGCCTCTTCGTTGTCCGTGGTGAGAATATGCGGCGTCGAGAGAATATTGACGTCAGAGTTGGAGGCGATCGCCTGAATCAGGAAACCGAAGGATGGAATTGAAAGGTCACCGCTAAGCCCTCCCGTCGCGCCGCCTGTGGAGCCGGTGGAAACGTCGACTAACGGTCCCTGCAGACCGGTTGCCAGCCCACCCTTGAGGAGCTGCGACATGTCCAGGCCGGAAACGCCCAGCCCACCAAGTCCCATCAGCAGCGGGACCGTCTCTCCGTCAATGTCGAAGGTGGTCCCAGCGCTACCCGAAATACCGAATTTACGCTCCTTGTTGGAGGTGATTTCCATGATGATTGCTTCGACGTAAACCTGCTTTCTTCGGATATCGAGTTTCTCGACGACCTTTTTGAGGCTCAGGTAGTCTTTGAGGCTCGCTTCGATAATGAGAGAGTTGGTCTGCTGATGCGAGGTGATCTTCACCTCTCCTTCAAAGAGGCCGGCCACGCCCCCGCCCCCGCCACCAGCACCGCCTCGCGGCTTCTTGCCGCCCCGCGGTTTACCCCGACCGCCGCTGCTGCCAGAGGCCAGACTTGACAGGGTTGATGCCAGTTCATCGGCATCGGCGTTTTCGAGATAGTAGATATGAATCTGCCCTTCACCGGGGATCGGGACGTCCACTTTGCGCAGCAGCTTGTCCACCTGCATGTAGGTGGCTGAGTTAGCAACGATCAGAAGCTGGTTGGTTCGCTCGTCTGCCAGAACCTTCGATACCTTGATCTCCTCGCCACCCTCCTTATCTACCGAAGAGGGGCCGGATGGGGCCGAAGACTTCTTGCCCTTTCGCCCCCTCGAGGTGGCTCTGCCGGTGGCTCGCTTCTTCTTGGTCCCCCCGCTATCTTCACCGAACATCGACTGAATGACGTCGATGAGTTCCGTGGCTTCGGCGTATTGTACGGGGCGAATCCAGTACTTCTCCTTATCTGTCGGGCGGTCCAACTCTGCCACAAACTTAATGAGCTTGCGTACCATCACCGCGGCATCAGTGATGATCAGGGTGTCTTCCCCATATGTAATGATCTCGCCTGCCTTGCCTTTGAAGCTTCCCAGGATCTGCGAGAGCTCAGAGGCTGGCACGAAATTGAGCTTGACGATCTTGGTTACCATTCGCTCATCGCCGGGTACCCCCGAGTTCTCTCTGAGCAGCGGAATGGGCTCCTGCTTGATCGTATTCTCAGGAACGATGCGCAAGAACTTGCCGGAGGGAGCAACCGTTAGCTGGTGGGCTCGCAGGACCGATAGGAAAGCCTTGTACGCCTCTGCGACGGTGACCGGTTGTGGCGACATCAGAGTAATCGTCTTGCCCTGGAACCCCTGGGTGAGCAGGAAATTCTTGTCGGTCCAGCAGGACATCAATCTGATCAGGTCGTCCAAGGGCATTTCCTTGAAGTCCAGGCTGACCATATCGTTGAGCCCGAGTTTGTGGCATGAGAGCTCAGTGATGCCTGTTGAAGAAATCTTGATGATGTTGGCCGGAGCGGTGGCCTCAACTGTGTTCCCGGGGCCCTCTTCGCCCGGAGGGGCCATGGGGTCGGGTTCACCGGGGGGTGCTCCAGGCGCTCCAGGGCCTCCAGGCGCTCCAGGGCCTCCAGGCGCTCCAGGTGCTCCGGGTCCTCCAGGTGCTCCGGGTCCTTCAGGTGCTCCGGGTCCTCCAGGTGCTCCAGGGGCGGTAGCACCCTCCTTACCCTTCTTGTCGTCAGCGGCCGGCGCAAAGTCCCGTGGAGGCGTCTTGCCGTCCTTGGCGATGCCAGGGCCGGTGGGCTGCCGGGGTGGCGTCAGAGGCCGACCGGGATCCGGTGGTAGACGCTGCGCCAGGGCTCCAAACTGCACCATGCTGGCCGCCACAAAAAACAGAAGAACTCTCAAAATCCAATTCATCGCTTCACCCTTGCTAAAACCTACTCGATGGTATAGTTCATCGTCTGGCTTTTGCCGCGACGATCGATGTCCAGCATGATGCTGCTTGAGGTCTGGAGCTTCGTGAATAGCTCCAGTGCTTTTCCCGGTGAGTTCAACTCTTCACCGTTGATCTGCTTGATTACGTCCCCTGAGCGAATGCCAATGGCCCGGTAGAGGCTGTTGGGTCGCACGCCGATGAGTTTGAAGCCCTTGTAGGTGCCCGAATCTTTGTCGTAGTTGGGAATAACCCGCGCTTCACGACCCAACTTTGCCAGGTCTTGCAGTTGCTCGTTCAACATGCCCCGGTCGATGCGATAGTCGAAGGGACCTGTCTGCTTGATACCATCTGCATACTTGCTGGTCGGTGCTGCTTTGGGAGGCGAAGGACTCTTGCGAGGGGCCTCTGGAGTCTTTCGGGGGGGCGGCCCGCTGCGCCCACTCTTGCTGGCCAATACTGCCGAAGGTTCGGGCTTCTCCTGCTTCTTCCACAGCAATTCGGTGACACCCTGGGTGACGGTGATGTAGTAGTTGTTGATAGACGAAACGAGGAATCCAGGTTTCAGCTCCGTGCCGATGCCGACCCAACTATTGTCGCTGCCGTCAATGCTCACGAGCGCCATGTTCTTGGCTTCGTCCGAGACGGTGATAGTGGCGATGAGTACGAGCTGGATATCCCCGGAGACTTCCTCTTCCTCGGGTTCCGGCTGCTCAGGTTCCGGAGCTTCCTCTGGTTCCGGCTGCTCAGGCGGCTCTTCGACTTCCACCTTACTCGCTTCAGCCAGCTCCTTACGACGCCGGAGGTCGACGCTGCGTGAGGCTACCGGTCGGCGAAAGACCATCTCGTCATCCTCCACCAACTCTTCTTCCTCCTCGATCTCCACCAGCGGAGGCTTCAGGACCTCGTACTTCACGTAGGAGGCGAGTGTCCGGGCCGAAATGAAACCGGCGGCCACCAGCAATACTGTGTTGAGTACCCAGAAATACCGTTTGAAGAGCAACTCCATTTTCAGCCTCGCGTGCTCCTAGAACGACCGGTCATGCGCACATTACAGCGTGCGACCCCTACTGAGGTTGCAAAGGGCGTGCCACCACGTAAGGGGCTTATGACCCGCCATTTTCCTACGTTCTCCGCCCTCAAATGAGGTGCGGAATTGTCAAAATGACAAATTACTGGCCGCGGCGGGAAGAGCTGTGCACGATCTGGCATTCACTCATCCGCGCTCTGCTGACGGTCGAGGATGCGGTAGACCGTCCGCAAAGAAATACCGAGTAACTGGGCGGCCAGCTTCTTATTTCCCCGAGTGAGCTTGAGGGTCTGGTTGAGCATCGTCTTCTCCATCTCCTCCATGCTCGTTCCCATGGGCAAAGTCACGGCACCTTCTCCCGTTGGCTCGGCAAAGAGCGCGTCGGGCAGGTCGACTTCTTCCAGTAGCGACCCTTTGGCCAGCACCACTGCACGTTCGATAACATTCTCAAGCTCGCGAACATTCCCCGGCCATGAATGGGCGGTTAGCGCATCCATTGCGCCCCGGCCGATGCCTTCAATCTCCCGCCGGTTCTTCTCGGTGTACTTACGTAGGAAGAAGTCTGCGAGGAGCGGGACATCGTCGGATCGCTCTTTGAGACTTGGCAGCTTCATTGTGATCACGTTCAGGCGGTAGTAAAGGTCCTCCCGGAAGGTACCCTCCTTGACCATCCCCTCGAGGTCAGCGTTGCTCGCCGTAACAATGCGAACGTCTACCGCCACTGGTCGGGCGCCGCCCACAGGTCGGACCTCACCCTCCTGCAGGACCCGTAGCAACTTGCTTTGCAAGGCCGGATCCAACTCCCCCACTTCGTCCAGAAAGAGGGTTCCCTGGTGCGCTTCCCTGAAGATCCCGGGGCGCTCTTTGTGGGCGCCGGTGAAGGCCCCTTTTTCGTGGCCAAAGAGCTCTGCTTCAGCCAGTTCCCGTGGCAGTGCAGCGCAGTTGAAAGGGATGAAGACGCGGTCTGCCCGGCGGCTCCACTGATGGAGTTGGCGAGCGAAAAGCTCCTTGCCGGTACCCGAATCACCGAGGAGAAGTACGTTAGCTTCGCTGGTTGCGACCTGCCGCAACATGTCCAACTGTTGCCGCATCACCAGCGAGTTGCCGATGATGAGCTGTTCCTTTGAAGTTGTCTCCAGCAGGTTGCGCAGGTTGCGGTTTTCGAGTAGCAGAATCTGCTTCTCCATGGCCCGCCGGACCCCCTTGATAATCTGGATCTTCTTGAAGGGCTTGGTGACGAAATCCCAGGCCCCTTCCTTCATTGCCTCCACGGCCCGGGCCACGGTACCGTATGCGGTCATGAGGATGACCTCGGTTTCCGGGGAGACTGTTTTCACAGAACGGAGGAGGTCGAGGCCGTCCATGTCGGGCATCATCAAGTCGGTGAGGACGACATCGACCCGCTCTTTGCGCACCAGTTCCAACGCTTCCCGTCCGCCCGGTGCCAGCAGAATCTTGAATCCCTCCCGAGCAAAAACGCTTTGCAGGCTCTCGAGATTTGAGTCGTCGTCGTCCACTACCATGAGGGTCGGTACCAGCCGTAACGAATCGTCTACCCATTTGCTCTGATTGTCTCGTCCCTTCAAAGCACACTCCTCCCTGCAGCCAGTGTAGCCGCACGTTCCTATATAACAAAAAAACCTAAGACTCTAGTCCCGCGTGCGTGAGGCAACGGTCTGGCCCGGGGGAGAAATGGTTTGCTCTGCCTGAATCTGGTGCCTATTATACAGCGGCACTTTGGAGGGCTCATGTCCGCACTCTACTTTATCTTGCTCCTTGGGGGCTTAATCTTCATCCACGAGTTGGGTCACTTCTTACTGGCTAAAGCTTCCGGCGTCCGGGTGTTGACCTTCTCCATTGGCTTTGGCCCCGCCCTCATCAAGAAGAAGTGGGGAGATACCGAGTATAAGATCGCCGCCATTCCGCTGGGTGGTTTCGTGCGTATGCACGGTGACGAACCGGGGCAGGACGTGCCGGAGGAAGAGCGGGACGTTGCGTTCAACTACAAGCCCCTTTGGAAGAGGACGCTAATCGTCCTTGCCGGCCCGGTTTTCAATTTGCTTTTGCCCTTCTTCGTCTTCTTCTTCATGTTCCTGACATACTCGGATCTGTTGCCCGCGTATATTGGCGCAGTCACTCCCGGTGGACCGGCCTGGGAAGCGGGAATTCGTCCCGGTGATGTCATCACCAGGATGGACGGCGATGAGATTTCCTACTGGTGGGAGATGCAGGCCCGGGTCAACGACTCAATAGGCCAGGAGCTTGAGGTTACGGTGGCTCGGGGCGACCAGGAGAAGAGCTTCAAGGTGACCCCGGAAGAGGCCGAGGTAGTACTTCTCAAGCACGTCGATCTGGTGCAAAAGGAGGGCCGGATTCAGGTTACCCAGGTCTACGTGGAGCCGGTCGTAGGGGTGGGTGCTGCCGGGGCCGCATTTGCTGCCGGGCTGCGCAACTGGGACCGGGTACTCAGGATTGATGGAGAGACGGTCAAGACTTACGCTGAACTGGAACGGGAACTAGCGAAAGCGAAGAAGCCGGTGATTCTTGACGTGTTGCGTGAAGTGCCGCGTGGAAATGTAGCGCACGGCCTCTTCAACGAATTGGGCGACCCACTCCAGATTACCCTCGACCCCGCGGCCGGTGACCTGCAGATGTGGGATGCCGAGATGGTCATTCACTCAGTTGATGAAGAGACGGTGGCCGCCGAGCTGGGTCTCAAGTCTGGTGACCGTATTCTCACCGTTGACGGCAAGAGCTATCCCCTCTGGATGATCATGGAGGCGGAGCTGGCCGCATTGGTAGCAAGTGAGCATGACATCGTCTGGTTTGACGGCGCCAAGGAGCAAACGGGCACCTTTTCGCTGGCCCCCAAGATGGAAAAAGGCGAGTTCAACGAAGACCGCCAGATCGTGGTCTTCGGCGCACACAACCACTCTCGCATCGACATTCCCGATCCGATTCCCAATGATTCCAGATTGTATTACGCGTTACGGGAGACCTGGATTGATACTCTTGGCGCTTACAAGGTAACGTTCGCCAGCGTCGGAGGCCTGATTGTCGGGAAGGTGCCCATCAAGGAGATGGGCGGACCTATTCTTATCTATGACATGGCGAGCAAGACTGAAAAGCATGGCTGGCCCTTCTTCTTCAATCTCATGGCATGGCTTTCCATCAGCCTGGGGATTATTAATCTCTTCCCCATTCCAATTCTTGATGGAGGCCACCTTTTCTTCTTCGCCATCGAGGCGGTGACCCGTCGAGAGGTGCCTCTCAAAATTCGTCAGATCGCCGCGTACATTGGTCTGTTTCTTATCCTGTTGCTGATGGTCGTGGTCTTCAAGAACGACATTGCACGTAACTGGGATTCCATCTCCAACTGGTTCTAGATTATGGGGCTGCGGGGTACCAAGAGAAAGAGCAGGTTCAAGCGAGATAGCGTGCGCCACGAAGGGCCCTTGCTGCTGGTGGTGGACACATCCTCTGCATACATGAATGTGGCTTTGCAGAGGGGTCATAATCTGCTCTCTACGCATACCGCATACCAGCCACTCTCCCACGCTAAAGCGTTGCTGCCAGCAGTTGAATTACTGCTGGCTGAGCAGGGTTTCAAGTTGGAGGATCTAGATGGATATGGCATCTGCCTGGGACCTGGCTCGTTTACTGGATTGCGGGTCTCAATGACTTCCGTGAAGGCGTTGGCCTTTGAAACGGATAAGCCCGCGATTGGGATTCCCGCGATAGATATTCTGTCAGCATCGGTAGCGAGTGAATTGCCGGTTGGTTGCTTGATTGATGCGCGCAAGAACGAAGCTTACTCGGCACTCTTTGGGGCCCCCGATGGCGCCGGGGCCCGGGAACTTCTCCTGGTTACCGAAGCGGGCACTCCGGAAGTCGGCATTGCCCGGATTCTGGGCGGCGTGAAGGGCCCGATTTGCCTGGTTGGGAGTGGTTGTCTCAGTGCCCCTGAAGAGCTGCTCGAAACCCCCCGATTCGTGGTTGCCGATGCCCGTTGGCATCTCCCCGATGTTCGCACCTTGGCTCGGCTCTGCATGGCGCGTTTTGAGGCTGGTGAAACGTCTCTGGTTGAGCATCTGGAACCGGTCTATGTCGGGCTGCCGCCGATTCATAAGCATCGGGGGTAGGTTCAGGTGGTGCCGGGAGATCCCTCAGTCGGGGCTAGCCCCTCCCGCGGGATGACGCGATGTGGAGGGAAGTGTCATCCCGAACGAAGGCATAGCCGAGGAGGGATCTCTGGGTGGTTCAGCAATGACGGAGGTCATTCAGGTGGTGCGGCAGCTACTCCACCCGCGCCACCACCTTCCCGCGAGTAGCATCCCGCAGTGCCAGGCAGAAGCCATCATAGACTGCCGTTTCCATCTTCAGGCGGAGAGTGAGGCCGTGGGCGGTGTATTCTTCAGTGAGTTTCTCGACTGGTTGGCGGTCGAGGAGTTGGTAGAGGGTCCCGGTGAGGTCGAAGGGGGCCTTGATGGTGATCACGAGGGTCGGCCGGATCTCGAGGCGTTTGGCGGTGCGGAGGCACTCGGAGGTGGTGTTACCGTAAGCTCGCACCAGGCCGCCTGCGCCGAGCTTGATGCCGCCGTAGTAGCGAATCACCACCGCCATCACCTCGTCGAGCCCCTGACCCTCGATGGCGGCGAGAATGGGGCGGCCTGCGGTGCCCCCAGGTTCGCCATCGTCAGCAGAGCGGTAGAGTTCGCCAATACGATAGGCCCAGCAGTGGTGGGTCGCCTTGGGCTCCTTGATGGTGCGTAGAAACTCGAGTGCTGCCTCGGGAGTACGGGCTCTGGAGACACAAGCTATGAAGCGGCTCTTCTTGATCTCCTCTTCAAGGCGATTTGGGGCATCCAGCGTGATTAGTATGCCCGTGTCGCTCATGGATTCTTGCCCTTGCTTCTGCGCCGGGTAAAGGGTGAGACCGAACGCCCCTTGAATTGGATGACCTGAGTATTGTGCGTGCCGGTTCGCAGGACCAGGGCTAGAAGCAGTCCCATTAGAAATCCGCCAATATGGGCCCACCAGGCGACGCCTCCTCCGCCCGTTGCTTCATCGAGGGCGGCCTGACCGTAAAGCACCTGAATACAAAACCAGATGCCGATGAAGACGAAGGCAGGAATCTGCGCGAAATAGAAGAGTATGAAGATGGGAATCAGCGTCAATACGCGGGCCCGGGGATAGAGCAGGAGGTAGGCCCCAACTACCGCCGAGATGGCTCCGCTGGCTCCCACCATGGGTACCGTGGAATCGGGTCCGACAATTACTTGGGCCAGTCCGGCAACCAGTCCGCCGCCCAGATAGAGGACCAGAAAACGGCCTTTGCCGAGGCGGTCTTCCACGTTGTCCCCGAAGATGTGCAGGAACCAGAGATTGGAGATCAAGTGGAGCCAACCGCCATGGACGAACATGGATGAGAACCACGGCACCAAGTGACGCTGTGCCGAGAAGCCCTCTTGTTGGAGGCCTCCGGTCATCTCCCAAGGAATCAGGCCATAGTCCAGGACGAATTGCGAGAGGGAATCCCCGAGGGTGAGTTCGTGGGCAAAGACGGCCACGTTGATGGCGATAATCAGGTAATTGGCAAGGGGGAGTTTTTGCGCCTTGACGTTGTCTCGAAGCGGGATCACTGGTTACTCCGAGACAGTCCATCCAAAGGCTCGTCCGCGATCGAGGTAGACGTCCCGTAGCGTCCACTCGCCGTTGACGTTTTCATGGCGAGCAGAGACGGTATGCTTCCCTGGATGCTCAATCAGTAGAACACGCGAACTGCCGGCCGCGACGGTATCTACTTTGACGCCGTCCAGCAGAACCTCCAGCGGCAGCGTAGTTTCATTGCGAAGGGTTACTCGCGGCGAGCCGTGGCGGACGTGCAAGGTTGAGTAGAGAGTCGAGGTGACCCTGACCACGGCCACGAACTCCTCACCATCGGCCATGACGACGCGCAGCGATTGGACGCCGGGGGAGAGCGGCAAAGAGATGGGTTCTTCGGCCCCGGCGGGTATCGTGAGAAGCAGGGAGCCGTTTACGGAGACCGTGGCTGCTTCCCCTTCGAGACCGTGGAAGCGTACTCCGCCTGCGGCAGGCAAGATTTTCCACTGGAGTTCCTTGTCGGCCTTGGCCTGGAAGGTAAACCGGTGGTATTGGCCACTTTCGGTGCCGATGGCCGAGACCACTACCGGCCCTGGTTCGAGGCCCGCGTAGCCGACTTCCGTGCCAGCCTCAAGTACTCCCGCCGGTGAACCTTCGCGGAAGATACGGAGTGACTCCTTGGTGCGGTTCAGGACGCGCAGGCTGGCGGTCTTTTCCTGGAGCATCCAGACATACCAGGAGTCCTCGATCAAGCGGCACGAAACCTCTTCGTAGGCGGTGCCATCAAGAGATGCCGTGAGCCGATGGTTTCCCGGGGCCACACGGTCCCGCCGAAGCGACTTGCCGGGGGCCAGATCGGCCCACAGTTCGCCGTCGAGGGCGATAGCCATATTTTGCCTGGTGCCGTTTTCCACCACGATACCGCCCGTTACCGGGGCAAGTACAATGGAGAGGGGGACTTCATCTGAGGCTTCGATCTTGCGGTCGTAGCGATTCCCGGTCTGAGTCCCTTTGACCTTCAGTACGCCCCTGGTTCCCGGGACGAAGAGCAAGGCCTCCTGGCCATCTGGGACCTCTCTCTCTTCCAGTCGCGCGGGGGGCCCGATGCGGACCGTTTCGCCCGTCTCGTTGCGCACGAGGACCTGACTTTCGGTAGTGCTGACGACCAATTCGGCCCGTGGCTCCTCCCGCGGTCCGACTGTCACTTTCCTGGACTGGACTGAGTCACCCTTTTCATTGAGTACCTCAATCAAATTGGTGCCCAGAGGGAGGCCGGAGTGCTCCGCCCATTCTCCCGGTTGCAGCATGTCGAGGGGGGTCCCATTGCGAAAGAACCGCAACGTACTTGAGGTCCGGTTTTCAATGTAGAGGCGACCGGGAAGCGGCCCGAACGTGAGTTCGACGAGTCGGCCGCCGGGAACATCAAGGTGGCGGCGGCTGGTATGCCCTGTCGCATCGCTATGGACGGCTACATCGTGGGCCCCAGGCTCGATTGGAAAGCGGACGGCCTGGAGATTGGCGATCTTCATGACTGGACGCTCGTCAACGAAGAGGGTGATGGTTTCGCCGATGCGATTGCGCACGAGTAGTTGGGTGTTTCCCGCGTCAAGAAGCCAGGTCTGGGTGCTGTCAGGCGCAACTAGAAATGGCTGCTCGAAATGGCTTGTTCCAGCCTGAGCTGCGAGGAGAATCTGGCCAGGCGAGAGCCCCCGGATAGTGAAGCTTGTACTCGGCTCGATGGTGGCGATCTTGCCCCCTGCGAGGAAGATCTCTGCCACTTCCAGAAGGTGATTCTCGATGGTTACGCTGCCCGATGCATCGGAGAGTTGGACCTCCTTCTCCTGGTCAGGCTGGAGGGTCTCCTTGAGGGTCATGGTGCGACCGGTGCCGAGGAAGCGGACGTGGAGTGCCTGCTGGCCCGGTGGCAGGTCAGCAAAGACCCGGGACTCCCCTGCGTTGATACGGATTTCCTGTCGCAGGATGCGTAGCATCAATGGTTCCTGAGAGTCGTTGGTGAAGCGCAATTGGGCAACCGGGGCCGCCATTTCGTAAGGTGTTGCCTGTAGGGCTGGGAGTTCCATGGTGCGCTCCCACTTTCCCCCAGTATGGATGTTGGTGAAGAGGATAGTCACTGTCCCAGAGGGAATGTTCTCGTAGAGCGAGCGAGAGTTGGCGTAGGAGCGCCCGATGAATTCGTCCCCGATAGTCAATTCCACATCTTGTTTCGTCGGGTTCATGAGGGCCAGGCTGGCTGTTCGATCCACCACGCTTGCGGAACCCTCGATTGGAAATTCCAGGAGGCTACTGCCATCACCAGGGTCAATGTCCGCGGCCAACTCCTGCTTTCCGTTACTGGCTGAGACTGTGTATGACTCGTTAGGAAGATTGTGGACCAGGATGGTACGAGCCGGGCCCACTTCCAACAGGTAGTCTCGATTGACGAAGAGCCGGAATGGTTGTGTAGTGGCGTTCTTCACCACCAGGCGGCTGGGAGGTGGTGGTGGCGAAGGGGCGGTGGCGCACCCCAGCAATATGGCCGAGATTGCAGTGAGAAGAATCATTCGAGACGAAGGCTTCAGGCGGTTCGTTCCGTGCATGCGAAGTCCTCTAGTACGTGGCAGCGACGAAGCGGTCTACTCCTGGTCGGCGGGCTGCTCATCTTCCTCGTCTTCTTCCGGGTCTGGCTTCGGCGGCCACTCTTCAAAGGGAATATCCTTCTCGAGCTTCGCCTTGACGACCTCCCGGCTTATCTTAACCTCGTTGAAGAGGATGCACAGATAGAGTCGGTCGGCATCATACTCGTTGAGCAATTCATCGAGGATGGTCCCGGCGGCCTCGTCCTCAATCAACTCGATCTTGTCCACCTCTTCGTCCACGCCACGCACGTGATTATACATGGAGTGGTAGAGGCGACCGTTGGCACGATTCCACAGAGTCATCAGGAGTTGGCCCAGTTCCTCACTGCCCTTTTCGCGGATTTCATTGTCCACCAGGGCCTTGACCCGCTTGCGTCCGGCAACCTGCAGCCGGTACCCCTTGAAGTAGCGAACAAAGAGCGCGCGGTTGAAAACCTGAACTCCTTTGACAATATGCTCAATGGGGATGTCCTTGAGCATTACGTCCAGTTCCGTCCCCAATGATTTGACAACATCGGCACCGTTCATTCTATTCCTCCATGGCCGGTATTCACCCTGTCAGTGGGCGCTATCCTAGCGCATCCCGGAGGTGATTTCCACCTGCTTTTCGTGCCCTCGCCTTGCAAAATGACTATGTAGCAAGCCATACTGTATCCCTCGGAGATCGTAGACAACTGGAGGCATCAAGGATGAAACAACTGCTGTGTACAATGCTGATTGGTCTGTTGGCCGCCTGCTCCACTTCATCGGAAAGCACTTTCAACGACGTGGATATGCAGGGCGCGTCTGATGCCACGGACGCCATACAGGACCTGGTCGAGTCGGACCAGGTTGCCGGGGAGGACTCCCAATACACCCCCGACAATTTCATTCCTGACCCGGACCTTTCAGAAGTGATTCCTGCCGATCTGTTGGCGGAAGTTCTGGACGATGTCGACGAGGAGATCGCGGACGTGCCGCAAGTCGACCTGGAGCCCGTCGACGAAGTCATGGATGTCCCCTTTGTGGGTTGCGGTGATGAAGAGTGCGGCGATGAAGAGGATTGTGCCTCCTGCCCGGAGGATTGCGGCGACTGTCCGCCCCTCCTGGATTGGTGCCAGCTTAGTGGCGGTGTGGGGGATCAGGTGGAGTGTTCAATTTCCCTGGCGGCGAAGAGCGATTCCAGTCCGAAGGCGACCCAATTTCAGTTGGACATGAACTTCGTTCCGGATCTGGTAGCGTTTGACGGAACTACCTGCCCGAGCGATGGCGTTGACCTCTGTGAAATCGTCGGCGTCCTGCCGACGCAACACGCCATCAATACTGCCGAGCAGGGTCCTGGTGTCGTGCGCCTGATTATTACGAAGCCCGGTGAGCCTGCGGCCATTTCTGAGGCCTACCTCGAAGGGGACGAGGTGGTGGGTGAACCTTATGTTCTCGATCTGCTGTTCTCCCTCACTTCCGCGATTCCTGAAGAAGCTCCAGTCGCAGTATCTCTCACCGATATGCTCGGCTCAGATGCTACCGGTAGTCCCCTCAACGCGGTTCAAGAATCGGATGGCCTGATCGTGACGGACTAGTATTCCCCGTCATAAAGATCGTGCGAGTTCGCGCGGGTATGTTGCAAAACAACAGTGGAACATGGCATGATATCCTTCGTGACGACTACGCTTTGCTGGAGGCATTGAGGATGAAACGACTGTTGCTGATTGCGTTGTTCGGCCTGTTGGCCACCTGCTCCCCGCCCTCGACAGATTTAACCAAGGACGTACCGGATGTGCCTGAGACCAACCTGGATGGGTTCAACGCCGAACTCGAGATCGCTCCAGCGCTGTGTGGCGACGGCGTTTGCGCTCCCGATAAGGAGAGTTGTGAGACTTGCCCGGAGGATTGCGGCGATTGTCTCTGCGGCGACGGTCAGTGCACTTCGGACGAGACCTGTGACAACTGCACGGAGGATTGCGGCGAGTGTCTGCCGGAGTGTGGCGATGACATTTGTGGCGCCGACGAAGATTGCGCCTCCTGCGCGGGTGATTGTGGCAATTGCTGTCCCAATGAAGTTTGCGGCGACGACGAAGATTGCGAGTCGTGCCCGGATGATTGTGGCGAATGTCCTGACCCTTGTGGCGATGGGGAGTGTGCAGAGGACGAGGATTGCGAGTCTTGCCCGGACGACTGCGAATGCGAGTGCGGCGATGAGACCTGCAATGGCGACGACACGTGCGATTCCTGCCCGGCGGATTGTGTTTGCGAGTGTGGGGATGACCTTTGCGGTGACGAAGAGGATTGCGAGTCCTGCCCGGATGACTGCGTGTGTGAGTGCGGCGACGAACTCTGCAATGGCGATGAGAATTGCGATACCTGCCCCGAGGATTGCACCAACTGCGATCCCTACTGCGGCGATGGCGTCCTGGACGATTCCCTCGACGAAGAGTGCGACGACGGCAACACCGCCCCCGACGATGGCTGCGATGAAGAGTGCAATATTGAGCCTGAGGCAGCGGAACCCGGAACCATCGTAATCACCGAGATAATGAAGAACCCGGACATGGTCGACGATGTGATTGGCGAGTGGTTCGAACTTTACAATTCCAGCGATGAGGAGATCGACCTCAACGGCTGGTTGCTCACAGATGACGGCGTCGACCATCACAAGATCTTCTCTTACGACGGCGTCGTCATTCCTGGCAAAGGTCATCTGCTCTTTGGCAAGGAGTTGGACAAGGAACTCAATGGTGGAATCGATGTCGACTACGTCTACTCCAACTTCAATCTTGCCAATGGCGATGATGGGGACGAGATCATTCTGAGCGTATACGGGGTGGCGATCGATACTGTGGCCTACAACAATAGCGGCTCCTTCCCCCACGATACCGGCAAGTCCCTCAGTCTGACGCCGGCCTCCTACGACGCTGAGTCCAACGATGATGGCGCGGCCTGGTGCAGTGGCATTACAACTTACGGAGATGGTGATTTTGGCTCTCCCGGAGAGGTCAATCCCGATTGTGAGGACCAGACGTGCGGTAACGGGGAATGTGATCCGCTGGAAGACTGCGCCATTTGCCCTGAGGATTGCGACCCATGTTGCCCCAACCAGGAGTGCGGCGACGATGAGGACTGTGCCAGTTGTCCTCAGGATTGCGGCAACTGCTGCCCCAATGACAAATGTGACTTCGGCGAGACCTGTGACACCTGCCCGGCCGACTGCGACTGCGATCCGGTGTGTGGAGATGGACCTTGCGAAGGCGACGAGGATTGCGATAACTGCCCTGAGGACTGCGATGTCTGTCCTCCCGTTTGCGGCGAAAACGGCTGTGAGGATGATCAAGGGGAAACTTGCCAGAATTGCCCTGAGGACTGCGGTGCCTGTCCTCCCGTTTGCGGTGAAAACGGTTGCGAGGCTGGTGAAACCTGCCAGAACTGCCCGGGCGATTGTGGGGTCTGCCCACCTGTTTGCGGCGAAAATGGCTGCGAGGATGGTAAAGGAGAAACTTGCGAGAACTGTCCTGCGGATTGTGGTGCCTGTCCTCCCATTTGCGGTCAAAATGGCTGTGAGTCTGGCGAGAATTGCGAGACCTGCCCGGGCGACTGCGGCGAATGCCCTGCTGAAGCCTGGTGCAAACTCTCTGGCAACCAGGGCGACAAGATCGAATGCACCATCAGCATTGCTGCCAAGAGCAACTCCAGTCCCAAGGCAACCCAGTTCCAGTTCGATATGAATTTCGACCCGACGAAGGTCGACTTCGACTCCACGACCTGTGAGAAGAATGGTGTTGACCTCTGTCAACTGGTGGGTGTTCTACCAACGCAGCACGCGGTTGGTACCGCGGTCCAGAGTGCGGGGGTAGTGCGGCTCACTCTCACCAAGTCGGGTCAGGCCGTTGCCATTTCGCAGGCCTACATGCAGGGGAACAGCGTGTTGGGTAATGCCTACGTGCTGGACCTCGTCTTTTCGCTGAAGACGAACGTTTCGGCAAACTCCGCAGTCCAGGTATCTCTAACTGAGATGCTCGGTTCCGACTCTACCGGAAGTAAGCTTTCGGCGACCCAGCAGGCGGACGGCCTGATTATTACAGAAAAGGGCGGCGCAGAACCCTCCTGTGGCGATGATGAATGTAATGGCGATGAGACTTGCCAGGATTGCCCCGGTGACTGCGGCGAATGTCCAGAATCTGGATGGTGCCAGCTCTCCGGTAGTTCGGGTGCAAGCGTCAACTGCGCCATCAATCTGGCTGCCGAGAGCTCTGGCAGTGCCAAGGCGACGCAGTTCCAATTCGACATGAACTTCGATGCAGCCAAGGTGGACTTCGACAGTACGACCTGCAAGAAGAACGGCGTAGACCTGTGCCAGCTGGTCGGTGTCCTGCCGACGCAGCATGCAGTGCAAACCGCGGCGCAAGGTGCCGGAGTGATTCGCCTCACGCTGACCAAATCCGGGGCCGCGGTGGCTATCAGTCAGGCCTATTTGCAAGGGGGGAATGTCCAGGGTGATGCCTGGGTGTTAGACCTCGTTTTCAAGTTGAAGACCACTATCTCTGCCGGTGCGCCGGTGGCTGTATCGCTTACTCAGATGTTGGGCTCAGAAGCTACTGGCAGCAAGCTCTCTGCCACGCAGCAGGCTGATGGCCTCATTGTGACCAAGGAATAAAGGGAGGACGGAACCCATGAATAGAACTCTACGTACCGCAGCTTTCGCAACCGTGTTCTGGATGCTCTCAGGAGCCCTTGCTTTTGGAGCAGTGCCCAACGACGTCAATGGCGATGAAGGCGTGGATGTGGCCGATGTCCAGTGTGTGGCACTGGGTGTTCTGGCAGACCCCGAAGTGCCTGATTGTTCGGCCACAGATTCGGCGGCTGACCTGAATTGTGACGGTAGCGTTGATGTTGTCGACTACCAGCTTATCGTGCTCGTTGTGCTCAAATATCCTGCGGCCGGAATGCCAGGGGACAAGGATGCCAACGGTGACAACATCCACGATGATTGCGGGGGCGATGTTGACCCCGTCTGCGGGGATGACAACTGCGACCCGGATGAGACCTGCATTACTTGCGAAGATGATTGCGGCGTCTGCGTCAGCGTTGACATCGGCGATGTGATCATCACCGAGATGATGAAGGACCCCCGGGCAATCACCGATGAGAAGGGTGAGTGGTTCGAATTGCGAAACATGACCACCAACCCCATCGACCTGACCAACTGGAAGATCGAGGATGACAGCGGTCAGTCCCATACGATCAAATCCAATCCCGCCCTGATAATTGGCAAATCGGCCCTGCTTGTGCTGGGCATCAACGGCGATCCCGCGTCCTCCTGCGGCGTTGATGTGGACTATGTATACAGCAACTTCACCATGGATAATGATGGCACCGACGGTATTATGCTCGTGGCGCCAGATGGCACCGTGATCGACGAAGTCTTCTACGATGATAATACCTTCCCCGACATTGAGGGCTATTCTCTGATGCTCCATCCCGGCAAGATGAAGAGCACCTGGAACGACGATGGTGCTAACTGGTGTCTTGGGCCGCTGGCGCTGGCGTGCGAGGATTGGGGCACCCCGAGTGTCTACAACCCATATTGCCAGGCATTGCCGACATGTGGCAACGGGTCGAAAGAGTTTGGTGAGACCTGCGAAGACGGCAACACCGATCCCGGCGACGGCTGTGATGAAAACTGCCAGGATGAGAGCCTCGCCTGGTGTGGCAATGGCAAGATCGAATGGGGGGAGCAATGTGATGAAGGCGACACCAACGCCAACGATGGGTGCTCACCGACCTGCCAATTCGAGGGGGTTGCCATCTGCGGCAATGATGAGATCGAGAATGACGAGGAGTGTGACGACGGCAATACGAACAATGGTGACGGGTGCGACGAAAATTGCGATCTGGAAAAGGGCTGCGGAGATTTTGTCATCGATCAGGATGCCGGTGAACAGTGCGATCCGCCAAATCCGCCGGACTGCTCAGCAGACTGTCAACTAGGCTACGACGATCCCCTCTGCGGTGATGGCTACAAGCACCCTGATGAAGAGTGTGACGACGGTTGCTTGTGGGGCATGGCCAACGTTTGTGAAGAAGTTCTGGACGACGGCGATGGCTGCTCCTGGGAGTGCAAGATTGAAGCTGTCTGTGGCAATGGCGAGCTCGAGGGTCTTGAAGAGTGTGATGACGGGAATACCATTCCTGGTGATGGCTGTGACCCCAATTGCTTCGGTGAGGATCCACCCCAGGGAGTTTGCGAGCCGAGTCCTTGCTGCGGTGACTATCAGCTAAACGAAGGCGAAGGCTGTGATGATGGCAATATTGATGTTGGGGACGGCTGCGACGACCAATGTCAAATCGAGCAGGCACCAGCCTGTGAACCGAGCCCATGCTGTGGTGACGGCAATACTGACGTCAATGAAGGCGAATTCTGTGACGATGGGAACATTGAGGACGGTGATGGCTGCTCTGCCCAGTGTGAGTCGGAGTCCGAATGCGGCAATGGTGAGCCGGAAGGCGAAGAGCAATGTGATGACGGCAATCTTGACGACGGGGATGGTTGCGATTCCAACTGTGAGTGGGAATCGGTCTGTGGGGATGGCATTGAGGAGCCCCCGGAGACCTGCGATGATGGCAATACCGTTGCCGGAGATGGCTGCGATGAACTGTGCCACGACGAGAGTGAAAGTGGTGCGGGCGTAGTGAAGGGCACCGTTACTTTCCCGGGTGGCAACGTCGGCCCCACCAATAATCTCTACCTCAACTTTGAGAAGGGCGACCCGCCGGACGTTGAGCCGGGCTGGGTGTGGCAGAAGATGGAGGTCAAATCGTTCCCCTACGACTATACCCTGGATGGGGCTCCGGCAGGTGAGTTCCGTCTGTTCGCCTTCCTGGACATAGATGGCGACGGCGAGGAGGGTGAGAATGGCACACCGCCTGATCCCACCGCAGGTGATGCCGAGGGCATTCACTTCAACTTCGAGAATGTCCAGAAATTCACAGTGGTTGATGGTGAGACGACCGAGGGAGTCGATATCGAACTAGGGTCGATTCCCGAACCCCCACCCGATTAGCGGGGTGTCGTGACAGGCAAATGGGACGATCAGTGGGAAACCAGGCCGCTTGAGCGGGGGCCGGTCCTCTCCACTCCTGCCTGTTCGCTGACTCTGCCTCATGGCGAAATCCTCCACCTTCCTTACCAACGAATCACCCTTGGCAGCGGCGCGGACAATGACGTAGTACTGGCTGATGAAACGGTCTCTCGCCACCACGCCGAAATCCTTCGCCTCGGCCCCGGTTTCCTGCTGCGGGATCTTGATAGCACCAACGGCACGACAATCGATCATCTACGTATCAAGGAAGCTTACCTGGGGACCGGAATGGACCTTGCGTTGGGGAGCGTATCTATTCGCTTCGATACCGTCGTTGACATTGTTGACGGGGAGCCTTCGCCAGCCCAGCGGCTAGAGGATCTGGTGGGGCGCAGTGAGGCCATGCGGCGGCTCTTTGCAGTCGTGCAGCAGGTGGCTCCAACGGACGTTGCTGTGCTTCTGCAAGGGGAGACAGGGACGGGCAAAGAGGTGGTTGCCCGGACCCTACATAAACTCTCCCGCAGGAGCGATAGACCTTTTGTAGTGGTGGACTGCTCAGCAATTCCGGCGAACCTCATGGAGTCGGAGCTCTTTGGTCATGAGCGGGGTTCCTTTTCTGGCGCGGTGAGTGGTCGGCAGGGGCTCTTCGAACTGGCTCATCAAGGGACCCTCTTTCTAGACGAGGTGGGGGAACTCCCTCTTGATCTTCAGCCTAAGCTTCTGCGTGCGCTGGAGACTTCCTCTATCCGCCGGGTTGGCGGTCACCGTCAAATCAATCTCGACTTTCGTCTGGTCACCGCCACTCACCGTGATTTGCCCGGAATGGTGGGCAGAGGAGAGTTTAGAGCTGACCTCTACTATCGGCTGAATGTTATTCCCGTTCATCTTCCGCCGCTGCGTGAAAGAAGGGAGGACATTGAACTCCTTCTCCAGCGTTTTCTGGAGGATATGGAGAAGGCACCGGGTTTGGGTGAAGCTGCCATCGCCCGCGTCCTGGCCGTGGTCGACGACCTCGAACTTGCCGGCAACGTGAGGGAACTGAGGAACCTCCTGGCCCGTACGTTGGCAGCCCCAGAGGTTTCGCTGATCAGCTCTCCAATTGGTCAAACAAGCCGGGCAAAGTCCACCTCAACGACTCGGGAGATCCCTGACTTCAAGAGTGCCAAAGAGGCTTTGGTAGCAGATTTTGAAATGGACTATTTCACCGGGCTCCTGGCCCATACGAGGGGGAACCTGTCGGCTGCCGCTAGAGCTGCGGGATTGGATCGCAAGTATCTTCGCCAGGTGCTCCGGCGGCACGGATTGTATGGTGACGAGTAGGGATCAGGAGTGGGTTCTTTACCGAGTTAACCTGATTAATGTATGATAGAGGAGTCCTTTTTTTTGGGAGATGTCATGGAAAGCACTGCCCCAGCCAATGAACGTCCAATGGTCTATATAGCGGATGACGAGGAGACCAACCTCTTCATCATGAAAGCGACGTTGAAATCTGACAATTACAGGGTGCAGGCGTTCACGCGCGGGCAGGACCTGTTGGATTTCCTCGACAAGGGTGAGGCCCCGCCCGATCTGCTGCTCCTGGACGTCATGATGCCAGGACTCAGCGGCCCTGACGTTTGTGCGCGAGTACGGGATATGCCCGAATACGCGCGGTTGCCGGTGGTCATGGTCACTGGTCTCGATGACATTGAGCAGAAGGTCCATGGACTTGGTCAGGGGGCTGACGACTATATTACCAAACCGTTTCATCCCATGGAGTTGCGAGCCCGGGTCAGGAACTTATTGCGACTGAAGTTCGCCGGGGATGAGCTGCAGCATACGAATCTGCTGCTCTCCGATGAGAAGGTCCATCTCGAGGAAATTGTCCGTGAGCGAAACAGGGAGTTGGAGAATACGACTCTAGGTGTAGTCTCAGCGCTGGAAAAGGCCAACGCCCTCAACGATAGCGACACGGGCAATCACATCTTGCGGGTTTGCGCATACTCCGAGTTATTGGCCCGGGGACTTGATTTGCCGGGGGAAGCCGTCAATCGTATCCGCCGGTACGCATCCCTGCATGATGTCGGCAAAGTCGGGCTTCCCGACGAAGTATTGAAGAAGCCCGGGCCTTTGACGAAGGCCGAATTCGAATCCATGAAGGTTCATACGGTGATGGGGTATGAGCTGCTCAAGTTGGCCCGCTCAGACAGTCTCGCCACGAACATCGCTCTCTGTCATCACGAGCGTTACAACGGCAAGGGATATCCTCTCGGTCTAAGTGGCAAAGCGATCCCCCTGGAAGCGCGCATCGTTGCCCTCGCTGATGTCTTCGACGCGTTGACGACCAAGCGTATCTACAAGAATGCATATCCCATGAAGATGGCACTCAAGATGATCGACGAGGAGCGGGGTGAGCATTTTGACCCGCGGCTGGTCGAAATCCATCTTGACAGCCTTGGGGAGGTCCAGGAGATACTCGACCGTTACGAAGATGCCCCTGCTGCGACTCCTCTCGGCCATGGCCCTCTCCCTGAGGTCATCCAGTCTACGCTGATCGAGTTCAATTAGCCGTCGCGCGATCTCCAGGTTTAGCGTGCCAATGCGTCCCCGCCTGTGGTATACTGCCTGCACGTTGTGACATCTCGTAAGAGGAGCCACCATGAGGTTGCCACATTTCATGAGCTTCCTGGCGCTGCTACTGGTCGCAGGTTGCTCAGGTGACAAGAAGGTATCTACGGAGGGCATACCTCAGGCTCTAAAGGTCTGCAAGTATGCCGGGGAACAGCAGTGCGGAAAGGATGAGAACGGCACCTTCGAAGCGGTGTTGACCTGCGAGGTTACCGAAGAGTACGGCAGAGTCTGGGTCATTGTCGAGTATTGCCCTGCCGGTTGCGTGGACCTTGCTTGCCTGCCACCCCCGGAGGATGTCGTCTATGATGTCCCGGTGCTGGATGTCTACACCGAGGTCGATGACGATCTGCCCCCTCCCTGCGAACCAGATTGTAGCAACAAGGAGTGTGGGGACGATGGCTGCGGTGGAAGCTGTGCACTCTGTCCCACCGACCACAAATGTACTGAAGAATTCACCTGCATACTCCACTGTGAGCCGAAGTGCGACGGCAAGCAGTGCGGCGATGACGGCTGTGGTGGAAGTTGCGGTGACTGTCCCTTCCAGATGGGTTGCGCCGACGGCCTTTGCGCCTGTCAGCCCCTTTGTGATGGCAAGGATTGTGGTCCTGACGGTTGCGGCGGCAATTGTGGCGAGTGCCTCCAGGATTTCATCTGTTCTCCCTTCGGTACCTGTGATGAGATTTGCAAGTCTGATTGCGAGAACAAGTTCTGTGGTGACGATGGATGCGGAGGAGTTTGCGGCTTCTGCAACCCCGGGCTCTACTGTAGCCCTGAGGGTGATTGCACCAATGAATGCTTTCCCGATTGTGATGGCAAGCAGTGCGGCTCCGATGGGTGCTTAGGGGTCTGCGGCTTCTGCCCTTGCCAAACTTGTGGAGCAGAGGAAATTGAGTGCAATCCGGAAGGAGTGTGTATTGAGTCGACCGCGGGTCTCGGGTGCAACGACATGCTTATTTGTTTTGGCACCTGTGCAGAAGGTGATTCCATTTGTCTGACAGACTGTTATGACAAATCGACTCTCCTGGCTCAGTCGCTCTACGAGGAACTTGTGGATTGCATCTATGTGCAGTGCGGCATGGCCCCGTCGGACGCTTGTCAGCAGGAAGCGCTGAACGGTATCTGCTTTGGTGCCTACCAGTCTTGTACCTTCAACTGATTTTCGCCGTGACCCTCTCCCCGGAGGTATCAAATGAAAGCGCTTATCCTCGCTCCCATGTTTTTGCTTCTCGCAGCATGTGGAGGAGGTAGTCAGGAGAGCGAACTCGAGGACCTTGTGGTCCAAGATGAAGTGGCCGGCGATGCGTCGCTCGATGTCGCTCCGGTAGCTACAAAGGAATGGCACATTGTCGGTGGGGCAACCATCGAAGGACTCTCCAAGGTGCGCGGGTTTGGCTGCAACGACGAATGGCTTTACGTCAACGTGGAGGGGACCAGTTCCAAGGGTCTTTTCGCATGGAACTTCAACGACGAACCGGAACTGGAACAGGTGTTTGGTGGTGTTGGGGTAACCGAGGTCCTAGGTTCCGGAGCGTTGGTGGCCGACTATACGCCCAATGGCACCACCGCGGTCGTCGGTGTTGATACCGAGGGGGTGGCCACCGACATGGGCTTCGCCTTTGAGACCCTGGAAGTGCGTGCCCTGAGTTACACGGGAACTCACCTTGTTACCTTTTCAAAAGATTGGTCTTCGGCATACTACATGGCCCATCGAGCGAAACTGCCTGATGGTCCATTTGAACAAGTGGGCCCCCACTTTATTGAGACCGGAATGGACCTCTACGCCTCTCCCGAGAGCATTTACATACTCACCGTCATGAACGAAGTCCTGGGGACTGCTTGCTATCAGATACCCCTTGTCGCGGGAGTTGCGGTGGACTATGAGCCGTGTCCTCTCTTCCCCGACTTCGTGGCGGACAAGCAGGGGAAGCCGTACAGCGTCAATGCACAGATCTACGGTAATGGCCATCGCCTTGGTCTCTGGTTCCGGGTATCTGACAAGGGCGAGCAATCAGCAAAACACTTTGTCGCCTCTGACAAGAAGAAATGGACCGAGGTGGAGGGCATTCCCCCCATCGAGCCGTCCTCATGGTTTCACGATGGTGACAGCATCTATGTCGGGCTGACCAAGAGCGGTGGTAAGCCCGCAGTTTGGACGGCCCCTTGGGATGGCGCTACCGCGGCTGAGCCGATTGGTGAAGGGCTCCCCTCTACTGGCGAGAAGACCGGGGTGGAAGGCATCTGTCTGGCTGGAAACCAGCTCTACGCCGCGTGGTACGACTACAATCCTGGCGGCAGTACCGTCCAACTCTACCGTCGTTCTCGCTAGATTCGAAGGGACCCGGAGGAAGCATGCACGAGTGGATCGATCTGCGGAGTGATACCGTCACCCGGCCGGGCCCCGCAATGCGGGCCGCAATGGCCGATGCCGAAGTAGGTGATGCGGTCTACGGCGAAGACCCGACGATTAACAAGCTGGAAGCACGGGTGGCTGCGTTGCTGGGCAAGGAAGCCGCACTCTATGTGCCCACCGGGACCATGGCCAATACCCTGGCCATTCGACTCTGTTGCGAGGGTGGCGATGAGGTGCTTTGCGAGGCCTACTGCCATCCTGTCTACTTCGAAGCAGGGGGATCGGGGGTCTTTTCGGGGGCCATCTTCAAGACCATTGCCGGGCAACGGGGTATTGTCACTGCGAAAGCTTTTGAGGAGATGCTCTACGACCCGGCCTACTACCGTCCGCGGCAGACCGCGATTTTGGTCGAGAACACTCACAACCGCGGCGGTGGCACGGTCTACCCAATGGAGGAGGTGGCCGCGATCGGTGAATTGGCCCGTGGTCACGGCTTGCGACTTCATATTGATGGTGCCCGTCTCTGGAATGCCTGCATTGCATCGGGCCACTCCCCGGCCGACTATGCGAGCCACGCCAACACGGTCTCGGTCTGTTTCTCAAAGGCTCTGGGGGCTCCGGTAGGGTCTGCTCTGGTAGGTTCCAGGGAGGATATAGAGCGGGCGCGCCGTTACCGACACATGCTGGGTGGAACGTGGAGGCAAGCGGGGATTATCGGGGCCGCCGCGCTCTACGCCCTGGACCATCACCTTGATGGTCTGGCCCGTGATCATCTTCTTGCCCAGAGATTGGCGGCGGGACTGATGGAGGCGGGCTATAAAGTAGCGAACCGGGTGGAGACCAACATGGTCTACTTCGAACTGCCGGAGATGGACCAGAAGCTTGCCCGCCTCCTGGAATTGAAGATTCGCATGTCGCCGGTGGGTCCGGGGGTGGTGCGCTGTGTTACCCACCTTGATGTTGACGAGGAGGATATCGAGCGCACCTTGCAGGTCCTGGGGGAGTTGGCATGACCAGGGGGCTCAAGGAGACGCTTTTGCGCTTTGTGAAGTTTGGCATCGTCGGTGGCAGCGGCGTGGTCGTCAATCTCGGGATCTATTTCATTCTAACGCGTGGTTTGGGCTGGCAGGAGACGCTTCTTGGGAAGTACCTCTCCTATGCGATGTCAGTCGAGGTCTCAATCCTCACCAACTTCATCCTCAATGATTGCTGGACCTTTGCCGATCGTCGTGGTGCCGATCGGTGGTTCACTCGCTTCTTTCGCTTTCACATCGTCAGCCTGCTGGGCATGGCGGTCAATTGGGGCCTTTTCGCCTTCCTCAACTGGTTGATTGCAACAGGACGACTGCAATTGGTCGGTCCCATCGATTTCCTCGGATGGCATGGCAACATTGATGATCTGATCGCAGCCTGCGCCGGCATCATCGGCGCCATGGCCTGGAATTTCTTCGGCAACCTCATTTGGACCTGGCGTCATAGCGACATCCCAGGACCGTAGAGGAGGGAGAGCGTGGGGAGTCAGACTTCCCCTGAGAAGCCCGGATCTGATTTGGTGATTGGGGCATTCCCGGTGCGCACCCTGATGCTCTGGCTCGGGCTTGTGCTGGCTGCGGGTATTGTGTTGGTGTTGCTGACTACCGACTACCTCTCTGATCTTGCTCGGCAGCGCGCGCTGACGACGATTCTGGATGAGGCCGGAATCGAGAAAGTAGACAATAGAAAGTCGCAATTATCCGCAGCTACTTCGCCGGTTCCTTTACGATTTGCCGTCGCTCCGGTGATTTCTCCTGAAGCTTCCCTGCTCCTTTATGATGACCTCGCAAACTATCTTGGGGAGCAAGTGGAGCGGCCTGCTGAGCTTCTTTTGCAGGCAGATTATGCTCACACGAACGCACTGCTGAAGGAAGGTGCCTGCGATGTGGCTTTGATTTGCACCTATGCGTTTGTCAAGGCAAGAGAAGAAGCCGGTGTTCAGTCCATTGCGGTGCCGGTTGTGGACGGGGAAGTTACCTACCGGTCACTGCTCGTTGTACGCGCAGATAGCCCCTATCGAGTACTCACAGATCTGGCGGGCAAGCGTTTCGCATCAGCAGATGAGATGTCTACCACCGGCTGGCTCTTTCCCGCAGTATCTCTTTTAGACCAAGGGGAGAATCCCACATCATTCTTCAGTTCACATCTGCTGACAGGCAGCCACGACCGTTCTCTCGCCGCGGTGGTAGAGCGTGATGCGGACGGTACTGCTATCCACAGTCTCGTTTTTCAGCGGGCCCCCAAGGCTTTGCGGGATAGCGTCCGCATCATCGCCCGCTCCCCACCCTACGGCATGCCGTCGGTAGTTGTGCCCTCGACCACTTCTGAGGCGCTACTAGAGAGATTGCGTTCGGTCCTGTTGAATGCACATAGCGACCCGATTGGAAAGGAGATCCTCCGCACCTTGGACATTGACCGTTTCGTGGTGCCCTCCCCTGATCACTATGAGTCGGTGGAGAAACTTGTTGCCCGGTGGGAGGAGCGTTGACCGCACCGTCCAAACGAATTCAGCGGTCGGATGGAGCCTGGGCCAGACGTCTGCTTTCTCTGCCGGTGGCGGCGAAAATTACCGGGGTCGGTGCGCTGGTTGGGCTACTCTTCGCGACGATCGTCGGCTATCAGGTGCAGGAGAGGATTGCTGTCAGTCTCTACCGTGACCTCGCCGCCAATGCTTCCACATCGGCTCGGCTTCTAGCGGAGAGTCTTGCCAAACCTCTGGCAATAGATGATCTGGTAACTGTCCGTCAGGTGATTCGCAGAGGTGCAAGTGCGATTCGAGATGTCAGCTACATTCTAGTGGAGGACCCCACTGGTGCGATCGTGGCTCACTCCTTTGACAGGGAGGTGCCTGCCGGCCTGACCGAGCATCAGTTTCGCAGAGAGATGGGAGCTGTCCTCCAGCAGGTGGAAGTCGGTGGGCATAACGTAATGGATGCTTCAGCTCCCATCCTTGGCGGCAAGGCGGGTCACCTCCATGTGGGGCTATCTGACTTTGCGGTAACCGCGGCCCTCGAGTCGGTGCAGGAAGCCATTGTCTGGACTCTGGTGATCTGCATGATTCTAGGGCAGCTTCTGGCGCTGGTCCTGGCTTTTGTACTGACCCGGCCGATTCACCATCTGGTGGATATCAGCAATCGCCTGGGGGAGGGGGACTTTGCGGCCCGGGCAAAGGTCTACGCCGAAGACGAGGTCGGTCGCCTTGCGGTGGCGGTCAATCGCATGGCTGAAGGACTTGAGAGCTATCATGACCAGGTGGATGAGAAGGAGCGGCAGCGACGGGTTCTCCTGGGTAGAATTACCCATGCTCAGGAAGATGAACGGCGCCGACTGGCGCTGGAACTTCATGATGAGCTGGGGCAATCCCTCTCTTCCCTCTTGCTGGTCGTGCGGGAGGGGCACGGCGAGGGGAAGTCGCCTCCCACACGGTTGGAAGCGGACATTCAAGCACTGATCGCCACCGTTCGGCAACTCGCCTTCTCGCTACGACCTGCGATCCTTGATGACTATGGTCTTGATGCAGCGCTGCGGCGCTTCGTCCAGGAGATTGGCAAGCAGGGCCAGCTCAAGCTTGACTATCATGGTAGTTTGAAGCCTGACGAGAGGCTCCCGGAAGCCGTGGAGAGTGCCCTTTACCGAGTGGTTCAAGAGGCAGTTACCAATGTTGTGCGGCACTCTAAGGCCAGTAGCGCGAGTATCGTTTTGCTGAAAGGCGACTCCTCCATGACGTTGCTGGTAGAAGACAACGGGGTGGGCATGGATGCTGAAGAAGCACTCCTCGCGCACAAAGGGATCGGGCTCGTTGGAATGCGGGAGAGGGCAACGCTGTTGGGCGGGCAATTGATGTTGGAATCGGAGCCGGGAAGGGGTACTCTGGTCAAGGTTGTTGTGCCGTTTGGAGAGGGCGCATGAGTATCACCATACATATCGCGGACGATCATACGATCTTCCGGTCGGGCTTGCGCGCATTCATCGAGAAGCACGACGATCTCGAAGTCGTAGGTGAGACGGGAAATGGTTTCGACGCAATTGCCTGGTTTCGGGACAACATGGCCGATGTCCTGCTGCTGGACATCAGTATGCCTGGCATGTCCGGCTCTGGAGTTGCCCGGCAGTTGGTGGAGGATCACCCTGGAATCCAGATCCTCGTCCTTACCATGCATGATGACGAATTCTATTTGCGGGAGTTTTTCCGCATCGGTTGTAAAGGGTTCATTTTGAAGTCTTCGCCAACCGAGCTTCTGGTCAAGGGAATCCGTGCGGTTTCAGAGAGCGAGATTTTCGTCGATCCCGCCTTATCAAAGTATCTGGTGGCATCATACGCTGGACCGGCTGCAGCAGGGGCTCAAGAGCATGATCTCACGCCCCGGGAGAAAGAGGTATGTAGGGTACTCGCTATGGGTCATACCAATGAGGAAGCTGCTCAACTCCTTCACATCTCTCGTCGCACCGTGGAGACTCACCGGGCGGCGATAATGGGGAAACTCAATTTGAGTAGCCGAGCGGAACTTGTGCGCTTCGCCATGGAAAACGACCTGCTTAGTTGAATTGCCTCCGTATTTAATACCTACCGATCCGAAATTAACCGAGATGTGTTGACCCTCAAAATCCGCACAGACGACGCATAGCGCCGCGCTGCGCTCCTAGCTAGAATCTCTCCCGTAGAATTGACTGTCAGCGGTTGCGCGCTTGGCGGAGCCGCTTAGACCAGACGGAGTAAAGAGGAGATCTAATGAGAGGATTACGCGTGCTTGCTGCTCTAGTGCTCGTCCTGTTTGGTATTTCCGCATGTAGCGGCGATAGCGACTCCAAGGACGAAGATGTCACGACCGTTGAAGATGGCGTGGCCGATGACATGGCTGTGCCTGATGATGATACGGTAGTACCGGACGACGATACGGTAGTACCGGATGAAGACGTCACGGCGTGTGAGCCGCCCACCGTCGACCCGGGCTATGTGGGTCTCCAGAAGTGTCTCTCCTGCCACTCCGGCATGCATCCCGAGATCGTCGAGAACTGGGAAAACAGTGGCCACAACTTCAAACTGAATAAAGTTGTTGATGGCAACCCTCCTGTCTATCCCGATTTCGCCACCACGTGGTATTCAGAAGATGACTTTGAGCTTCTGCCGAACCTCGGCGTGACCTGGAATGACCTCATTTACGTCATCGGTGGCTACGGCTGGAAGGCCCGCTTCATCGGCACCGACGGCTACATCATTACCGGTGACGAAACCAACCCTGGCGTCCAATTCAATCTGGATACGCAGGAGTACGGTAGCTATCACACTGGCGAAATGAAGCCCTATACTTGCGGTACCTGCCACACCACCGGTTGGGTTGCTGCGGAAGCAGACTGCCCGCCCGACCCGGCAGTACCCGGTTTCCTGGGCGTCTACTCTGACAACACCATCACCTGTGAAGCCTGCCACGGCCCCGGCGCCGATCACGCTGAAGCTGGCGACAAAGCTCTCATCGGCAAGGGCGCAGACTCCTGCGCCAACTGCCACATTCGCGGCGGCGACATGGCTGTTATCCCTGCCAAAGGCGGTCTCACTCGTCACCACGAGCAGTACCAGGAAATGTTGGCCAGCCCCCACAAGGACCTCGGGTGCATAGCTTGCCACGGTCCCCACGCGTCCACCAAGTACGATGCTGACGCACCGGGTGAAGGCGTGCACACTGGCTGCGCCACCTGCCACGGCGACGTTGTTGTGAACCACAATGGCGCTGCAGACTGTATGGACTGCCACATGTCCAACACCACCAAGAGCGCCACCTCCAAGAGCGTTGGCGAAGGCGATGATGCGGTTGTCTATGGCGATATTGCCGGCCACCTCTTCCGGATCAACACCGAGGCTGGAGCGACCTTGACATCCAAGGATGCGGATGACGTTGAAACTACCAACGACTCCGTGCCCGTCATCTTTGCTTGCAAGAAGTGCCACACCGGCTGGACCGAAGCCGATGCCATCGACAAAGCATCCTTCGTTCACGGTGACTAATAGACTCCATCTCCTCTTATTGTTTCATCGCCCACGCCCGGGCCCCGGGGGGGGGGTGGGAACAAAAAAAACACCCCCCGGGGGCACAAA
>CAZFVN010000032.1:0-15447 GCA_964522395.1 uncultured Myxococcales bacterium
GTCTGGTAGACGCACTTGCCATCAACGCAGCCCTCAGCGGTACATTCGTTCCCGTCGGCGCAGTCAGGGTCGGTCTTGCAGGGTCCAGCCAGAGTTCGTACGATCATTAGCTGCGAATCGTAGAGCATATCATCGTAGACCCGCACCAGGACCGGAAACTCCCCGGCCACTTTGACCTTGTTGGCCTGGGCGATGAGCGGGACCAGCATGGTCTTCCCGTCATTGCTGGCCTGGCCATTGCCCAGGGTGATCCACGACGGCACCTTCAAAAGCGCGAAAGAAAGGGTAGTTTGGAAGGGAAACTCATCGGGGTCATAGGCTCTGAGGTTGCGCGTCACTGTGCTGCCAATCTGCACCGGCACAGTCGGGTATTTGGTAAGGAACTCCGGTGGATGGCCGATGGCCGCAGCAATCGAGTCCAGCTCCAACGTGCCGCTGGCTCCGAAGGGCTTGAAGCAGAAGGCATAGCGGCGATAGCTCTGTGAGGGCCCGACGATTGGAATCGTAATGTTATGATGTCCACTCGTGGTTTCAGGCAAGACCTGGGTCCAGTGGGTCTGCCACGTTTCCTGTGCGTTTGCTTTCTGTCCCCAGACCTCGGCCACCACCACTCCATCGTCGAGGCTGGCTGCTATGTCGGCGGCAATGGTCAGTGCCGAGACGCCGGTCGGCAGTTTAAGGAAGGGCAGGGCTACGCAGGAAGTGGTACCACTCTCCATGGTTAGTACCAAATGACGGTCAGGTCCCAACGCTCCACTGCCGGTCAGTTCCCAGGCGGGAGGCTCGTCCGGCGTGACGTTCCCCCCTTCAAACGAGAGCAGCCCCGCTTCCTCAAGTGTTGCCGCCAGGTCAAGGGGGGCATAGTAGTTGAAGGTTAGAAAACATGGAGACTGGGTGGTCGAGATACAGCTTTGTGCCGCGCACATTTCCGTTGTGCAAGGTAGGCCATCGTCGATGCAGTCCTTGCTGACCATGCAGCAATCATCGTCTGTCGCTTTGGCATGGTGGCAAAGGTCATTCAGGCAGACATCAACGGTGCATGGATTATCGTCGTCACACTGCTCATCAGCCACGCAGCAGCCAGGCAGGGCAGGATAGGCGCAGCTATTGGCAACGCAAGTGGCGATGGTGCAGGGAACCGTTGGACTGGCGCAATCCAACGAGTTGTTGCAACAGAACGGATCCGTCTGTTCGTGGACGCACTTGTGGGTGCCGGTATCGCAGGCATCGGTGGTACAGGGGTTCTCGTCATCGCAGTCCGTCAATTGCGCACAGCAATCCTCTGCTGGTGCGCCATACTTGCAGGAAGCGGCAATGCAATATGATGGGCGGCAGTAATGTACGGGAGGCTTCGCGGCTTCACACATCTCCGCGTTCAGGCAGCAACCTGGCACATCAGCGTACTGGCAAACATGGGCTTGAGGGTCGCAGAGGTCTTCGGTGCACGGGTTCCAGTCGTGACACTGCCAGTCAGCTCCGCAGCAGTCTTCAACGTCGAAGAAGGTGCAGGTGCTCTCCTCGCAATACCCCAGAACGCAGGGGTTGGTTGACTCGCAATCGGTATCGTCGCTGCAGCATACTTCCCCGATGAACTTGGGGCCGTGTCGGCAGACGTGGTTGATACAGACATCGATCGTACAATCGTCCTCGTCCGCACAGACCGAGTCATCGTTGCAGCAGTCTTGGAGCGGGTCGTGCAGGCAGATTCCATCGCTCATGCAACTGTCAATGGTGCAGGCATTGCCGTCGTCGCAAGCTGCGTCTGTGAGGCAGCAGTAGGTCATCTCCGCGTGACCGCAGATATTGGGCGACTCCAATGAGCAGATATCGAAGGTACACGTTTTGCCGTCGTCGCACAGCGGAGGGCTGGCTAGTGGCCCGAGGTCTATGTTTGCAGCACCTGGAGTGCCGAGGTTGGCCCCCTCCCCGTATGGGGCTGCGCCTGACTGCCAGGATGAACTCACCCCGCTGGGCAGGTAGGGGGAGTGCCGCGCTAGTGTAGACCCGGGAGAGGGCAAAAGCTCGGGGTCCCAGGCGAGAGAATCAACGGTATTGCCGTCAGCATCGAGGAGGCTCAAGCTGTCCACAGAGTTTTCGAGTGAAAGGTCGAGACCGCAGGCAAAGTCCACGTCAACACCGCCATTACCCGAACTGTCTGAGTAGCGGGAAACTGTTACGTAGCCACCAGGTGCCAGGGTGAAGGAGGCCTCCGGGAAGAGCAGGCATAGTTCACCTTCTCCCCCATCGAGAGCATAGCCGGAGAGGTCAAGCACCGTGGGGCCGGCATTGTAGAGCTCTACCCACTCGCCAAGGCTGTCGAGGACGACCACGGGATTCACCATCAGTTCGTTCAGAACGAGTCCGTGCTCCGTCACTTCGCACCATTGTGGATTGAGGTGGTGAGCGCACTTGAAATAGCTTGCATCGGCGTTGTACAGGCAGGCCCCGAGCCACTTCTGAGAGAGATCGGGACAGCTAGCATCAGATGAGCAGCAGCCCGGTTTGTCAGGGTCGCTGGCCAGACTGCAAGTGCCGGCGTTGTTTCCGGCAAGCACGCAGGTGCCCTTGTGGCATGGGTTATTCGGTACGCAATCGTCGTCGTCGGTACAACAAGTCTGGCCAATGAACTTCGGTCCGTGGCGGCATTCGTAGAAGATGCAACGGTCGATGGTGCAGGCGCTCCCGTCATCACACTCGGAGTCAACGATACAACATCCGTCGACGGGAGCGTACTGACAGCCGCAAAGTGCAATATCGCAGCTTTCCGCAGTGCACGGGTCGCCGTCGTCGCAGTCTTCGTCCACTGCACAGGACTCCGCTACCGGCACATTTGAGCATCCGCCGTCAATGCATAGGTCGACGCTGCAGATGTTGTCGTCGCCGCACTCGTCGTCGTCCATGCACTCTACGCACTCCGGCAAACCGTCATCATCCACATCCCCGCAGTGCGCAGTTCCCACCGGACAGTCGAAGAGGGTATGGCAACAGCCCGTAATGAAGCCCCAGCCGCACTCATAAAGTCCGCCACCAGCGTAGACGCAGGCGTTGATGGTGCATGGATTGCCTTCGTCACACTCGGGGTCCTCGAGGCAGTTGGTCGTGATTCTGACATACCTGACCGCCCGGGCCTCAGAGTTGGTCAGCGCTTCGCCGTTTTCACGCAACTGCAGGGTCAGACTGTGCACGCCAAAGGGTACAGTCTCGAATTCGTACGGGTCGGACGAATCTAAGGTCGTGACCAGGGTGTCGTCGAGGTAGACCGCAATATCCTTGTTCGGGCCAGGAAATGTCTCCCAATTCTCGATGGCGAAGACCACCTCGACGGGCGTGGTCGGCTCTTGCAAGTAGTAATAGACGTTATTTGCGGGCGAGAGAAACTCAACGGTGGGGTCCCCTTTGACTCCCTGGTATTGCTGTTCGAGAGGAGGCTCAAGGGGGCGGTCCGCACATGCACTCCCCAGGACGACTGAGAAGAGCCCAATGGCCAAAATGCCTATGCGCGGGGGGGCGAACAAACTGTAAACCTCCTGGGACTATGGTAGTCAGAATGCGCGCGAGAGGCAACGTCAAATGGCGACGAACTCCAGCCATGGCCATCGCTCGAGCCACCTTCCTGGCAGTGGCGCAGATACCTCGACAGGCGCCTCCTTTACAGGGTGCTCGAAGGTGAGCCGATGGGCGTGGAGAGCTATGGAGCGACCCAATTCAAGGGTGCTGCGGTACCGAATGTCCCCCGCGATTGGGGCCTGGAATGAAGCCATGGTGACCCGTAGTTGATGGGGCCGGCCGGTCTCAGGCATTAGCCGCACGAGGGCCCATTCCTTGTCTCTGTGAAGCACAGAGAATCTGGTCCGGGCCTCCTGCCAGCCCTGCCTGGCTTCCTCGCTCCAACGCACTCGGTTGTTCTGCCGGTCTTTGTTGACCCAGAGCCTGCTCATGGCTTCATCGGGCAGCGATGAAGGCGCTATCGCCAAATACTCCTTGGTGACGGAACCCGCTAGAAACTGTGCACCTACACGACGGGCCGCCTTGGAGGTGCGAGCCAGGGCGAGAATCCCGGAAACCGGGCGGTCTAGTCGGTGGACCGGGGCGACAAAGGGGTTACGTTTGGAGCGGGCATCTTCCGGAAGTTGCTCAATCAGGTAGGCTTTGGCCAGATCCGAGACCGCCGGATCGCCCGTCTTGTCGCCTTGGGAGAGCCATCCCGGCTCCTTGTTGACTACTATCAAATGGCGATCCAGAAAGAGGATGTGGTCCTTAGTAAGTGGTGCCGTGAGGGCATTCATATCAACTCCTCCCAGGCAGAGGGTAGCACGTGGTGCGGATTGCTTCCAATTCATCCCGGTTGCTGGTATCGTGCAGGACCGATTTTTGTGAGGCGGTGTGCATGAAGTTGGCTCTACGATGGATTCTCTCACTGGGCATTGCAGCCCTTTTTCTTTGGCTATCTTCCCGCCAGTGGCCCCTTGGGCCGGTACTTTGTGATGCGGTAGAACTGGATGGTAGCAGGCTCTTGTGCCTGGCCGATCATGGCGCTGGGCCGAGTATCTCCTGGTCCCTGCATTTAGTTGCGCTCATCAGTGCCTTCCTGGTGTTGTGTACTGTCCATTTCTTACGGGTCCTGCGCTGGGCTCCCCTCCTAAGGCCACTGGCCAGGTTTGATTTTTCCACCTTGAATCGGGTCGGGGCCGTTTCCTTCATGGCCGTCTTTATCTTCCCTCTCCGCCTCGGTGAAATCGCCCGCCCCTTCCTCATCTCCAAAACCGGGAAGGTCCGTAAGAGTGCGGCTTTTGGGACGATTGCCGTGGAGCGCGTCATGGATGGCTTGATGATGGCTCTGCTGCTCGCGCTGGTACTCTTCTTTCTACCCGCCGGCGAAGGGACAACTTACGTCAGCTTGAGAGCCGGGGCGTTGGTCGCACTTGCTGTTTTTACCAGTGCATTCGTCTTGCTTATAGTCGCTTACTTGAGCAAACCCCACGCGGTTCGATTTGTACATGGTGTGGCTGGGTTGGTTTCCAGACGTCTGGCGGACCGACTCTCCGGTATGATGGAAGCTTTCATTGATGGGCTGAAGGCGATGCCATCAGCCCACTCCTTTCTTCGATTTCTTCTGTTGACTGTGGCCTACTGGGGCATCAACGGCTTCTACTACTATCTCATGGCGGAGGCCTTTGGCCTCACCTCACTCATTGACCTGGCCGGTGCCTACGCGATGATGGCCGCGGTCGCAGTGGGGATGATGATTCCGAATTCGCCGGCCAACGTCGGTTCATTCTGGTATTTCTTGTTGCTGCCAGTGGCCCTCTACGGGGCCCCGGAAACGGCAGGCACTCCCCTCGCTTTTGCCCTCGCCGTTTGGGCGGTGATGTTACTCCAGTACACCCTCTTTGCGGCATTCTTCCTGGTCACTGGACGGGTTTCTTTGAATTCCATCTGGTCACTTCAGAAGGAGGGGTTGGCGGACCGTGAATAGGTTCATCCACGAGGATCTGCCGACGTCCGACGGGCAGGTCATCTCTCTCTCTTCGCTCTCGGCTGCAGAGCCCCAGGGGGCAGTTCTTCTGCTCCACGGATTTGGCCAGAACATGATGACCTGGCATGCTCCGCAGAGGTCCTTCGCCGACTACCTGTGCAAGTCCGGCTGGGATGTCTACGCTGCCGAACTCCGCGGCCACGGCAGGAGCCGCAAACTGTGCCGGCGTTGCGCCCGGTCGCTTAGCGACTATTTCCAGCACGATCTCCCCACCGTGATGGGGGCTCTCAAGAAACGATGCTCAAGAAAGCCTCTTGCTGTTCTCGGCCACAGTCTAGGCGGACTCATGGCCGCGCATCTTGGCACTCGCCACGGTGATGACCTGGCTGGTATTGGTTTGATTGCCTCTCCCGGTCGCATTAAGTTGGGGAGGCAATTTGCCCTTGCCCACTTGCTGCCGCGCGCTCGTCGCCTGGTCCCAGCTTTACGTGCTGTAGACGGCCTTCCGTTCCGTCTCGATTGGATCGGACAGGCGACGGCGTTGGCGGTGCAGTATGCTGGCGAGCAGGCAGCTCACTTTCCCATTTCGCCCTGGGCCCCGAAGAGTATGGAGAAGGAACTGCTCGTCGCCCGGCTGGCCGGAGGCTTCGATGTCACTGGACTGGGAGTTGTGACGGAGCTTGCCGCATGGGCCAGGTCCAAGGAGTTGCCCGTGAATGGCACTACTGCAGACCTTCTGACCGATTTCAAGGAGTTGAGTTGTCCCGTCCTGCTGATGAATTCGGACTCTGACGAAATAGTCCCCGGTTCCCTGGCCATCCAGCCAACCGCATTTCCCAGCGCCAGAGTCGTCCGGCATCATGTCGATGGCTTTGGTCATTGCGATATCGTGCTTGGCGTGCGTGCACCCCAACACGTCTGGCCACATGTGACAGAGTGGTTGACGGGCCTTGCTTGAGCCTCGTGATTATGGGATCCTACGGCGGACGTTGGTCTGCGGTAGGAGGATACATGTTTCGACTAATCTGGGTGCGATGCTCGATGTTGCTGATTGTGGTGCTGCTCCTGGGCTGCGCCAGTGAGCAGCAGGTTCAAAACGCGCCGGAAGATACCGTTGGTGCAGTCGATCTTGGAAACACTCCCGTGGAAATCAAGGCACGGGAGGTGGTGCCTGACGAAGATATTGTCTTTGTTGAGGACATTCCCGATTTCTTTGTGGCGCCTGAAGTTGCCCCCACCCCTGATGTGAAGACTAGCGACCTGCCAGACCAGCCCCCCGAAGAGACTGTTGAACAGGTCACGCCTGACATCGAGGAAGAGGGAACCTCCATCAAGGACTTGCAGCAATCGGCGGATAGTCTCGAATGTGTGGTGCAATACGGGGCCATGTTGGTCGGAGCCAATATTGTACTGAAGCACGTGGTGGTAACGGCCCCGCCATACCCTTTCCAGTTTGGCAGTGATCCACAGCACGGCTACTACCTTATGGATCCGGAAGGTGGGCCCTACTCCGGGATTCACGCTACCTACCCATCGGCACAGGTGCCGGACCTTGCGCCAGGAATGGTCGTGACGGTAAGTGGCGATCACAAAGAGTCATCCTGTTTCACGCTCTTCCAGGCGAAGTCGATTCTGGTCAATTCCGAGGGACCGGCTCCGGAACCCTATCTCACTACTGCCGCTGATATCAGCGCCGACCCGGAGTCCTTCGAAGGTGTCTTCGTGCGCATTGAAGGAGTCACCGTGACGAATGCCAATCCCGACATAAGCGAGGGCTACGACCATCACGAGTTCGTTGTCGACCAAGTGCTGCGCGTTGGCAACGATTACGAGCTGAAATACATGACGCTTCCCACTGATGCTCGGGAAGTTGGCGATGTCTTCCAATACATAGTTGGTGTCGTGAAGTTCTCAGACGAGACGTTCCATCTGATGCCCCGCACCGACGCGGATATGCTTCTGGAGGGCGAGCAGCCCCCAGTTGACGACCCCTTCGTCGAGTTTGTTGAGCCCACGGCAGATATCTTTGAGCAGCCCGACATTGTTGAAGGTCTCATTGAGGTCATCGAGGATATTCCCATGGTACAGGACATTCCGGTGGAGCCCGATCTCGGGCCGCAAGATATTACCCCGGATATTCCGAGTACTCCCGACTCTCCAGTTGTGATTACCGAAATCATGGCAGACCCGGACGGGATTCCCGATGACAAGGGCGAGTGGCTCGAAATCGTCAATGCGACGGACGAAGTGATAGACCTCAATGGCTGGCGAATTGAAGACCTGTCCGGTCAACTCCACATCATCATGAATGGCGGGCCCTACCTGCTCCAGCCCGGGCAAGTCCAGGTGTTTGGCTCCAATTCCATCGAATCAAGCAACGGTGGAGTGGAAGTCAACTACCAGTATCCCTATTCAGATTTCAAGATTGCCAACGATTCTGACGTCATCATCCTGAAGAACCTGTACGGCGAAGAGGTAGATGCTGTGTACTACAATAAATTCGCCGGCTGGAAGGTGCCCAAGGGGGCCTCCATCGAGCTCCTCCATCCCAACCTTGATAACAATGACCCAGCCAACTGGGTGAAGGCTTCCACCCCGTATGGTGACGGTTCCAACCTGGGGACCCCCGGGGAGCTGCCGTAAGGATCTTCTGCTGGTAGCGACTAACCGCCGACCGCCGCGCAAGAGGTGCGGTTCGGAGGAATGAAGATGCGCAGACAAATACGTTACTTCCTGGTGCTTTCCCTGCTGCTCTTCGGGGCTGGCTGCGGAACGGATGGAGGCGATTTGGAGGAGGCTGACCTTCACGCCGACGATTTGTCGGCTGAAGCCGACTTCTTGGACGAAGACCTCCCCCAGAATCCTCAAGAGGTTGTTGCCGACGGCCTTGCTACCGAGACGCTTACCCTGACCGGGCGAGTGCTTGACGAGACGGGGGAACCAGTTACCAAGGCAATGCTGGTGCTTTGCGGAGAAGTTGAAGGGCTGGCGGTCTGTATCCAACAATTTGCCGAGGATGATGGGACCTTCCAATACACTGAGCTATTGCAGGGGTACACACATCTTCAGGTCATGCCCCATTTGGCTGCCGCCCAATCAGGCCTCCTCTATGCGGGTATCAGTTTCATTACCGATTTGCCGGCCCCTCCGGCTACCTATGATTGGGGAGATATCGTTCTGCCAATCGTCGAGCAGACGGTGAATCTCGTGGTCGCCGATGGCGGTCTGCTGGAACTAGGTGCGCTATCCCTTGAACTGGCACCGGCAAGTGCGAACTTCCCAGACCTCAACCTGGAAGGCCCGGTAGGCGTGGTAAGGGCCGCGGCAGACCAGATTCCTGAGGGATTTGAGGGCGAAGCGGCCTATGCGTTCTACCCCTTCGATACACGCCTTAACGAGGCGTCCACCGTGAGAATTCCTGTGGATTCCCTAACCGATGTCTGGGATGGGGAAGCGCCCGTGCAGGTCTTCGTGAATTCCACTGACCTGGGTGGACTATACGAGGTTGACGCGGCGATAGAAGAAGGCGACTTGGTCTTCGATATCTCCGAACTTACGTGGATTGTCCTGGCCTTTGACTAGCGACCTTCTGGTTCAGCTACTTGGCACACTCAGTTCCCGGTTGGTGTTCATAGTTGTCAACCTTGAGGAGTGGTCCGTCCGGGTGTCTGGTGTATGGGTCGTCGGGCCCGCCCAACTCAACTGGATGGTCCCGAAGCCACGCCGTAAGCAGGTCGCGGGTGGTGGGAGCCTCGGGGGGGCGAGAGACCGTCTCGGGCGGAAGTTTGTCAAGGATGCGGGCGATGTCGCTACCGCCCCCAGCAAGGTAGCTGGTGGTAACTATGGTGTAAGTCTTCTCGTCTTCCAGAGGCGTGCCATCTTCGAGTGTGGCAGAGAGAAGCAGGTTTCGCTCCCACTTCTCCTTTTCGCCGTTGCCATTCCAATCTTCCTTGATGCACTCGTCCAGCTTGCGGTCCACGTGGAGCCTCAAGCCGCGCAGGACGGGCATGCCATGGGCGCCTGAGGTTATGAGCCGCAACAGATCCTTGAGGTCTCGACCCTTCAAATGCATGAAGGCGGGGGTGGAGTCAAAGGGTAGAACCTGGAAAACCGCTTCTCGGGTAACCGGGCCAGTGTGTAGGGAAGAGCGGATTCCAGAACCGTTGAAGAGGGCAATGTCGGCAGTGGGGTATTTGTCGAGCATAATGTGGGTAATGAGCAACCCCATGGGCCGGTCATCCGTTTCGTTTTCCCGGTAAAGTTCCCGGACCGCGGTTGCCCCTAACTCCTCCTGGGCCTCTGCGAGCATCACCTTCTGGGCTGGGGAGAGTAGCGAAGCAAGGAAATCCACTCTTGCAACCTCTTCCCCAAGAAACATCGCTGGGAGCTTCTTGGGGCTGGGCAATTCGTCGAGGTAGACGCAACTCTCAGTTCCTTCAAACCGGTGGTGACAGATTCCCACCGGTTTGGAGAGGTCGACGCTTACAACTTTGCCCGCCTTCTTGGAGAACTTGAGGGTGGCCATCCCAAAGAGCTTGCCCGTTCCTCCGGATTCCATCAGCGGAATGCCATTGACTATGTGGCGCACGATGTGGTGCGTGTGGCCACCGATCAGGAGGTCCACCGTCCCTGGTTCGAGAGCCTTGGCGATTTGGAAGAGCTCCTCATTAGGGTCGCAGGAGGAGATGTCATTGGGGTCGTCTATCTCCTCGCAAACGCCCCCGGCGTGGAGGAGCCCGATAACGATTTGAGCCCCCTGCGCTCTCAGTTTTGGGGCGTGTTCTTTGACTATCTCGACGAGGGGCCGGAATTCGAGGCCCTCACCAACTCGTTTCTTGGAGTAAGTGGGGGTGGTATCCGTGGGCCCACCGACGATGCCAACTTTGATACCTCCAACCTCAACCATGACCGTGGGGGCGAAGCCTTCCCAGTCGATGAGCTTGTCAGTCTTGCGGTCTATGAGGTTGGCTGCGAGGAGGGGGAAATCCGCCGGAGGGCCCAATGCCTTGAGCGCGCCGTAGGGGTCACCCTCGCTGCCTTCGCCAACCGGCCCGAAGTCGAATTCGTGATTACCCACCGCGGCTGCCGCATAGCCCAAATAGTTCATGGCAGCAATCACTGTTGCCCCCTCCGACTTGTTGGAAATCATCGTGCCCTGGAACATGTCACCGCCATCGAGCAGGAGCACTCGTCCCGGGTTCTGGCGGCGGAGGATATCGAGGTAGCCGGCCAGCCATTCGACACCGCCAATGCCCGCCGGATAGCGGATCTTGCCCTCTTCGTCGATAGCCAAGGTCAATTTGCGAGGCAGGATGTAGCCGTGGACGTCATTTGTGGCAACGATAACCAGTTCGATCAGGTCGTCGTCGGCAATTTCAGATGTTGGAGCGGTCGCACGCTCGTTCGGGTCTGCGGCCGGCGTTTCGACCGGTGCATCTTTGCAGCTCTGAAATAGCGCTACAGCCATAGCCATTGTCAACAAGGTAGCGAGTAACTGTCGAGACATGCTTCCTCCATTTTGGAACAGCCAGGGTTCGGCCGGTTGCGAGTGCTATACGGTAGAACACGAGAGAGTCGAAATCAAGCTGTCACCCTTGATCGGTGTGCGAGGCTTTGCTACCTTGAGCGGGACTGCTCGGAGGAGAAGATGGCGAGTTTGATCACCGGCATAGTGCTGTTTGCCCTGGCGGCACCGGCCCCTGAGGCAGCAATTTGCGACTGGATGTCGGGTTCCTCGCATGCCCAATACCATCCTTACTTTGCCAACGTCGCGGCGGCCCAGGCTAGAGGTGACTTTGAGCGCGCTGTGGCAGGGTTTGTTGCTCGCTCCAAGCAGATATCGAAGGAGGCGGAGATAAACTGCTTCGTGGCTGGTGGTGCGACGCTGGAGGAGACTGAGAAGTTCTTCGACAGTTACGTACGATGTGAACGTCCACTGCTCTTCGCCCGCCGAGATCAGTGGGCCCTTGGTGCTGAGACTGTCGCCTGGGGGGCGTGGCTGGCCTGCCGGGACGGCCAGACAGGGGTGGCCACTCGGCTCTTGCGGTCGGGATGGCGAGATTGGGCTGCGACCGGGTTGCTGGTGGACGCGGCCCTGCTGATGTTGGCGAATGGAAAGGTCGAGTCTTCGGCCGACTTTCTCGACGAGAATGATACCTCAGTCGCCGGCATGGTGGCCCAGGCAATCTTCCACTGTCGGACGAGTCAGCAGGAGGCGGGTCTCAAGTGGTTCACCAGGGCCGCGGCCGCCGCCGTTGACGAAGCGTCCAGGGCGCGCGTCGAGAAGCTTCGGGAAGGGTGCATCAAGTGAAAAAGAACCGGCGCATTGTCACTAGCGACCCAATTGAGATAGCCACCCGCAACGAGGGGTTTCGCAGAGACGTCGAGAAGTACGATCTTGTCTATCGATGCGGCGATTGCATCCACGTGCGCGGCGAGGAGCAATCTTGTGTTTTCAACTATCCCAACGAAATGTTGATTCGGGGCGAAGTGCGGGCCCTGGACGAGAATGGTGAGTGGGTCTTTTGCAAGGACTTCCAACTCCAGGACGGATGATCATGACCAGGCGAATCCTGATACCCTCTGCCGGCGGGCCCGGCTGCGTGAACCTCACCCGCTCCCTCGCACTGCTCGGGGACGATGTCTGGACTCTGGGTACTGATGCCAGTCCTCATTATCTGCACCTGGCCCTGACGAACGTGCGTGAACTCTCCCCCCGCCGCGACGACGAACGGGCCTGGGTGGCCGACCTCAATAGGCGAGTGGCCAACCATCAAATCGACTTCGTTTTTCCCAATAACAGTCTAGATGGCGTCATGCTCGCCCGAAACATAGATGCGATTGCGGCTCCTACCTGGTTGCCAACTCCGGAAGCTTTTGCCGTGGGCGAGGATAAGTGGGCAACCCAGCAGCTTCTTGAGCGTCTTGGCATTGCAGTGCCACGCACCTGGCTGATCGACTCGCCCGAGGATCTGGAGGAAGTATTCGCAGCTCTCGTTCCTCCTGTTTGGGTCCGGGGAAGTGGTATTCCCGGCAAGGGGGTGGGGGTGGCCAGCCTGCCTGCCAAAACCCTGGACCAGGCGGTCCAATGGGTGGATTATTGGGCTGGCTGGGGCAAGATGGCGGCCAGTGAATTCCTGCCCGGCCGGAACCTCACCTGGCTGGGCGTCTTTGACCGCGGCCGGCTGGTGGCGAGTCAATGCCGAGAGCGGGATGCCTACGTTATTCCTCACGTCAGCCCTTCCGGCATAACTGGGGCCCCGGCGATTTCGCATACGGTACATCGAGCTGACATCAACGACATCGGCCCTCGAGTCTGTCACGCCATTGACCCCGCCTTTCACGGCCCGGCCTTTGTCGATTTCAAAGAGGACTCGGATGGCGTTCCCCGGGTCACGGAGATCAATGTAGGCCGTTTCGGAACGACCTTTCATTTCTATTCTGCTGCCGGTGCCAACTTTGCTGAGTTGGTGCTGCGGCTGGCCTTCGGGGAGTCGTTGCCGAAATGGGTGGCTCAATACGATGTCTTGCCGGCTGATTTGTACTGGATACGTACCCTTGACGCGGGGCCGGTTTTGACCGATGGGAAGCGCCTGGCCGAGGTGCTCGAAACCGGGCGGCTCTCCGATTGACTTTGGACGCAGTTTAAATCATTATTGGGCGATAGGGGAGAGTAATGCCACAGCCCAACGAAAACCTGGCCGCATTCTTTCGTCAGCGGGCCCATGAGAATGGTGCTACCCCCGGCATTCTCTATCGCACGGAGAATGGTTGGGAATCCCTTAGCTACGCGGCCTGGGCTGCTCGTGCAACGACCGTCGCCCGGGGTATGAGTCGCCTTGGAGTGGAGCCGGGCGATCATGTCATGGTGGTGGGCCGAACGACGCCGGAGTTTCTACTGGTAGCGTGGGGCGTGGCGCTGGCGGGGGCCGTCCTGGTGCCGGCATCAGGTAGTGTTGCGGCCTCGGACTTCGCCGAAATGGTGGGTGGCACCAAACCCACGATGATCTTCCTGGGGGACCCGGCCCTGCTGGCTCGTTTTCGGGATTTTGCCAAGCTACCGCCTCAACGCACAGTGGTTATGGAGAAGCAGTGCGTGCAAAGTGATCCAGGCTCCGGCAGTCCTCCTTTTCTGCGACTGGAAGACGTGGTGTCAAGCCGGGATGAGGTTGTCTCACTGGAGCAACTTGAGAGTCATGGTGGCCCCGGCGGCAACGCTGTAGAGCTGGACCGGCGGATGGCATCTCGAAAGCCTGAAGACGCCGCCGTCATTATTCATACGGCAGGAACAATTGGTGAGCAGAAGAGCGTGGTGTTGACCAACGCCGGGCTCCTCTATCAGGCCCGCACTCTGGTTTCACTTCTGCCTGTCGGGGGGGAAGATGTTCAACTCCTCTTTCTGCCGCTCTCCCACGTCCTGGGGTACATCGCCGCGCTGACTTCCATCGCTTCTGGAACGCCGCTGGCTCTGGGCGAGGGTATGCGGACGCTCCTCGAAGATTTGCAGGATGTGAAGCCGACCTTCATGGTTGGCGTGCCGCGTGTATATGAGAAGATAATCGAGAAGTTGGTTGCCGGAATGAGCGACTTTTCCGCAGTTTGGTGGGAGCTCTACCGGCGCGGCCTGGCAGCCGGCCGCAAGGTGCTCGATGCCCAATCGGAAGGTCGCCGCCCCAACCCGTTGGCCTGGGGGCAACTAGAGGTCGCACGACGCTCAGTTTTCGGCCGGGGCCGCGAGATTTTTGGTGGTCGCATGCGGTTCATGGTTTCGGGCGGAGCACCCCTTTCGGAGAGGGTGGCCTACACCATTACCTCCTTTGGCATTCCGCTGCTCAATGGCTTTGGTCTTACCGAGTCTTCCGGAGCTTCTCATCTTCAGCGCTTTGACCATGTTCGCATTGGAACTGTCGGTCCAGCCCTACCAATGGTGCAGACGCGTATCGCACCAAGTGGTGAGATCATGATCAAGGGACCGGGAATAATGCGCGGCTACCTGGAGGACGAGGAAGCAACCGAACTTGCGGTGGACAAGGACGGCTGGTTGCTAACAGGGGACCTGGGGCGCATCGAATCGGATGGCTGCCTGCGGATTACCGGCCGCCGGAAGAATGTGTTGGTAACAGCCACGGGCAAGAACATCGTGCCCGGTCGAATCGAAAGAAAGCTGATGGCAATTCCTCTGGTGTCACATTGCATGGTCGTCGGCGATGATCGTCCCTACCTCTCCGCCCTCGTCACCGTTGGAGCGGTACGCATTACCGATTGGGCGAGACGCAACGGCATCCTTTGCGAAGATGTCCGGAAATTGCGTTCGGACATGCGGCTATTCAAGGAATTGGAAAGTGAAGTAGAAGAAATGAACAAGGGAGTTGCCCCCCACGAGCGGGTTCGGCGATTTGCCATTCTCGATACCGAATTCAGCGTGGAATCAGGGGAACTAACACACGATTTCAAGCTTCGCCGGGGCGTTATCGTGGAGCGCTACCGGGACGTCATCGAGATGCTCTACAGGGAAAGGTACTGATGCAGGACAACATCGAGAAGACACTAATTGTCGTTCCCACTTACAACGAGAAAGAGAATCTGCCGCTGTTGGCTGAGGCAATCTTCAATATCGTGCCTCATGTCCACATTCTGGTGGTGGACGATTCGTCTCCAGACGGCACTGGTGAACTGGCCGATGAGTTGGCCGCCAAAGATGACCGGGTGCACGTCTTGCACCGGGAGGCGAAGGAGGGTCTTGGCAAGGCCTATGTTGCCGGATTCCACTGGGCCTTGGCGCGGGACTACGAGTTGATTTTCGAAATGGACTGTGATTTCTCGCACCGTCCCGAGCATCTACCAGAGTTTCTGGCGACGGCGCAGGATTCAGATCTGGTCCTCGGTTCAAGGTACATCAAGGGTGGTGGCACTGAAAACTGGGGCATCATGCGCAAGTTCATCTCCGGGGGGGGCTATCTCTATGCGCGAAC
>CAZFVN010000032.1:15457-41128 GCA_964522395.1 uncultured Myxococcales bacterium
CCGGCCGCCGCGCCGGCACGCTGGGGGGGAGCTTCAACATCCCCACCACGCCCAACCCCCCCTCCGGCGCGGCCAATCTCTATGCGCGTACCGTGCTCGGCTTGCCATACAAAGATCTTACCGGTGGGTTCAAGTGCTTCCGCCGCAAGGTCCTTGAAACCCTCCCCATCGATAACCTCTTCTCTTTCGGTTACTGTTTCCAGATTGAATTGACCTACCGGTCTCACAAGGCGGGTTTTCGCATTGGGCAGGTCCCGATTGTCTTCCCGGACCGGACGCGAGGGGAATCGAAGATGTCCGGGGCGATCTTCAAAGAAGCATTTGTTACGGTCTGGAAGCTGAGGAAAGTGGTGTGAGCTACCCCGCTTTGGCGGCACCGATCTTTTCCATCTGTTCTGGCGAGGCACCAAGCGTCCTGTCAGACCGTTTGTTCGACTGACAAAAGCCCATGCTCGGAGCAATAAGACCCGTTATTGTCGCCCCTCTCCTGCTTCTCTCTGCACTCTCTTGCGGCTCATCTGACAGGGCAGATAAGACGTGGCCCCTGGGCTGGTCGGACACGATCCTGGTGGCGAGCTTCAACGTCCAGAACTTTGGCACCGGAAAGCTGGCGGATTCAATGGTCACGGAGACGGTTGTCTCCATCATCCGACACTTTGACATCATCGCGCTGCAGGAACTGAGAGGCCCGGCTGACCATGTGCTGGTCACCCTCGTAAGGGTCCTCAATGATGGGCAAGATGGCCCCTACGCGTTTGTCTCGGGCGAGCCGGTTGGAAGCTCCGGACACCTCGAACAGTTTGGTTTCATCTACGACCGGACCAGGGTCTCATGGGTGGAAGGGGATGTTGAGACTTACCCGCTGGAGGGGTTGGTTCGTCCGCCACTGCTGGCCCGTTTCTCGACCTTCGCGGGCTTCGACTTTGTTCTTGCCACGGTTCACGTCAAACCGGACGATGCCGAAGCGGAAATCGATGAATTGGTTTACGTGATGAAGTATGGGCGTGACCGTTTTCCCTCCCAGCAGGACGTGATACTCCTCGGTGATTTCAACGCGGATTGCAGCTATTTCAATGAAGCATCGAGCGTCTCGCCGATGCGAGGTTCTGACTACTATTGGGCAATCGGCGACGAACTTGACACCAATGTTGCCTCCAGTGAGTGCACCTACGATCGCGTCGTTTTTTCACCGGCTGCTACGGCAGAGGACTACACGGGTAACCACGGGGTGTTTCGATTTGATGAAGTGTTGGGACTTTCGGCAGGAATGACTACCGATGTGTCAGACCACTATCCTGTCTGGGTCGAATTCTCGACCACCGAGGATTCTGACTAGAAAAAGCTACTCAACGCACGGTGCCTCGTCCATCTTGTTGTTGCAGTTGTTGTCCTTGCCATCGGCGCAGATTTCGGCGTGGTTTGGATGGATGTCCGGATCGGAGTCGTCGCAGTCATTCTTGGCCAGTGCTTTGTAGGCTCCCTTGGGACCGCAGAGGCATTTGGTGTAATCGGTCAGTCCATAAGTGTCAGAGTCTTCGTCGAGATAGTAGGTGTTGCAGCCAAGCGAACCCTCTTCATCCGTCTTATAGTTGCAGTCGTCGTCGACCTCGTTGCAGAACTCATCGGCGCCGGGATAGATACTGTCGTCAGCATCGTTACAATCTCCCGCTTCCGTGGCGGTGTAGGTCTCTTTACCGCCGCATACGCACTTCTTCTCGTAGCTGACGCCAAAGCCGTCCTCGTCCTTGTCGTTGTACCGGAGTTCGCAGCCGGTGGACCCGAAATCGTCAATGTCGTCATTGCAGTTATTGTCGATGCCATCGCAGAATTCTTCGGCAAGCGGGTTGACGTCGGCGCTGGAGTCGTTGCAGTCGCCCCCTAGGGAGGCAGTGAACGGTACCTGGCCGCCTTCGCCACAAACGCACTCGTTTAGTCCGTCAAAACCGAAGCTGTCATTATCGGCGTCAATGTACCAGAACTTGCACCCTTGAGAGCCCAGCGGGTCCATCTGGTCGTCGCAGTCGTCGTCTTTGCCATTGCAGACCTCCTCCGCACCCGGGAACACCTCGGCATCGGTGGGAGCACAGTCGTCGACATCGGGAGTGCCGTCGTTGTCGTCATCTTCGTCGCAAGCGTCTCCCCATTCGTCGTCGTCAGAGTTAGTTTGCTCGGGGTTGGGAATCACCGGGCAGTTGTCTGCATCGTCTGCCAATCCGTCGTTGTCGGAGTCGTCGTCCACGCAATTGGCCATGCCATCCCCGTCGTCGTCCGGGAAGTCTTCGTCGACCAACTCGTCGCAGTCGTCATCCAGACCGTTACACTCCTCGCTAACGGGTTCATCCCCGACGCAGACGAGGTTGCCTTCTTCGCACGTGAGGGTGCCCTCTGCGCAGAGGTCGTCGTCTTCTGGAGAGTCGCAATCGGACGCCATCTCCGGGTCGTCCTCGTCGGTCTCTCCGTCGCAGTCATTGTCGACTCCGTCGCAGAGGTCGACAGCCGGTTCCGTGGCGGGACAACTCCACCCCCCTTCGCCAGCACAAATCTCGATGGCCGTACAGGTGCCGAACTCATTTGAAAGTTCGCAAGGGTCGCCTTCGAGGCCATCGTCTTTGTCGCCATCGCAGTCATTGTCTGCGCCGTCGCAAACCTCTTCAGATGGTGTCATGGCAGAGCACTCGGTCCAGCCATTTACGCCGTCACATTGGCGCTCGCCGAAACACTTCCCGAATTCGTTCTCGTTGATGCACGGCTCGGAGGAGCCGTCGAGTTCCCCCAGACAGGTGCAAGAACCACTACCTGGAAGGCACTGGAGGACTTCTCCTTCCACGCCGGCCGCGAGCTTACATTCGTAATCGGCTGGGCAGTCTTCGTCGGCGAGGCAGGAAATTGCGCAGAAAGACTCCTGGTCGGAACCGATTGTCAGGCACAAGTCGACTGGTGACCCGCACTCGTCGTCTTCGACGCAAGGCTCGCAGAGGTCGGTCTCCGGGGGTGCGCAGAGGAAGATGATGTCTGCGCCCACTGACTTGGATTTGCACTTCCAATTGAGGGGGCACTCCTCTTCGCAGTAAGCGGTGCATACTTCTCCGTATGCCTCAGTTTGAATGCAGTATCCAGTATGACACTCTTCGCTGGAGGTACAGGGCCAGAGGAATTCGCCCTTTTGCGGAACGTACTCAAAACCTGCCAGATCCAGGTTGCTGACAAAGTCATAGAGGGGTTGGTCTACATTGACGTCGGTGGGACGGAATCGAGTCCCTTCGCCACTCGTCGCATCCGAGGGCTCGGTGGCGTCTGGAGTCGAGTTGCCGCTGGAACACCCGGCTATCGACAGGCATATCAGCGCGAGAAGAGCGAATAGATGGCGCAGCATGGAGCAACCTCCCACATCGGTTCAAACCAACCACCGGCAGAGTGTACCATAATGGAAGGACTGCGGGAATCACTCAAAACAGTAGCGGACGCCCTGCTGGGCCCAGCCGGCGAATTCGCTGATGTCATGCTCCTCCCAGGTGTCCGCATAATGTGTGAGGAGCATCTTGCTACGGATCTGCTCGGGTAGCGTGCGCAAATCTTCCAGAGGCGCATGAACTGCCCCGGGGAAGAACTGGACATCATGGAAGTAGAGTTCCACGCCGCGGCGCTCATAGATATTCAGGAGTTCGGGGTCAAACTGCGTGTCACAGGAGAAGAAGACGCGGTCGTCCACGTAGATACCGTAGGTCGGAAAGGCCTCCTCAATGGACTCCGCCTGCTCTGGAATGTGGCGGGTGCGGAAGAGCTCGATGTGGATCTCTCCGACGTCAATTGTCCAACTGTCGCGCACGCCCACGTGACGTTTGGCGTGGTGGACGTCGAAGAAATCAGTGAGGGTCAGCGGTCGGCCTTCAGGAGAGACCTCATTCCACTCGAGATTGCCGCGCAATGAACGGTCCCATAAGAGCGTTGAGTACTCTTCGGTAGCGATCAATTGCAGCTTCGGACGTTGCATGTATGGAACGCCAATGTATCGATTGTAGAGTGCGAGGTGTCCGAGCCCTCCGATATGGTCATCGTGGCTGTGGCTCGGAAGCACAACATCGATGACTGAAGGCTCGAGCCCGGGGGGCGTACGCCTGGCGATTGGACCGGTATTGCCGAAGTCGACGAGAACGGGGTCGTTGCCCTTCACTAGCACGAAATTGGTTTGAAAATGGCGTTCAGCAAAAAGCGACCCGACCCCCAGAAAGAAGACTTCCAGTTTCCCGTCGTTTCGCAACGACAAGGTAGCGTCCTGGGCCAATTCGACTATCTTCATGCCCAACCTCCGTCGCCAGCAAATGTATCAGAGGCATTCCACCCTGTCATAAAATCGGGGCAAGACTGATCACCTGGCGAGGAGCGCAGCGGCAGCCTGGCTGAGCCTACGGCTCCTGGAGATAGAACTTCTCTGGGGTGGTTTGACCCAAAGCGCGCCGAACTGCCTGATGGAGACGCTCTCGGGTGAAGGGCTTTTCCAGAAGGTCAACGTCATGCGGTAGTCGCTCTTTATCTTCGAAGCTCCCCCGGGTGTATCCGGACATGTAGAGGACTCTCAACCCGGGGCTGCGTTCGCAAAGACGGGTTGCGAGGTCGGGGCCATAGAGGCCGGGCATGACGACATCGGAGAAGAGGAGGTCCACCTTCTGTTCCTGATCCTCAAGTAGTTTCTCGGCCGCGTTCGGGTCCGTCGTGTGGAGCACGTTGTAGCCGTGGGAGGAGAGGGTTTCGACTACAAGTTCGAGTACCGCCTCATCGTCCTCCACCACGAGGATGGTCTCCGTTCCGGGCGCATGTTCGGAGGTTTCAGGCAGTTCATCGGTAACCTCTGGGACCTCGGTCGAGGCCGGGAAGTAGAGGGAAAAGCTACTGCCCTCACCAAAGCTGCTCCAAACTTTGACGAAGCCTCCGCTCTGATGGACGAACCCGTGGACCATCGAAAGTCCAAGGCCGGTCCCCTTGCCCACTGCTTTGGTTGTGAAGAAGGGGTCAAAGACTCGCGACATGGTATCAGCAGCCATGCCAAGACCGTCATCCTCCACATCGACCCGCACGAAGAGCCCGGGCCCGGACTGGACGTCTGCTGGGAGCGCAGACAAGTTCAGCTCCTCAATCATGGTTCGGATTGTCAATGAGCCGCCATTTGGCATGGCATCTCGAGCATTAGTGGCGAGGTTCATGAGGGCTTGCTCGAACTGGGATGTGTCGATTTCCACTGCGGGCAAGGTCGGCAGGGAGTCGAAGTGCAGCTTAACGTCTTCACCGATGAGACGCCCGAGTGTGGGAATCAGTTCGCTCAGGAGTCGGTTGGCATCGGCAACGCGTGGGCGCAGCGTCTCTTTGCGGCTGAAGGCCAGCAGTTGGCTGGTCAAAGTGGTAGACCGTTTGGTGCCTCGTCGGATCTGCTGCACCCACTCCCAGTCACGCCCCGCTTCCGGGAGGCTCTCTGCCAGCATGTCACAATAGCCACCAATGACGGTGAGTTGATTCCGGAAGTCATGAGCCACCCCGCCAGCGAGACGGCCGATGGCTTCCATCTTGCGGGATTCGAGTAGGCGTCGTTCCAACCGACTCCTCTGGACTCTCAAAGCAAAGAGGATGACGATGAGTCCGGTTTGGAGCAGGACAAAGGCGAGGACTCCCCAAATCAACAGACCGTATTCGCCAAAAGTACTTTCCGGGCGACCAATAATAACGCTGTCTGGGGGTAGTTGCGACTCGTCGATCCCGAAGCGGGCGAGTTGGCCATGGTCGAACATGTACGGATTTGGCTCACGGTAGGTAATGGGGATAGAGCCTGCCTTCTCCTGGTTAAGGATCCGCCGTACGATCTCTGCAACCGCAGCACCCTGCGACCGGCCGGAGAGCCCCCGTCCCCCGAATAGCCCCTGGTCTGGGACAAAGTCCCAAGGGCAGTAAACCGGAACGGGACTGGCAGAGGCTACGGCCCGGCGACTGAAGTCAAAGTGCAACGTCTCTCCTTCCCCCGTGCGAGTGTAATTCACGAAGAGGACAAGGCTCTTATCAGATAGTGCAGCCAGCCTCTCCTTCAACATTTCGAGGGGGAGGCCAACGAGGTAATCGAAATGTACTTTCTCTGCCAGGAACTCAGCGGCCCGGCGGGTACGTGCGATTCCCGCCAGGCCCGACTTGGTCTGGTCACCGATTATCACAATGCTCTCGGTCTCTGGATGTAAGCGCAGCATGACGCCCAGGGTCCCCCTGAAATCGTAGCTTTCAACCACCCCAGTAACATCGTCGTGGCCAGCAATCCGATCGGGGTGGAAATCGTTGATGCCGCAAAAGACAATCGGCGACTCTCCAAAAAGCTCGTCACGATGCTTCAGCGCGAAATCAAGCGCATGATCATCTGAGCAGATTACAGCCTTAAGGTCGTCACCCAGACCGGTGGACTGACCGAACTTGAGCTTCAGTAGCGAATGGAGTGCGGCGAAGTACTTTGGCGAGTCGAAGTGCTTGGAACCCATGTGTTCAACATGCAACTCGAAGTCTGGCAGATTACCCAAACGGGCGATGACACCGGCAGTGACTCCGTCAGTCCAGCGGTATCCCTGGTGGTAGGAGTGGAGGAGGAGCACCTGGCGGGAGTGACCATCACCGCTTCTTGCCAGCAGGTGAGAAGGAATGATGGCAAGCACCAATGCCACACAGAGCCTGCAACCCACTTTCGTCATCATGTTTTCGATCCTGGCCACCACCTTTGGTTGCCTTGCCACTACGCTTCACTCTGGCATCGAAGGGGTGCAATTGCAATCATTTCGGCGGGTGCGAATGACCCCGAGCACGAGGGCCAGGAGAGCGAGCCCCAGCCATTTGGGCGAAGAGTCCTGAGAGGTGCTGCAACCACCGTGTCTGGTGATAATGGTACGGACATCGTCCGGATTGGCGACGAGGTCCTGCCCCGGCACATCTCCATCCAATTCGGGCTCGGGTGGCGGCGGTTGGTAGAGTTCGTCCAGGACGACGACTCGAACCAGGGCGCGGTCTGTGTAGCCGTATCCATCGCGGATTTCGGCGAGAGCCACGAAAGGCCCCGGCTCATAAATGGCGTCAATGGACAGGGTCAGTTCCTTCTTATAGGGAATGTCGAAAGCGCCGTCATAGTTGAGGTCCCAGCGAACCTCCAATTCATCCACTGGGCCGTCGTCGACGGAGTAGGTGGCATCGAGGAGGAATGATTCCTGGAGTCTTACTTCGCTGGGCCCAATGACCATCGCCTTTGGCGGCAGGTTGTCCGGCGGTTCTTCGCCAAAGAGAGTTCGGTAAGCGGATAGCTTGCCCGCACCCCAAATCGGATTAATCTCTGTCCCGGTGAACTCGTCTTGGATCGCACCATCGATAATTCGCTGTTTGACCTCGGCCGCAGCCAGGTCAGGCTCCGCTTGAAGGAGCAACGCCACTGCCCCCGTTACCTGCGGAAGAGAGCCGCTGGTTCCCGAAGCGTAGCGGAATCCGGGATGGCTGCTCATATCAGGAGACCATGCGGAGGCGACCATGTCGGACGGGCCGACGATGTCCAACCCCCGCTCGCCATCGATTCGAGGTCCTTGACCGCTATAAGCGTTGAGGTCACCAACCTCTACTTTCGTATACCAGGACTCGATGTTGGCGCGGTAGGCGCCAACGGTCACTACAGAATCGGCCGTGCCGGGGTGTGCCATCGTACCGGCTTCGGTTGTGAACTCGGTGATGGTTGCTGAATAGAGATAGCCGGTCTGGTCAGCGGCAAAAAGGTCAACCACCAGATCTTCGGTGCCATTGTTGGTCACGCTCAGCAGCCATCCCTCGCCCGGCAGCATGTTGCTGTCAATTGAGTTCGGGTAGACCGCCAGGGACATCATGTGAGTTTTCCTGGATGAGACTTCATGACCCGAGTACCATATGGCAACCTCCGATCCTTCCCAGCCTCCGCCATCCTGGCCGAAGCTCACTTCAATAGCGTCACCATTCTTCAGCGTCAGGCTGACGTTGTCCTCGGTGCCGATGTAGCGCAGGGTCAGGTAGAGCAACTCGGTCGGGTAGGTTTCACCGAGGATGTTGGTAGCGATCGGAAAGTGGATGGAATCAGAGGCGGGAACCGTAGCCACCGCGTGCATGTCGTAGCCCGCGAAGTTGTGGGCCGCAGTGCAACTGAGCACCCCCTCAGTCTTGGCGATCTCATCGAGTCCCTCTTCCAGCACAGAACTACCGTCTCCAAACTCCATGAGTGGCCAGCCATATTCATGCATCAGCACGTCAGCTCCGGCTTCGGCAAGTATGATTGAGGCGGCAAGGTAGGCACTGCCCATTTCGCCCCCGAAACCACTGAACGTACCCTGGTCCATATCCGCCAGGACGATCTCTGCCTCTGGTGCTACTCCTGCGAAGGGTTGGTAAGGAGCAGCGCCGCCGGCGAGAACACCCAGGGTCATAGTGGCGTGGCTACCACCCTCCAGAGGAACCGGGTAAGTGATGAGGTTCTTTCCCCGCTCAAAGGTAGTGTCATTTGCGACGAAATGGATACTCTTCAACTTGCTTGTGCGCAGCCCGACGAGCTTCTCGCCCAGGTCCAGTTTGCCGTCTCCGTCTACGTCATCGGCAACGAAAACAGGCTCGCCAAAAGCCGGGGCTGAATCCGTGAATCCGGGCCCCGGCCCGAACTCACGCTGGCCGCTATCGTTGATGTCGAGCCAGAGCCAGTCGAGGGGAGGGTAATACCCGGGCTTCGCATTCGCGAATTGTATCTGCGACCCGTCGTTCCATTCCAGGGTTCCTTTGATCAGACCAACAATCTCGCCGGCACCAATCTGCCCGTCGCCGTCGCCATCGATACCGTCGACGCCTGGGTCGAACTGACCGTTGCCATTGCCGTCGAACCACTCAAACTGTGGACCGTCGGGACGAAAGAACCAGGGGTGGAAGAGATCGACCCAACCGTCCACCACGCCCACCGTTATTCCCTTTCCCATAATAGGTATTCCACCGTCATCATATGCTGCCCAGACCGGCGGTCTTTCAATCATCTCAGGCGTGTTCTCCACGACATCGGGCCGAGGTGGTCGGAGCCGCAGTTCTATCCGTTCGATGTCGGGCCAGAATTCAACGACTTCCAACATCTCGAAAGGAACTCTGGCCGGCACCAGGCGCCCTCGGCGGACGATGCTTCCGTTGTGGTGCCAGAAGTTGATTCCCGATGCAGCTAGCTCCTCCAGTCGAGCGTCTGAGGGGGATTCAACAAACCGCAGCGCAACGCGAGCCTCTCTTGCATCCATCACCGGCTCACGACCTGGTTCAGGCAATGAGCGATTTGATTGCCAGAAGTGCAGGGCTAGCCGGGCGCTTGCGGAGAGCTTAAAGCGAAGAGATGGCGCGTTGGCTTTCAGTTTGGCCGAGGCGGAGAGTGGGGCAAGGAGCGCGAGGAATAGAGCGAATTGCGAGACACCGCGGGTCATTGCTGCCTCCGTATCAACGCAGCAGTATACCTGTTGCCACCCGCGGCTGGCAACCTTCGGAAATTGCGGGCGTGCCCTGTGGCGGTGTAGCGCTTTGCACCGCCTCTACATTGTGACACGGTGCACTCAATGGTCGCGCAAACGCCCTGGCTACTTCCAGAGCGAAACGGATACGGCCGAGGTCAGATGCTCGATCTTCTGCAACTCAGCGAGGACGTGCTTATCTGCGGGCTGGTCGATGTTGAGCACCGATAGAGCCTGACCGCCCCGTCGGTCTCTGCCCAGTTGCAGGCCGCCGATATTGATCCCCAGGGTGCCCAGGCCGGTACCAATAGCCCCTAGAACTCCTGGCTCGTCGCGGTTGGTACAAATCAAGAGGTGCCCTTCTGGGACAATCTCGACTCGGTAGTCATCGAGGCGGACGATGCGGGGCTCTGTCTTGCCAAAGAGGGTCCCCGCGATGACTCGCTGAGTTCCACCAACTCGATACTTCAAGGCAATGAGATTCACGTAGTCTCGGGGAACCCGGGCGCGGGTTTCCTTGATTCTTACGCCGCGCTCGGCAGCGAGAGTCATTGCATTAATGTGGTTGACGGAATCCTGCAAAGCTGGGGTGAGCAAGCCCTTGACCGCGGCAATAGTGATTGGTGTCAAGTCGTCGGCAGGGATTTCACCACGGAATTCGACCTCAAGTTCTTCCATAGTTCCGCGGGAGAGTTGCGCGATGAAACTGGCCATTCTCTCGGCCAGGACGAGATAGGGACGGAGTCTGTCGAAGGCCTCCCGGGGAATGGGCGGGAAGTTGAGTGCGTTGGCGATGACGCCGTTGTTCAGGAAGTCCGCAAACTGGCGAGCGACTGCCACCGCCACGTTGATCTGAGCATCGGCGGTAGAGGCCCCCAGGTGCGGTGTGGCGATGACCGCAGGATGAGCCAGTAAAGCGGAATCGGCTGGTGGCGGTTCGGTTTCGAAGACATCGAGCGCCGCTCCAGCAAGTTGTCCCGCATTGAGGGCCTCCAGGAGAGCGGCTTCGTCCACGATGCCACCCCGTGCGCAATTGATGAGAAAGGCACCGGGCTTCATTTGCGACAACCGTGGCCCGTCGATAAGGTGGCGCGTCTTCCGGCCCCCGGGAACGTGGATTGTGACGAAGTCGGCGGTTGCCAACAGACTCTCCAGGTCCGACGGCTGCACGCCCATTCGTTTCGCTTCAGATTCCTTGAGGTAGGGGTCGAAGGCGAGTACCGTCATGCCCAGTCCCAGGGCCCGTCGAGCAACCACAGAGCCAATCGCGCCCATGCCCAAAACGCCCATTACTTTGCCCGTGACTTCAGTACCCACAAAGTCCTTTTTGGCCCAACGACCACCGCGTAATGCGGCAGCAGCCTGGGGGATTCTACGCGCTAGAGACAGAGTCATAGCGATGGCGTGTTCGGCCGTTGTCACGGTGTTTCCTCCGGGCGTGTTCATCACCACGACGCCCTTGCGACTGGCCGCAGCAAGGTCGATGTTGTCTACTCCGGAGCCGGCTCGGCCTATGACTTTCAGCTTTGCGGCTACTTCCAGCACCGGCAGAGTGATGTGAGTACCGCTGCGTACGATGATGCCTTCATAGTCTTCGATGCGTTCAAGCAGCTCTTCTTCTGTCAGACGACCATCGACGATGTCCACATCGAAGCCAGCTTCCCGCAGTATTTCTGAGCCCGCAGCGTGTAAGTTGTCGGTGACGAGAATCCTCATCTTCCAGGCCTCCAAATCAGCAATACAGGTCCAAGTCTGCCCGTTGTGGGCACCTCGAACGGTGGCAAACTAAGGATGGTGACGGGCTTGTTCAACGACTAGATTCAAGTCGTTCGCCGCCGCCAGATTGCAAGGCCCAGGAGCGCGCACAGTAGCAACGCACCTGCAGTTGAGGGATTGGCACCGCTGTCACACCCGCTGCTGCCCTCGTTCTTGTCGCTGGGAGTCTCGGCCACCTTGGCGTCCGTCTCTGCCACGACGTCGGACCCGTTGCCCGGTCCCATGCACTCTCCATACTCGCAAGTCTGGCCAGCGGCGCAAGCCGTGGTTGTCTTGGTTGTGCATCCCATCTCGCCCTCGACGCAGAGCCAGGCGCTGTTGCCGGTGCACCCTCGCTCACCCAGGGTGCACTGGTCGTCGCAATCACTGACGCTGCAGGCACCCTCGACGCAGGCTTCGCCCGCCACACACTCTCCGCAGCTTCCGCCGCAACCGTCATCGCCGCAGGTCGTTGCCGTGCAATCGGGCGCACAGATTCCCTCGCAGCTATCCCCGCAGACTCCGTCGCCACAGCACTCTTTTGCGCCCACGCAACTGCAAGGACTGCCACATCCATCATCTTCGTCGCAGCCTTTCTGGTCGCAGTCGGGAGTACAGTCGCCGCAATGGTCGAGCTGCGGGCAGAACTCGCAAACGTCATCACAACAGTCTTCGTAACCGGCACATTCGTCATCGCAGAAGCAGTCGTCGGCGTCACCTCCGCAGTTGCCTTCGCAGGTGCCCGGGAGGCCGCAGCTTCCACTCAGACAGACGAGGCCATCGCTGCACTCGCCGCAACTGCCATCGCAGCCGTCGTCGCCGCATTCGGTTTCGGCGCAGTCGGGCTGGCACTCAACGCACTGGTCATCCTGGTTGCAGAGCAGGTTGTCAGCGCATTCGCCGCACTTCCCACCGCAGCCATCTCCGCCACAATCTTTGCCGGCGCAGTCTGGTACACAACACTCGCCCAATTGACAGGTTTCGCCTTCGCCGCATCCGCAGTCCTGGGGGCAGGTGGCGCAAGTTTCAGGGTCTTCCTGCGAACAGGTGCCGTCGCCGCAGTTGGGGATGCAATAAGACCCACCGCAATTGACGATGCAATTCTCAATACAGAGTTTGTCCCACTCGAAGTCGCAGCAGAAAGCGTCGGTTTCGCAGACGCAAGATTCGCACTTACATCCGCCGCAGCCGGGAGACTCTGCGTTGATTTCGCAGTCCGGTTCAGCTTGTAGGTCTAAGGGGAGCATCACTGCCGACATCACAAGGGCAAGCACGAGCCTCTTCATGGACCACCTCCAGTAGCTTTACGCTGCATCCTAGCACCCGTGAATTGGTGATGCCAGCGACAAGAAGGGGTCAACATCTTGGCTCACTGATACTCTGGCCGTACAATCAGATCTTGGATGTGCGTGCGAAGGGAGAACCATGAGAAGAATCCTGTTGCTTGCGACTTTCTTACTGGGGGCTTGCTCGACACCCAGTCTTCAGGTCAACAACGATGACCCGGATCAAGGTGGCAACGGTCTGGGAGCGGACGCCTCCTCCGATGTAGGCGCGGCTGAAGTCTCCGTTGTAGAGGTCTTTTTTGGGGATGGTGGTGGCTTCGACGGCACCTTCCAGGAATGTGAGCCAGGGACCGGTTGCTTTCTCGACCCATGCGACTCTAATGAAGACTGTTTGCAGGGGTGGTGCGTGGAACATATGGGCGAGTCTGTCTGCACCCAAGCCTGCCAGGAAGAGTGTCCCCCGGGGTGGCTCTGCAAGCAGGCTGGCTCCGGGTCGCCGGACCTGGCCTGGATCTGCGTCTCCAGCCATGCGCATCTTTGCAAGCCGTGCGTCGACTCCAATGATTGCCAGGGGGTAGGGGGGACGGAAGATGTCTGCCTCGACTATGGTGAGACGGGCAGTTTTTGCGGCGGACTTTGCGGTAGCAACGACGAATGTCCCTGGGGATTCTCCTGCGTCGAAACGGAAACTGTAGATGGGGTTGCCGTGCTGCAATGCCTGGCCGATGCCGGTGAATGTCCCTGTACCCTCAAGTCGGCGGCCCTCGGGCTCTTCACCACCTGCGAAGTAAGCAATGAATTTGGTACCTGCTTCGGCAAGCGGGTTTGCGCCAAGGAGGGCCTTTCACCTTGCGACGCTGTCGTGCCGATGGAGGAGGTCTGCAATGGTGTCGACGATGATTGTGATGGCGACATAGACGAACCCTACGATATCACAGTCGACCCGCCCATTGGCATTTGCGATGACGGCAACGGCTGCACCCTTGATACCTGCCTGGCCGACGAGGGTTGCCAGCATGAGACCCTCGGTGAAGGCGAGTGCATAGACGGTGATGCTTGCACCATTGGCGATCACTGTGAGGAGGGCGAGTGCGTCGGCCTGCCCATCGTCTGTGATGATGAGGATTCCTGCACGGACGATATCTGTGACGGTCTGGGCGGTTGCACCGTGGAGTTCAACGAGGACGATTGCGATGACGGAGACCCATGTACCGTCAATGACCGGTGCGATGCAGGGAGTTGCAACGGTTTTGCCGTGAACTGCGAGTGTACCGTGGATGAAGATTGCCTTTCACTTGACGATGGAGACGCTTGCACCGGCACGCTATTTTGCGACCAGTCAGCGGTGCCTTTTCAGTGTCAAGTTGTTCCGGAATCGGTGGTGGAGTGCGAGTTGCCGGACGGTGCCAATCCCATCTGTCAGGCGGCGCAGTGCAATCCCGAGAGTGGGGATTGCGAGATTGTGCCCGCTAATGATGGCTTCGCGTGCGGAGACGGGGACGCCTGTACAATTGGCGAGAAGTGTGAAGATGGAGCGTGTTCCGGGGGCGTAATGCCCATTTGTAACGACGATAATCCGTGTACCTTGGATACTTGTGACTCGGAAGTGGGCTGTCAGTCGGCGGCCACGGCAGGACCTTGCTCCGACAACGATGTCTGCACCGTCGGCGACGCTTGCAGCGAGGGTGAGTGCGTAGCGGGACCAGACATTTTGACTTGCGATGACGGCAATGAGTGCACTGATGATGCATGCGATGCACTCCTTGGCTGTGTCCATGAGGGACTTGACGGAGAGCCCTGCAGCGACGGGAACGAATGCACAAAAGGGGACATTTGCGACGAGGGAAGTTGCATCTTCACTGGTGACCTGGACTGTGACGACAACAATCCTTGCACCACCGATAGCTGTGCCGCGCTCTTTGGCTGTGTTCACGCCATCAACCAATTGCCGTGCACCGACGATGACGCATGTACCACTGGTGACCAATGTGATGGTGGCGAATGTATCTCCGGACCGAGTCTTGACTGCGACGACGGCAATGCCTGCACCGCCGAGAGTTGCGTTTTGGAGCAAGGGTGCGTCTATCAATCGCTCGACGGCGAGCCATGCGATGACGGCAATGCCTGTACTACCGGCGAAGTCTGCGTTGGTGTGGATTGTACTTTCGCCCAGGACCTTGACTGCGACGATGATAACCCGTGCACGAAGGATAGCTGCTCGTCGGCTACCGGATGTCTACATGTGAACCATAACTTCTCTTGTGATGACGGAAATGCGTGCACAATTGGTGACCAGTGTCTCGAGGGGTCCTGTTCCCCCGCTGCACCCAAGGATTGCGATGACGATAATCCCTGTACGGTGGATAATTGTAATCCGGACTCCGGGTGTATTTACAAGTCAATCAACGGGGAAGCGTGCGACGACGGCGACCAATGCACTGTTGGTGAAATGTGCGTCGGCGGTGAGTGTAATAGTGATGTCGAGCTCGACTGTGACGACGACAATCCCTGCACCGACGATGCCTGCCTGCCAGAGAGCGGGTGCGTTCATTCTCTGAATAAGGCAGTGTGCGATGATGGTGACCTTTGCACCACTGGCGATCACTGCCAACTGGGCGAGTGCGTCAGCAGCGCCCCCCTCCACTGCGAAGATGGGAATCCTTGTACGGCGGATGGCTGTGAACCGGAGGTTGGATGCACTTTCGAACCGGTGAAGGGCGATTGTGATGATGGCAACTCGTGTACTCTCAATGAGCAGTGCCAGAACGGCTTTTGTACCGCCTCGGGCTGGCTTGAATGCGGTGACGGGAATCCCTGCACGAATGACCTGTGCGATCCTCTCCAGGGGTGTCTAAACGAGAACAATGCGGAGCCGTGCGACGACGGCAATCCTTGCACCGCTAACGACGTCTGTTTCGAAGGCAATTGTAAGTCAGGCGGCCCCACGGTATGTAACGATGGTAACGGCTGCACCGACGATTCATGCGATCCGCAATCGGGCTGCAAATTCCAGAACAACGTACTGCCTTGCGATGATGGCAACTTGTGCACCGCTTCTGACAAGTGCGCCGACGGAGAGTGCGTCTCCGGTCAGCAACTCATCTGCAATGACGGCAATGTCTGTACCGACGACTCTTGCGACGAGAAGTTAGCCTGCATCTACGTCGCTAATGACAATGGCTGCAGTGACGACAACAACTGCACTGACAATGCGTTGGACAAGTGTGTTGGCGGAGAGTGTGTCGGTGGCCCCCTCCTCGACTGCGACGATTCCAATCCTTGCACCACCGATACCTGCAGTGAAGCAAACGCCTGCCAGCACGAGAAGTTGCCCGACAATACGGGCTGTGGGGGCGATAAGATCTGTTGGAAGGGTGACTGTGTGAGTTGCGGAGACCTGACCGGCAGTGAGACTCTGGACTACACCGGTGGAGTGCAAGACTTCACGGTTCCCGAGTGCATAACGAAGGTCACCATCGAGGTCTGGGGCGGTGCGGGAGGTAACGCTACAATCGGCGTGGTCACCGGAGGCAAGGGTGGCTATGCGAAGGGCAGCCTGACAGTCACCCCCGGGGAGACCCTGAAGGTCTATGTCGGAGGCCAGGGCGCCAACTCGCAGACCGGTGGTTGGAACGGTGGCGGAAAGGGCGGAGCGAAAGGCTCGTCGGGTGGTGGCGGAGCAAGTGACGTTCGTCGAGGCGGCACCTCGCTAAGCGACCGCGTTATCGTTGGTTCCGGGGGCGGCGGAGCGGCCTACGAATCGGCGTGGGGCGGCGGCTGGGGAGTCAACAACGGCGCTTGCAATGGCGGCGCCGGGGGCGGCCTGACGGGCAATAAGGGCGGCTATTGGCAAGGCGCCTGTCAAGGTGGCGATGGCGGCAGTCAATCGGCCGGCGGCGCTCATGCAGGCGGATTCGGCGTTGGTGGCGCAGCCAAGCCTGGCGATGGCGATACCGGTGGTGGTGGCAGTGGCTGGTATGGCGGAGGCGGGGGCGGCAACTGCACCGGCTATAATGGTTGTGGCGGAGGCGGTTCATCCTACGTCGGCGGCGTCTCCAACGGCTTGACTCTAGGTGGTCAACAAAGTGGAAACGGCCGGGCGGTAATCTCCTGGTAGTAACTTCGCTCCTGCCTGAATCCTCAAAAGACTGGCTTCGACAACTCCCTTCTAATACCCTGTAATGTCACCCCTGAGCCCCTGAGGGCCATTTGGCAGGGGCAGTTCGTGCCTGGAGGCAGTACCGATGCGAAACAACTTGATTGCACTTCTCTCCTCCGCCTTGCTGGTGGTCGCTTGTTCCAACCCATCTTCTACAGATGCGCCCACTGAGGATGTTCAGCCAGAAGTGCAGGACCGCGCCGACGGCGTGGCGATTCTGGACGCCGTGATCTTTCCCGATGCCCACAAAGATGATCCGGGGCAGGATGTGATGCCTGATTTTACCGTCGATGATGTCGCACCAGAGGCGCTTCAACCGCAGTGCCAACCGGGAGAGGGGTGCTTTCTGGACGGCTGCAGCAATAACGCTGATTGCCAATCTGGCTGGTGCGTGGAGCACCTGGGGGAAGCGGTTTGTTCCGAAGCTTGCCAGGATGAGTGCCCACCAGGGTGGAGCTGTCAGCAGGTGGCTGATTCTGAGCCCGATGTTGTCTTCATTTGTGTCTCCGACTACGCAAATCTGTGCAAGCCCTGTGCGATCAACGCCGACTGTGGCGCCATTGGCAAGCAGGATGTTTGCTTGCCCTACGGGGACGAGGGTAGTTTCTGCGGTGGGTCATGCGTGGACGGGGATGGCAACGAAAAAGAGTGCCCGTGGGGTTTTGTCTGCCAGGAAGCAACAACGGTCGACGGTGCTACTACCAGCCAGTGTGTAGCCGAAGCCGGTGGTTGTCCCTGCACTGACAAGTCTGCATTGCTGGGGCTCTCAACACCCTGCCTGGCGGAGAATCAGTTCGGGCTCTGCGCCGGTCACCGGGTTTGCACTCTCGAGGGCCTCTCTGACTGTGATGCCATGGTCCCGGAGGAGGAAAGTTGCAACGGCATCGACGACGACTGCGACGGCAAGGCGGACGAGGGGACTTGCGATGACGGAATTGCTTGTACTCTGGACACCTGTGACGCGGCTTCAGGGTGTCTCCACGAGCCACTGGAGAACGGAGAGTGTGCCGATGGGAATCCCTGCACCGTCGCCGACCATTGCGTTGCCGGGGAGTGTATCGGGTCTAAGGTGATCTGCGACGATTCAAATATCTGCACGGACGATACCTGTAATGCCGAGGGTGGCTGCGTCTTCACGCCAAATAACGACCAGTGTGACGACAATAATCCGTGCACGACGGGCGACCACTGTGAGGAGACCGTTTGCATCGGTTTTGACATCGATTGTGGATGCCAATTGGATTCTGACTGTGCTCCGCTTGACAACGACGACGTTTGCGACGGTGTGCTCTACTGTGACACCGCCCAACTCCCCTATCAGTGTGCGGCGATTCCTGACAGTGAAATCGAATGCGAACTTGCCGTGGGTATCGATGCTCCCTGCCTCCAACCTGCCTGCGATAGCCAGAGTGGTATCTGCTCGCTGGAGCCAGATCACGAGGGGCTCGCCTGCGACGATGGCGACGCCTGCACTATTGGCGAAGTTTGCACCGACGGTGCATGCGGGACCGGGGCTTCGCTGAATTGTATGGACGGCAATCCTTGTACTGATGACCTTTGTGATGCTGCCACTGGTTGCGTTTACGCTGACAACACGGCCCCCTGCCAGGATGGTAGTGTTTGTACGGCCAACGATGTGTGCAGTGAAGGCGTCTGCCAGCCTGGTCCGGCCGTCGCCTGTGACGACCAGAATCCGTGCACTGACGATGGCTGTGATCCGGATGCCGGATGCTTCTTCGAACCCAACGAAGGTGAGTGCAGTGATCTTAATCCATGTACTGTCGGAGACCACTGTCAGGCGGGCTTGTGCGCCGCCGGAGCGATGCTTGACTGCGACGATGACAATCCCTGCACCGATGACTCCTGCGATGCCCAGATCGGCTGCCTCCATCAGTTGAACGAGAATCCTTGCGATGATGGAAATGCCTGCACGAATAACGATCATTGCGCCAATGGCTGGTGCCTTGGCGCGGTTACCAATTGCAACGATTTCAACGTCTGTACCGATGATTCCTGCGATGCCGATGATGGGTGTGTTCACGCGGCCAATCAGGAACTCTGCAATGACGGGTCGCTTTGCACCGTTGGGGACCACTGTGCAAACGGGGTTTGCGCAGCGGTCGGCGAGTTGGACTGTGACGACGACAATTTCTGCACCGATGACATCTGCAACCCCGCCCTCGGTTGCGTCAACAAGTTCAATGAGGCTCCTTGTGATGACGGTGATGATTGCACCGCTGGCGACCTCTGCCAGGAAGGTCAATGCGCCGGCTTCGAAGAGGTGCTTTGCGACGACGAGAATTCCTGTACCGTTGATAGTTGCGTTCCGGGTGAGGGTTGTCTCTTCGTGCCCAACGATCTCGTATGTGACGATGACAATCCTTGCACCGACGATCTCTGCGATTTGGCAAATGGCTGCATGCATTCGCTCAATCAAGCTCCGTGCGAAGATGGGGATCCGTGCACTGCGGGTGAAAAGTGCGCTGCCGGTATCTGCGAAGGCGGAATAGTGGACGATTGCGATGATGAAGATGTTTGCACCGACGATGTTTGTCACGAGCAACAGGGCTGTTTGAATACCCCCATCCTTGACGATTGCGATGATGGCAATCCCTGTACAGACGATACCTGTGACCCGGAAGATGGCTGCGTCTCCATGCCCATTGAGGGCGATTGCGAGGGTGGTCAGTGTGTCGATGGGATTTGCGAACCGGTATGCGTCCCTGCATGTGCTGGAAAGGAGTGTGGAGCGGATGGATGTGATGGCACCTGCGGCACTTGCGATGACGGATTCAATTGTGCCAACGGAGCCTGTGTTGAAGCTGGCAACCAAGAGTGCAACGACGGTAACGACATCCTTTGGGATGGCTGTACTAAGGGCAAGATCTCAGAGTTTCGGGTCAACACATTCACCCCGGGACAGCAGACCTTCCCAGATGTAGCGGGGCTCTCAAATGGCCGTCATGTCATCGTCTGGTCATCATACGATCAGGATGGCAGCGACTACGGTGTCTATGGGCAACTTCACAATGCAGATGGCACCTTTCTGGGAAGTGAATTCCAACTGAACACTTTCACGACCAATGCTCAGTATCTTCCAAGGGTTGCCGCCCTGCAAGATGGAGAGTTCATAGTTGCCTGGCAAACGGTCGGTCAGTACGATGGTTGGGACATTTATGCTCGCCGGTATGCCGCTGACGGAACTCCGCTTGGCGGCGAAGCACTGCTCAACAACACAACGTCGTCGACCCAGGACCAGCCTTCGCTGTCGGGGCGAAATGACGGTTCCTATGTGGCGTCGTGGCGCGGCTACCCGGACGGTGGCGGATATGGCATCTTCACACGGCCATTCTCGGCTGACAATACGCCTATCGTCAATGACATCAACACGGTGACCGAGGTGAAGTACAATCAATACCGGCCGGACGTGGCAACCACTGCCACAGGAAGCATCGTGGTCTGGGAGAGCAATGGTCAAGACAACAACGGCTATGGAATCTACGGTCAACTCTTCACTCTGGGCGGCAACAAGAGCGGAGAGGAGTTCCGGGTCAACACCTACACCCCGAGTCATCAGCGATTTGCCCGAGTAGCGACGCACTCCGACGGAAGCTTCGCCGCCGTCTGGCAGAGTGACAATGAGGACGGCAGCGGTAGCGGCGTCTATTGTCAGCGGTTTGGCCCCGCTGCGGAGAAGAAGGGGAATCCTTTCCGGGTCAATACCTACATCGTAAGCAACCAGGAGGACCCCGATCTTGCGGGATGGGCAGACGGTCGATTCGTGGTCGTTTGGTATAGTTACAACCAGGATGGAGAGAACGGTGGAATCTACGGTCAGCGTTTCAACTCGGATGGTACCCCGGCTGGCAGCGAATTCCAGGTCAACTCCTACACTGCCTATGACCAACTCTATCCAGCAGTATCGACAATTCCCGGGGAAGGATTCGTGGTTACCTGGAACAGTCAGGCACAGGACGATTCGGTATCAGGTGTCTTTGCGCAGCGGTATGATGCAGTGGGGAACAAGCTCTATCACTAGGGGACGACGATGCGCACCTTTTTCGTAATTGCATGTGCTTTCCTGATTGGTTGCCCGGAGTCGGTGCCTGGCCCGGTCGAAGAGGAGTCGGTGGCAGTTTCGGTGGTCGCCGACGGCGGCTTCGTGGTGTGGGTCGAAGCTGGAGTTCTGGCCGCCTCTCCCGCTCCCGAGAAAGCCCCGGGCGGTGTGACGGGGTGGCTGTCCAATCTGGTCGAGCGGAGCAAGGGCCCCCTGGCAATCCTCAATCTTCGTGAGGTTGATGACCCGGATTTCGGAGCATCGGCGGCGATTACGAAGCAGATCCCCATTGCCGATTTTCAAGTTCCCACAGGCGAGCAAGTGGAGGCCGCACTTGCTTTCATTGAGGGCAATACTGGTGCCGGACGCACGGTAGTAGTGCACTGTCAAGGTGGTTGCGGTCGCACCGGGACAATCCTGGCGCTCTATTTGCGTCACACTCGTGGAATAACGGGTGAAGAGGCGATTGCCGAGTTGCGAGGTTTGAAGCAGTGCTTTGTCGAGACCAAGGGGCAGGAGGACTTCGTGAAGGGCTATGACCTCGACTCTCCGTCGGACTAGCTCGGCAGACTCCCGCCTGCGCCGGCCCCAGCAAAGCTAGTCAACCAGCTCTTCCGGCTCCACCCAGCCACCAAAGATACTCTCCAGAAAGCGAGCCACGGCCACGGCTACGTGATCGTTACCGATGCTGCCCACCACTTGAATACCAACCGGGAGCCCTTTGGCATTGAGGCCGAGGGGCACTTGAGTGACGGGCAGCTCGAGCGCGTTGAAGATCGCGGTATAGACCCAGTTGAAGGGGGGCAGGAGCGGCTTGTTGTGGATTGGAGCCGGACTGGTATATGAGGGAAAGAGGAGTACGCCATCATTCCCCAACTCTTCGTTCAATTGGCGCTTCAAATCGAGTCCGCGCCGTAACGATTTCATGGCGTGATCCGGCCTCAAGCCTTGCAAGCTCTCCAGCAAGCCAAGCCCAACTGCTGGCAGTGTGTGTGGACTTCTGCCCACCAACGCCATGAGCAGGTGCCGGGATGCATTGATGGGTCTTCCCTCTCCCAGCAGCTCTTTAAATGAGGGTCCTCCAGAGAGGTGCATCATGGCAGACCAGATGTCGAAGCTCTGCTTGAACCCCTCAAAACGCCGACTTTCGACCTGAGCCCCGGTATCAGCCAGTGCGCGGGCGGCACGCTGTTGCGCTCGCTTGAGATCGGAGTGGACTTTGAGCCAACCATTGTCCGGCACGTCAAAAACTCGAAGTCGAGGGATCTCCACCTCGCCCGGGTCGCCCAGTTCGTAAGGGATGACGTAAGGGTCCTTCCCGTCGGGTCCAGCGAGGATTTTGACCAGGGGCCAAATGTCTTCGGCATGCCTGCAGAGCGGGCCGCTCGTCAAATATCGTCCAGTTTCGTTGACTCCATTGGGGTATTGCCCCGAATTTGGAATCAGTCCGCCACTCGGCTTGTGGCCGAATATGCCGTTGAAAAAAGCGGGCATCCGAATGGACCCCCCGACATCGGAGGCAAGACCAAAAGGAACTGCACCGGAGGCGACCAGGGCGGCCTCACCGCCCGAACTACCGCCGACGATGCGCCCGGGGTCGTAGGGGTTGTTGGTGCGCCCGTAGACGTTGTTCGACGACTCCATCCACATGCACAATTCAGAGACGTTGGTGACCCCCAGCGGGATTGCTCCGGCGGCACGATAACGGGCCGTTCCAGTGGCATCTTCCGTGCAGCGAAAATCCTTGCGCGAGACGAGTCCGGAGCAGTTGGGCATTCCCACCAGGGCGAAGGCCTCCTTGATCGAGCAAGGAACCCCCAGCAGAGGCGGCAAAGACTTATCACTTCTGGCTAATCGGGCATCGGCCAGACGCGCTTCTTTGCGGGCTTCGGTGAAGCGGTCGTGAACCATCGCGTTAAGAGTTGGGTTGACGCGCTCAATACGAGCAATATGCGAATCCACCAGTTCCAAAGACGTACACTCACCGGACCGCAGCCTTCCAGCCATTTGCAGAGCTGAGATTGTGAGCATTTCATTCACCTGCAACCTCCTCGCCCGGGTCAATCAACGGCAGTGTAGTGCATGCACAGTTAAGATGCGAGGTCCTTTACGGTCGAAGGTTGGGGAGGTATGCTCACCGGGCGGCAGGAGGTGGCCCCGTTTGCAGTCGGGAAAAAGAAAGAAGATCGTAGAGCGCTTCGCCCGGCACATTAACCGGGGGCAGGTAGGGTATTTGCGGGCCGGTCACCTGGATGTTGTGGAGTCGCAGCGTCATGGCGCCGGCTTCGTCGACCTCTTTAGCCAGCGCCCTATGCTCGACTGTTTCACCTCGGCAGGTTGTTTCAACGTCGGACGGTCCAATGAGAGGATTCGAGCTGCATTAAGAACTGGACTGGCAAAGTATGGTCTCGGTGAACCTGGGGACGACTCACCGCCGAAGCGAAAGTTGCGAAAGAAGCTTGCCCAACTAGCGCCGGGAGACCTTGACGGAGTTCTGCTGGCTGCGGGTGGTGGCGATGCCGTAGATATGGCCATCAAGCTCGCTCGAGCGACCAGCGGGCGGCCCCAAATAATATCTACACACCTCGCCTATCACGGTCACACTGGCTTTGCCCTGTCGGCCAACGGCAAGGCTCACTACCGAGAATACGCCGAGCCACTTATGCCTGGCTTCTCTTTCGTCCCTTTCGGTGACCTTGATGCCATGCGACGAGTGGTCGGGCAGAACACCGCCGCGATCCTCGTGGAGCCGGTCCAGGGCGAAGCTGGCATTTTCATAGGAACAGCAAGCTATCTGCAGGGACTGCGGCAGATTTGTGACGAGCTTGGTTGTTTGCTGATCTTTGATGAGATTCAAACTGGATTCGGGCGAACCGGGAAGTTCTTCGCCTGTGAGCACGCCGACGTCGTACCCGACATCATGACCGTTGCCAAATCCATGGGTGGGGGACTCTATCCCAATGCTGCCCTGCTCTACCGTGAGTTACCGTCGGTAGTGGGTTTCCTCGCGGACAACCCCGACTTTCATCCTACGACGGGTGGCTCAGATCTCGGTTCTATTGTATCACTAGCGGTCATCGAGACCATTATCGAAGAGGGACTTTGTGCCAGGGCCGCGGTTCTGGGTGTGGAATTGCGACGAGCGCTGGAGGCGCTCAAGGCAGACTACCCGAAGGTAATCAAGGAGGTGCGCGGCCTGGGGCTTATGGTGGGCATCGAGTACATCCACGAATTCCTGGGGCCGATGATGTCAGATGCCCTGGCTCGCCACGGAGTCTTTGCGGCCTATTCGGGCAATGCTCCTCAGGTCATGAGATTCATGCCGCCGCCCGCCATGTCCGACGACGATATGGAGCGACTGCTCGTAGCGGTGAGGGCTGCGGTAGCGGACATGCAGACACTGTTGCCAGTGGCGTTGCCGGCAGCTCGGATTCCCGTTCTCCGGAAGTTGCTCAACGACGAAAGGGTGCAGACCCGTCTCTTTGGGGCCATGCGCACCACGGAAGAACTGATTGGTCGCCTTCCATTCCCATTCTTGCGCGGGAGGCGGAAATGAGGGAGGCAGTGACATATCGCAGGAGCACTCGACATAAGGCATTGTTCGATGGCTCATGTGGCAAAGGGATCTTCCACCTGGGACGATACCCTGAGCCCGTGGCGGCCGTTCTGGCCGCCGCTGCGGACGAGACCGACCAGGGGAATTTTCCCATGATCTCCAGGGAGAAGGCGGACCTCGCCGAGGCCCTTGCCCATTTCGCGCCGGGGGAACTCGACTGCGTCGTCTTCGGCGTAATGCGGGGCGAACCAATGGAGTGTGCGGCCAAGGTTGCGCGGGGTCGTACAAATCGCATGCCCCTGGTAACCGTTGCCGGTAGTTACTTCGGAGAGACCGGCATAGCCCTCTCCCTTTCCGAGGTCCCTGGCAAGGAGAGATTCGGCCCGTTGCTGCCGGGAATTCGCACCGTGCCATTCTTCGACCGACGTGCCATTGAACGGGAGCTTTCTCACGGAGCAGCCGCACTGATCTTTGAACCCGTCCAGATGGAGCACGGTGGCAACATGGTACTCCCTGACGACTTGCGGGCTGCCCGCCGGTTGTGTGACCAATATGGAGCATTGCTGGTCCTCGACGAGACCCGTACCGGGTTTGGTCGTACCGGCTTTCGCTTCGCGTGCGAGGCGGCCGACGTCGTACCCGACATTCTGCTCGTTGGAGAAGCGCTCGGTGCCGGCCTCTTCCCCATCACGGCAGCCATCTTCACCCAGAATGTTAACCGATTCCTGAATGCCCATCCAATGATCCACCTTTCAACTTTCGGGGGCTCGGACCTCGGTTGTCGAGTTGGCCTGGCTACCCTGGCAGAATATGAGCGCCTCGAACCCTGGGACAACGCTCGCGAGAGGGGTGCGCAACTTCGACTGACGTTGGAGCAAGGTCGGTTAGGGGGCAGCAAGCTTGTGGATATTCGTGGCCGAGGGCTCCTCCTGGCACTGGATTTCGCAGATGCTTCAACTGCCACCCGATACATCAAAGCTGCAGCCCGCCACGGTCTCTTTCTAAGAAGCGCCCGTTTCGCCCCCCATGTGGTCGTCGTAGAGCCACCACTCATCATCACCCCGGAAGAAACCCGCAGTCTGGGCGAGAGCCTGCTAGCTGCACTCAGGGCCTAGTTTCTCCGCTGCGCCGGTGCAGTAACCCATACGATCCACTCTGGCGACCGGACTGTGCGTAGGGAGCGTGGAGGTGAGTCTTCTGGCTGCAGCGCAGGTAGCGCGATGAAGAACTATGTGGTGCAATTTGATAGGATGCCAGCGTAAGCGAAAGCCGGAAGGCTGCACCGCAAAGAGAGCGACCGGACTGTGCGTAGTGTGGTTGTCAAGCACCTTCCATCAAATAAATACCGGACTGGCGGATACAAT
>CAZFVN010000033.1:0-40922 GCA_964522395.1 uncultured Myxococcales bacterium
GGTAGCGGAGCGCCCTCCTATGCGAAGGTGGGTACCGAAGATTCCAAAGGTACCAAGGTCTTCGCCCTCGCCGGTAAGATCCAGCGTGGTGGATTGGTTGAAGTGCCCATGGGCACTACCATCAACGAGTTGGTATTGAACGTCGGCGGTGGCGTTCCGGAAGGGCACACCTTCAAGGCTGTCCAGATGGGTGGACCCTCGGGCGGATGCATCCCGGCCAGCATGGGCGACCTCGCCATCGATTATCAGAACATCGTCAAGACCGGCGCCATCATGGGGTCTGGCGGCGTCATCATAATGGACGATACGACCTGCATGGTCGACGTTGCCCGATACTTCCTTTCCTTCACCCAAGCTGAGTCGTGCGGCAAGTGTACTTTCTGTCGCATCGGTACCAAGCGGATGCTCGAGATCCTCGAATCCATTACTGCCGGTGAGGGCAAGGAAGAGGACATCGATACCCTCCTTGACCTCTGTGAGAAGATCAAGGTTTCGACCCTGTGCGGACTAGGACAGACAGCGCCTAACCCGGTCCTCACTACAATCAAGTACTTCCGCGAGGAATATGAAGCCCATATTCGCGATAAGAAGTGCCCCGCTCACAGTTGCAATGCACTGGTCCTCTACAGTGTGCTGCCGGACAAGTGCACCGGTTGTACGCTATGCACCAAGACCTGCCCCGTCGACGCCATCTCCGGGGAGCGCAAAGAATTGCACGTCATCGATCAGGATGCCTGCATTCAGTGCGGTAAGTGCATCACCGTGTGCAACTTCGATGCGATTACCAAAGAGTAGAGTAAGCAGTAACGGAGGGTTGAAGTGAAGAAGATTGAACTGACCATCGACGGCAGAAGTATTCAGGCCGAGGCCGGCCAGACCATTCTCGATGTGGTGAAGAGTCAATCGGGTTGGGAAGACCTCATTCCTACCCTGTGCCATGAACCCGAGTTGCCCCCCTACACATCCTGTTTTGTCTGCGTTGTGGAGCAGGAAGGGGTGGACAAGTTGTTGCCCGCGTGTAGCACTCCTGCCGGTAACGGCATGGTGCTCCAGACTCGCTCGCCGAGAGTCGAAGCAGCGCGGAAGACCGCCCTCGAACTACTCCTCTCGAACCATCCGGCCGACTGTGTTGCCCCATGCAGTCGGGACGAGGGCTGTCCCGCTCGTATCGATGTCCAGACCTATCTCTGGCAGGCTGAAACGGGTCAGCATCTGGAGGCCGTCAAGACCATTCGCAAGGTCAACCCCCTGCCCATCGTTTGCGGCCGGGTGTGTGTCCGCCGCTGCGAGGATGTTTGCCGTCGGGCGATCCTTGATGATCCTGTGGCCATCAATATGGTTAAGCGTCAGGTCTCCGACCACTGGCTCGAGAATCCTTACCAGGAAGTCCCCGCGGCCGATTCCGGAAAGCACATTGCCGTCGTCGGTTCGGGGCCGGCTGGTCTTACCGCTGCCTACTACCTACGCATGGCAGGCCACGCGGTGACCATTTATGAAATGCGGGATAAGCTCGGTGGCATGCTGCGCTGGGGAATTCCCGACTACCGGTTGCCTCAGGATCTTCTCGATTGGGAAATCCAACAGATTCTCGACCTTGGCGTAAGCGTCAAGCAAGGTGTGGAAGTGGGCAAGGACGTCCTTGTAGACGACTTGCGAAAGGAATTTGACGCACTCTATCTGACCATCGGTGCGCAGTCCGCGACCTCAGCTCGCATCAAAGGCGAGGACCACCCCGGCGTCCTCTCCGGACTCGACTTCCTCATTGGCGTTAAGCTTGGGAAGGCCGATGAGTATGAGGTCAAGGGCCGAAACATCGTCGTTGTCGGTGGCGGCAATACGGCCATCGACGCGGCCCGTACTGCGTTACGTCTGGAAGCATCCCATGTCACCATCCTCTATCGCCGTACTCGCAAAGAAATGCCGGCCAATGTTGAGGAGATCGAGGCTGCGGATCATGAAGGCGTTCGGTTGGAATTCCTCATCGCTCCCATTGGAGTGGAATCGGAAGGGGACCAACTTGTCGGCCTGACCTGTCAGAAGATGAAACTTGGCGAACCGGATTCTTCGGGACGTCGGCGACCTGTTCCCGTTGAGAATAGCGACCATCTTGTCAAATGTGACCTCATTATTGGTGCCATCGGACAGCGTGTAGCTCTGGGCGGCGTGCGTTGCGACGACGCCGAGTTGGCCATTTCACGTTGGGGTACCATCGTCGCAGACGAATTGACCCAGGCCACCTCGGTACCCGGTGTTTTCGCAGGTGGCGACTGTCTGCTCGGTCCTTCCGTGGCCATCGATGCCATCGGTCACGGCCGCAGAGCCGCGCTCTCAATCGCCAGGTATTTGGAAGTAGGGGAGCCGGCCCATAATCGACAACCATTCTCCTCTCGCCGGGAGAACTTTGGAGAGATCCCGGCAGACGATGTTCCGCCGGCGGAAGCCTATCCCCGAAGTAACCAACCGCACCTGCCTTACAAGGAGGCCATTGCAACTTTTGAAGAGGCCGAGCTGACGCTCCAGGAGCGAGAGAGTGAGCAAGAGGCCCGGCGCTGCCTGGCCTGCGGTTGTGCCGCCCGCGAGGCTTGTGACCTGCGGGACTTTGCCGAGGACTATGGCCTTGAAGACAATGTCACCGGCCAGACTCGGCGGCGCAAGACTGACCGCAGCCACCCCCAAATCGTCCTCGATCCCAACAAGTGCATACTCTGTACCCGCTGTGTACGCATGTGCGGCGACGTGCTTGGCGTTTCAGCTCTGGGATTAGTCGACCGCGGCTTTGAGACAATCATGCAGCCCGCCATGGGCAAAGACCTTGTGGATACCAACTGCATTTCCTGTGGCAACTGCGTTGAAGTTTGCCCCACCGGAGCCCTGACCTTCAGGACCCTGGCCCAGACTGCTCCGGCCGTCACTGAGGGCGAGACTCTTTGCACCATTTGCCCCGAAATGTGCCCCATTGTCGTGACGCACAACGAATTTGGTACGGCAGTGACGAACATCCTCAAGCCTAATGGTGCGCGCCACCCCATCTGCAAGAGAGGCCGCTACGAGAATGCGGAAGCATACGAAATGGACCGGGTGGTTGGCCCCATGGTTCGCAAGGACGGCAAACTTCAGCCTGCGAGCTGGGGCGAAGCGCTGCAGGCCGCGGTGAAAGGTCTGACCGCAGTTGCCGCCGAACATGGTCCAGACGCCCTCCTCTTCGCTGCCGGCGGCCGACTCGCCAATGAAGAGGCCACCGCGTTCGGGCAGCTTGGCAGGGTGACTTTTGGTGGACGAGTGGGTAGTCTCAGCGTCGCCCGGGGCGAAGGCGATGCCGTTGGTTTTGCTTCCAATGTGAAGGGTGAAAACCTCCTTGATGCCGAGACTATCGTCGTCGTTGGGGAAGACCCGCTAGAGTACACCCCAGTGGCCGCGGCGAGGCTGCGCCGGGCAATGCGCCGCGGTGCTAGCGTCATTGCGCTAACCTCCGCACCAACTCAGGTTACACGACTGGCTAAGCTCTGGGTGAAGGTTCGCCGCGGTAGCGAATCGACCCTCTTGGGTTGGCTGCAGCGCCGCCTCGCAAAGGACACTGAGAATCTCCCCGAGCAGATTACCAACTCTGACGACGCGGCATTGGTTTCAAGTTGCGGAATCGAGCCCGAGCAGGCCGAAACACTGCTTGATATGCTTGTGGGTGAAGATTCCCTGGTGGCCATGTATGTCCCCGGTCGGCAGGCCGGCAGTGGCGTTGCTGAGAACCTGACACAGACCGTGGCGGCCCTGCGGCCCAGCGGCAACGGCTCGGGTATCCTTGTAAGTCGCACTCAGGCCAACGTCGAAGGACTCCTGGAAAGCGGGTTCCTGGGCCGGGAATCTGCCGTGGAAATCCTCGCCCGAGCAGATTCTGGGGCCTTCCGTGGTGCCTGGCTCCTGGCCGAAGATGCCAAAGCTGCAGCCTCGGCCGTGCGCAACGTCAGCTTCCTGGTGGTCCAATCCACTAATAACGAGGGTCTCGCCCAGCGTGCCGACGTGCTCCTCCCGGCGACGACAAACCTCGAGACTGGCGGCACTTTCGCCGCCTGGGATGGGCGGCGAGTCACTACCACGCCAGTTCTACCGGCAAAGACCGAACAGACAACTCTGGAGACGCTCCAAGCTGCCATGAAGCTCGTGGGGTAGCGGTCACGCGCCGTCGGGCCGTGATTGGCTTACTCCTCTGACTGCCGTTCCTTCTTCTCGTCGATTTTGTCGAGGCGGCGTTCGAAAAGGCGGGCGTAGTCGGTCAGTCCTTTTTCCTTGGCCGCAGAGACGATTTGCCTGGCCAGTGTGACCAGAGCGGCGCGGTGGAGGTAGAACATCGGGGGGTAATCGAATTCCTCGGGGCAGGCCAGAAGATCGTCGAGGGCGTAGAGCGGCTTTCCCATTAGCAGGAAGCTCTGGCTGCGATAGAGCAACGCTTTGGGAGAGGTAGCCCCCTGCTCGTTGTGGGCTTGTGAAAAGCTGCCAATGGCCTTGAGAAGTTGCCCAGCCTTGACGAAAATCCGGCCGCGGGCGACGAATAACTCCGCATCAGGCTCCACAAGCAACTCCGCCTCCACAGCTTCCAGCTCGTCGGGTCGAGCACGCCGCGGCTTGTCCTGCGACCGACCATGACCAGCTTTGGAGACGATCTGAAAGAGCGTAGCTGCCAATTGACTCAGGACGATATTGTCCTTCTCAATTCGGGCGAATTCGAGAAGGGGGGCGAGAGTCAGCGGATTGGCAGCTTGACCCAATGCCCAGAGCAGGCATGTGCGTACGTCGCTGTCTGCATCACCGAGGTGTCGTAGCAACGCGAAGACTGTCTCCGGCTCATCATGCTCGGCCAGGAGCAGCGCCGCCATTCCTCGCTCCCAGGCATCTGTGGCATCGAGGCGCCCGACCAATTCGGTCCGGTCCAGGCCCTCCATTTCGTAGTCGACGGGGCGTCCCAGGGGAAGGGTCGGGCGTCGCTCCGCGCGCCAGGTCAGGTCCTCTTCGGTGAAGCCTGAGAAAGAGGGATCCTCTATGTTCGATATCTCCAGTGCCCGGTCGAGGAGGAACTGCCGCTCCGTTCTAATCGCTTCTGGGTCTTCTTCACCTGATGAGTAGCTGGTGCCACAGGTAGAGCAGTAGGGACTCCCCGATGTAAGTGGCTGCCGACATTTAAAACATAGCAGTGTCGCCATGAATCCTTACTCCTCGATGCAAGGCTCCCAGGGTTCAAGAGGGCCGGGGGGGCCATTGCGTCCCCCATTTCCCGTCTGTTCGCCCAGCACATTGTTGCGGTACAGATTTGTGGCCACCGCGATCTGCGAATTGGCCAACTCCAACCCCCAGCCGCCGTTGCTAAGCAAAGTATTGCCCTGGATCGTCCCTTCCGAATTGAAGCAGGTAATTCCCGATTGTTTGCTGTTCACCACGGCATTATAGAGCATCGAGACGAAACTCTGCTGGGCGGCAACTATCCCATCCCCCAATTGCACGGGAGAGGGATCTGCCGCCAAGCTTCCCACGACGGTATTTGCTATGTAATTCACACTGATTGTGAGGTCCGAAACCTCGTAGGCCACAATGCCGGCCAGGAGATTGCTGTCCAGGTAGTTGGCACCGGCACTACCCTCGCTGCCGGAATTAAACCATGCACCAGCACCGCCAATTCCGTCCCCGTTGCCAACGTTCTCGATAAACGCGTTGCGGCGCAATTCGACCTTCGAGCCATCCACCACTGTTCCGGCCAATCCATTGCCGACAAAGGTGTTATGATTTACTTCCACCTCCGGATGAACCGAATCTTGAACCACCAGTCCGCCGCCATGTCCCATGATGCCGTTGCTTTCGAAGACATTCTCAGTGATGGTACCCGCAGAATTCTCAAAGAGGGCTCCGGAGTCCTCATTGTCGACGAACCAGTTCCCAGAAAGATCGCAATCCGAATCCTTGATGATGGCACCAATGCCCATACTGCCCTTCTTCGCCTGAGTGCCTACGAAGACGTTGTTGCTCACGGTGCCGACGTTGCTGTTGTCCACGAGAAGCCCCGTACAATAGTTATTCGAGAAGAGGTTGCGGTTGATGCCGTTTTGGAGGTAAGAACTCTTTCCCCCCGCAACCAGGATGCCGCCACCGCAGCGACCGTCGTCGTCGGCTTTCGTGTCGGCGATAACGTTCTCCTCAATCCAACCATAAGCATTGTCGAAGCGGATGCCGAGCCGACGGTTGCCCACCACGGAGTTGCCAAAAATGGTGGCATCAGAACCGTCCACGACGTTTATGCCAGTGCCATAGAGGGAATTGCCGCTGGGGGAGAGTTGAGTGTCCCCGATGTAGTTGCCCTCGATCTTGACGATGGACCCGGTGGCTAGAATGCCGTTGCGAGTATTGCTGACCACGGTGTTGCCTTCAAGAAGGATGGGACCCGGATCGCAGTCCTTGATGATGATTCCATCCCCATTCTTCAAGCCCGGGTCTGAGGGGAGGCTTGAGTCGATGCGGTTCCCCGAGATTGTCCCCTTGCTAGAGACCGCGTTGATGGCGGCATATTGGTTCTCCAGGAAGAGGTTGTCCGTTATCACGAAATCCGCGGCAATGACCTTCACGGCCGGTCCGTTCAGGTCATCATAGTCGGTTACCGTTCCAACAATCCTGTTCTGCTTGATTTCGACTACTCCCTCTTCAAAGAGAATGGCGTGGGTCATCTTGGTCGAGAAAGAGTTAGCCTCGATGGTCGTCGTCCCCCCAGGGCAGACCGTTACCCAGACGCCCATGGGCGGCAATCCGCCCAACCCGCCGCGGTGCTTGAACTCGTTGTGATGCACCAGCGGACAGGAATTGGTGGCCTTGATGTCGGCGCCGAGGGTTTTTTCAAATCGGGAGTATGCTACCTCATGGCCACTGCCATTAAGGATGAAAACCCCGTAGCCACTTTGCGCGTAAGGACCGAGCCCTTCGTAGAGTGACTGCTCAACCACCTCCACATGCTCGATAGAGACATCGTCACAGTCGTGGAGGTCAATGGCCGCCCCAGAGAGGCCAGAGAACCGCACGTCGTGAATCGTCGAATCGGACGCCTGCAGTAGGAATATTCCCGCGGTGCCGTTCTTCTCCTCGGCGGCTGAGTCGAGGATCGTGAAACCACCCAGGTTGACTCTGTGGCCAGCCTCAACATAGAAAGCAAAACGACCCGGAAACTCGGAGTCGGGGGGCTTCTTCTCTATGCCGCCATCGATGGTGACGTACTCCGCGCACTTGCCCACTATCGTTACTGACTTGTCAATGACCAGTCCTCCGGAGTAGGTTCCGCTGCCCAGTCGCACCGTGCCCCCGTCCGGTACCGCGTCCAGGGCCTCTGTCAAGGTGTTGAAGGGACTTGACTGGCTTCCTGATCCTCCGGCCTGTGGGTCATCCGCCCACGCATAAACGATGTCGCCGGAGACCTCTTCCGCTCCCCAGGGCAGGTCGAGATTGCCGCAGTCCTTAGCCAAACCTGGGCGCACGCAGCCTTCGCCGATAATATCAACCTCACCCTCACCACAGTCGGCGTCCACTACGGCGCAGCCACCCGATTCAGGGTCTATGGACCAACCCGCTTCCGGGCATGAAGGGATCCCTACTGGAACGCATTCGTCCACAACGTAGACCTCGCCGGCTCCACAACTTTGCGCAGAGACGACGCAACGAAGTTCCCCTTGCAGGAGGCCGTCAGCGCACTCCTGGATACCGGGAATCAGGCAGCCGTCTGCGCCGAGTACTTGACGCGTTGGGCACTGGCAAGCGCCTTCGATGCAACTCGCACCTCCGAAACAGCTCTTGCTCACCTCCCAGGACATGCCGTCTGCAGCGCAAATCTCAATACCGGCAGCATCGCCAGTGCACCGCTCGGTTCCGGCAACGCAAATTGGCTCTGGTACAATCTCTTCTGGTGAAGAACATCCCAGCGCCAGAATTGCCAACCATAAGCAAAGTAATCTCATCGCTACTCCTGCCCTCTACTTCGGGCCTGATATTCTATGTTAGAGAGGCCGGGATGTCATCCTTTTCGACATTGGCGACGACAGGTGACGATGGGATGGTTGGCGAGAGGTGTTACTGCTGTCGACTTTTGCGCAGGGTGGGGACATATTCACCGGGGCCGATGTACAGGGTGTTATTACGACGTACAATCTTCACCTGCGCTTTCATCTTGCGACGAACGACGTAGAGGGCCGTCAACTTGGAGACTGCCTTTCGTTCCGTTTCAAAGGTAAGCTGCATCGCTTCTTTCTCAGCCTTTTTCAACAACATCTGATTCTGGCCGTAGGGTGCGCGTCGACTCCCGCTCTCGACCAAAGTCTTGAAATCGTCGAGCGATATCTTCTTGATTTCCACTACTGACTCCCTGGGCCAATGGCCCGCATATGAAAAGAAAACAAAGCTATACCTCTATATATCGTATAAAAAGTTCCGTCAAGGGGTTTGTTAGGTTTCGGTAGTGATTTCAGAGGTTGTTGCGGCCGCTGTCCAAACGCCGCCAGAGATCAGATGGAACTTCGGGAAGGAGGATTGTCTCGCGGGTTTGCTCAACAATTACCTCCAGCTCCAGGCTCTGCCCGAGGTTGTGGCAGTCCAATTGGTAGCCATGTTCACTCATATCGCCAGATTTGCAGTGGGGTACAGGTACGCGGGCCAGAACTCCCGCCACTTTGCTCAAGCGGGCCTTTCGAGTGTTACCGCTGAGCGCAAATAGACGGTCCAATTGCGCCAGTGATTCGGTGGCGAGCGTCTCTTCGATGGTCCCAACGTCGCCCTTTTTGCAAGCGTCGAAGAGCTTGACAACCAGGGGGTGATTGTCGCCTTCTTCGGCGGACGCGGATGGAGCCCGATCCCCCGGCTCACTGCACCCCACCGAGCCCAGAAGCAGCACCATCCACAACCATCTACATTTCGAAAACACGCCTAGTATTCTCCCGTGTGGCCAGGGCAGCCTCTTCAATAGATATGCCTTTGCACCGCGCCACTTCTTCTAGAACAAACGCCACCATCGCCGGTTCGTTTCGACGACCGCGAAAGGGATGAGGGGCAAGATAGGGTGAATCGGTCTCCACGAGGAGGCGTTCGAGAGGGATCGCGCCCAGGGCATCTCGGAGCGGCTGGGCCCCCCGACCGAAGGTGACAATACCGGGGATGGAAATGTGAAACCCTCTTCGCAGAAACTGCTCGGCCTCCACCGAAGTCCCGGTGAAGCAATGCACCACCCCTTGATGCAGTGGCCCCATTTCGTCGAGAATCACCAGCGCATCTGCCAACGCCTCCCGCAAGTGCAACACCACCGGCAGTTCAACTTCTCGAGCCAGGGCCAGTTGATTGCGAAAGACCCCTTGCTGCTCCTCCCTGGGCGAGAAATCGTAATGATAGTCGAGGCCGATTTCACCGATGGCGACCAGATCATTTGACCCCAGGACGGCTCGCAGGGCGGGAAGCAAGGACTCCTCGTGACGTGCACAATGCGGGTGAATCCCAGCGACCATGGAGAGTCGCACGTCAGTGGCGGCCAGCTTTGCTGTTTCGAGGAATACCTCTGGTTTGTCGCTGGCCGCCACTAGAATGATGCCCGACAGGTCGTGGGCCCAGGCGCGCTCCAGAACGGCGTCCACCTCTTCGCCATAAGTCCCGATCTCAAGATGTGCGTGGGAATCTATGGCACCGGCAGCGGACCATTCTGATGGATATCGCCTTCGCCCCATCTTCTATTCGCTCGGCTTCGGCTGGTCGCCACCCTTGCCTCGGCCTCGGCCCCGCCGTCGTCGTCGGCGCTTCTTGGGGGGGGCGTCTCCGCCACCTTCAGCGCTTGCTGCTCCAGGTCTGCCCCCCTGGCCTCGATTCCCGGCTGCCTTCTCGCCGCCGCCTCCGCCGCGCCTTCCGCCGGGCTTCGTGCCCCCGCCTTCACCACGACGTCGGCGCGATCTCTGCCCTGATTTCTCAGACTTGCTCTCTTCCCCACCGCGGCCCTTGCCGCGACCCCGCCCCCGTCGGCGTCGACGAGGAGCGTCTTCACTATCCGGCAGGCGATCGGCGAGCCCCGGCAGACTTCTCTCGAGATCGCTCTTCTCGGCGACGACGGGTTTGGGCTTGACCACGTAATGAACATCCTCCCTGGCACCTTCTCCATCGTTGGGTTTGAAGGCATCCACGGGATAATCGCGCGGGGCATTGTTCTCAGCCAGACGAACCTTTACCCGCTGCCGCATGATGTGCAATTCGGCCACTCGAGCCAGACCATCGGGAGTTTCCGCCATGGCCCCTACCTTGGGCATCTCCGCACGTAGAGCCGCGTAAGTTTCCCGTTCGTACCCGAGGCAGCAAAGTAGCTTGCGGCAGTTTCCAGTGATCTTCTCCTGATTGACCACCAATCCCTGCTCCTTGGCCATCTTTGTGCGCACCGACCGGAACTCTGTAAGGTGGGTGGAACAGCAGTGCTCCCGACCACACCGCCCCAGGCCGCCGACCATCTTCGTTTCGTCCCGGGGACCAATCTGACGCATCTCAATGCGACATCGCAAGTTGCGCGATAACTCTTTGACGAGGTTGCGAAAGTCGATGCGGCCGTCCGAGGAGAAGAAGAAGACAGAGCGGTTCTCCCAGGGCACGTATTCAACGTCGACCAGCTTCATCTGCAGTCGCATCTGGGAGGCCAATTGTTCGCAGACAGTGCGCGCTCGCTGCTGCTTCTCCGCAGTCCGCGTGTCCTGCCAATTATTTCCTGGCTCTGCCAGCGGCCGGAGGACCTTGCGTGCGCCCTTCGGGCTCACCAGTCGCTTCTCAGTGACAGATATTACGACTCCCTGTCCGGTCCCGCGCTCGGTCTCCACCACCACCGCCATGTCTGGCCAGACCTGCTGATTGTCATCGTGGTAGTACCACGCAACCTTGCGGGTGCGGTCGGCGCGTACTTGCACCATATTGAAGAACTGCTTGCCACCCTTTTCAAACCGCTCCAGTAAGCTCTGGTCAAGGCGGTTCTGGATGCGGCGGAATTCGCGGTCAGGCATGAGTACTCCTTGCAGCCGGCGATGCCCCCGAAGGGCTCAGCGCAGCCATCTCGTTACCGAGGAAGTAAAGCAAATGTTTGGGATTCTCGTTGTGTCGAAGTCCGGTTCCAAATTCCCGGACGAGGCCAGCAAAAGTCAGCGCCCCCTGTCGACCCCAGGAGCGCGCCAGGGAGTTGATCCCGGAGGCTCGCTCACCGAAGAGCAGGGCCTCAGCAGGCAGACCTGAGCTGGCCGAGAGCAGATCGCGGGAGAGCATCGTGGCGATAGTTCCAATCCGCTCTACGACCTCGCGTTCCTTGCCCGCCAGGTCTTGCAGGGTACGCAAGGAAGCCATCACCCGCTGGGAGACGCCATTTTGGGGTAGGGCGAGGAGGAAGTCGACTATCTCCAGACGCTGCTCCAACACCTTGCCCGCATTCAATTCCAGCGCTCGAGCGATACTGCCCTCCGAGGCCGCTGCGAGACTCATCGCCAAATCATCAGGCAACTGCCGTTGAGAAACGAGGAAGCGGGAAACGTCCTGGGGCGATAGAGGCGGGAAGCGTAATCGCTGGCAGCGCGACACAATGGTCGGTAGCACCGCGCTCTCCAGGGTTGTCACGAGAATGAAGTGAGTATTGCGGGGCGGCTCCTCCAAAGTCTTGAGGAGCATATTGCCAGCTTCTGGTGTCAGGGCATCGGCGGGGTCCAGCATCACCATCTTGGCCCCACCCATAACCGCCGGATAGTGCAGGCGGGAGATGATGTTCACGAGGGTGTTGCGTCCTCTCTCTCCACTCGTTCCCTTGACTATTCTCCGTCCCTGCTGGTCGGGTGCGTAAAGGTCAGGAAATTCACCCCGCTCTATCTGACGGCACGGCGCACATTCATCACATCCGTCGCTTTCGCTTCCCTCGCAATTGAGCGCTTTCACAAACTCGATGGCGGTGAGGTTCTTCCCCACGCCAGGGGGGCCGACAAAAAGGTATGCCGCGGCCACTCGGTCCCGGGCCAACGCAGACTGCAGCACCTTGATGCTGCGTTCCTGACCGTATACCCGGTTGAATCCCATGGCCCTCCATCCCGTGCGCAACACGCGCGCAGATCCGGTATAGTAGCCGGGATCTTCTTAAGAGTCGAGGAAAGTAGGCCTACGAACGCGGAATAAAGGCAAGTTTACGTGGTTTTAGTGCTTGATCTCGCTTTGTTGGATCGGGTATGGTCCTCTGCCTCGAAACAGGATAGACTAGGGAGAGTATGCAAGAGAACCGCTACACCTTGGATCTGGAACTGCGTAACTTGCTCAACGTGACCGAGATCACGGGCGGCGACATTATGGAGATTCGCCATCTTATCCGAGGCGGTTCGATTATCGACTGGCAGCGCTTCTATTTCGATACTCTCCCCGAAGTAAACGAGTTCCTACGGGTCAGCCAGTATGACCCGGACAACATTCTAGACATGGAACGACTCGCCTCTATCCATCAGAGCGCCGTGGAGTATTGCCGTGCAACGCTCGGTCTGGAAATGCCCAGCGTCCTCGTCCACCCCAGCCGGTTGCAGAACCTCTACCTCTACGCATCCTCCGAGGGCGAGCATCGGGCCCAGGCATGCATGCTCATCAAAGTCATGCACGTTATCAATCACCTCGAGGCCCGGGAGCTTCTCTACCATCTGCCTGTCAGCGAGCGTGAGTTCTTCGCCCGCCTGGAGCGGCGCGTATCTCGCACCGTCAATAGAATGCTGGAAGAAGGTTTTCCGATCGAAACCTACCAGGCCTCGCAAAAGACCAAAGAGAGCCTTGTTACTAAGCTACTTTCCAAGCGCAAGAATACCGCGGCGCAGGTCTTTGACCGCATCCGCTTTCGGATCATCTCTTCCCAGCGGTCTGGCCTCCTGCCCATGCTCTTCTACCTTAAGAAGTACCTCATTCCGTTCACCTACGTGATTCCTGGCGAATCCACCAATACTATTGCCCCCGTATCCAAGCTCTTTCGGGATACCATGGGCATTCGGCTCCGGGAGCAAGACCGGGACTTCGGCCCCCAAACCGCCCACAATCCCTTCTCCCACCGGGATTTTCGCGTTATCAGCATGGTCGTTGATACTCCCGTCAGAGTCGATGACCTGGCCGACCCCGCCTCCCGTCGACTACTCACGAAGTTTGGGCACATCGTCTTCGTGCCCACGGAATTCCAGCTCTTCGACAAAGCCAGCTATTTCCTCAACGAATCGGGCCCAGCGGCCCACGAACTCTACAAGGGCCGTCAGGTTACCGAGGTTATCAGCCGACTCTTCAAGGGAGATATCGAGGAGGAAGGCGGGTCAGAACGAAGAAATGGGGCAGGCGGGAAGCTGGAGCGGCGCAAGAGTGGCCGTAAGTTGAAGCCTCCCATTCAAGACAAGAAGAGCGACCCCGCATCAAGTCAGTAGGAGCTATTCCTCAACTGGCCCGAGGCGGGTGGACCGCTCCGGCATCAACTTCTGCACAATGGACGCCAACTCCTCACGCATCTGTTCGATCTTATCTTGCATCAGATATGACTGGAGGCCCCACCGCATGGATTCAGCGCTCTTGTAAGCGTAGAGGCCGCTGGGGTCCGTAGCCTTTCGCAGCACTTCCACCAACCCAGTGGGGAGTCGGCTTCGGTCGTTGAACACAGAATCGGCCCCACCGAGGCACTGAGTCAGCAAACGGCCAATAGCGAAGGTGTCAATCTCGATGCGGCGGTCATACGGTTCGATGAAAGGCGGCAATTCTGAGCGGCCTCGCTGTACACTACTCCAGACCGAATCATTGGCCAAAGCGAGCCCGAGGTCCAGCAACCGAGTCCGCCCGCGCGCACTGAGCAGAACATTGCCCGCCCTGATGTCCCCGTGAATCAGCACTCGGTCGCCCCGCTTGAATCGGTGGACCTCCGTCGCAGCAGAGGCCAACTCGCTGGCCATCAAGACCCAGGTCTCAAGCCGAATCTGGGAGGCTGCGTCCGGCTCAGATTTCAGCAAATCGGCCAGGCTGACGCCCTCAATGTGCTCCATTACCATAAAGGGAATTCCCTTCGATACGCCGACCTCCTCGATCTTTGGAAAGGAGGGGTGGCGGAGCCGCTGCATCAATTCCGTTTCTTTCCAAAAGAGTCCCAGCAATTCCGGGTCTTCGACGATGTTGGGGAGTGGCCGCTTAACGGCCCAGGTCGTCACCGAACCGTCCTCGTCCACGCGCTGCCCTAGGAGAACTTCGCCCATGCCGCCAATACGAATAGGTTCCGTGATCGTGTAGCGCCCGATGGGGAATGGAACGAACATGGTGGCTACTCCTTGCCTTCAAAGTGTGACCGCATCTCTTCCAGACGCTTGCGCTGCGCACGGTCAAGGCGACTTGGTACCGAGACGACAAAATGCACAATCATGTCTCCGCGCCGGCCGCTGTTGGGGTCCGGCATGCCCCTTCGCTTCAGTCTCTTCACCGCACCCGGCTGAGTGCCCGGGTCGATGCGCAGGTGCTCGGTGCCGTCAACAGTATCAACCGAAATCTTCTCGCCAAGAGCTGCCTGGAAGAAGCTGATCTCTAGATCGCAGTGAAGCTCCGAGCCCTCACGACGAAAGCGGTCGTCTGGCTCTACTTCAAAGACCGCCAGCAGGTCACCCCGTGGTCCTCCATTTGATCCCGGCTCACCCTGCCCGGGAACTCCCATTTGGTCGCCAGTATCCACTCCGGCGGGGATCTTTGCAGTGACCGTGCGGCGCTCAGTGGTCGTGCCCCGCCCGGAGCACTTCTGGCAGGCCTCGGTGATGAGCCGTCCATGCCCGCCACAACGGCCGCAAGCCGCGCTCATAGTGATGAATCCGCTACGCGTCACCACCTGTCCACTGCCGCCGCACTCGTTGCATGCCGCCAGCCCCCCGTCCGCTGCCCCGCTGCCATTGCACTCGGCGCACGAACTTTCGTCCTGGAGCGCCAGATCCTTCTCGACACCAGTGAACGCCTCGCCAAATGTCATGGGCACCCGTACTCGCACATTTCGACCCTTCATGGGGCGGTTCGCTCGTCTCCCACGACCGCCGAAACCAAAGAGGTCACCGAGCACGGATCCGAAGCCGTCGAAGGACTGGAAGATGTCTTCCATGCTGGAGTATCCTTCGAATCCCGCACCGCGTAGGCCCTGGTGGCCATAAGTGTCGTAGATCTTGCGCTGCTCCGCGTCGGAGAGAACTTTGTAAGCCTCCGTCGCCTCCTTAAACTTCTCTTCAGCACTATGATCGCCGGGATTTCTATCAGGGTGATACTGCACGGCAAGCTTGCGGTAGATCCGCTTGATTTCATCGGCTCCGGTCGTCCGGTCGACGCCCAGCACCTCATAATAATCTCGTTTTACTTCACTCATCGGCAAGTTTCTCCACAGCCGGGATCGTTTCCGGGGCACTGCCCTCGTGTGCAAAGGTCGGCAGGGGGTTGCCGGTGGACGCACGCAAGAAGGCAATTGCCTCAGTCAATTCGATCCCGAGGGGACAAAAATCATCACATTCTCCGCAGCCACTGCAGCGGTCCAGGACTTCCTCCCCCACCGCTACGCTCCAGCGGCCAGGGGAGCACTGCTTTGCATCTCTCTTTACCAGCCCACGAAGGGTCACCGGCAGGCGTGACGGACGCACCGCCTCCAAGCCGAGTTGCTCCTCGCAAACCTTGTCGCACTGTCCACATTCCGTACAGCTATAGGCGTCTAGCAGCGCCTTACGGGAGACCGATGCCGGCCCCCCGGCTACCTTCGCCACCGGGCTGCTGGAACGGTAGATTACACTCAGCCACCCCGTAAACCAATGAGCGTTGCGAGCGAAGGGGGCCAGCGCCAGTGCCGCCGCGCCAGCCGTCAAAGTCCCCCAGAGTCCCAGACGAGAGAGGGAGACCAATTCAGAAGTATAGAAGCCACTCTCAACGAAGAAATGGCCAAACCCACCCGACACGACAGAGAGGTCTTCCATACCGCTCTCGACGAGCAAAGCCACGTGGGCAGATTCGTGGAGCAGGTCAAAAGAGAGCATCAAGGCGGGCCAGAATAGAATGACTTCGGCAGAGAGCCCCAACTTCAGGTGCCTCGGCTTGAAGACCCACCGACGGAGCAAGAAGAATCCAATGGCAGCCAGCATTGCCAGCGCCGTCCACTCATGCAAGGGGACGAAGATTCGGCGAAAGGACTCCCAATTTGCGAAGAGGCTGTAACCGGGAGAAGTGACACGTCCTGCCACTGTCGCCAGCCGCAGGGCAATTACCACCAGACCCCACGTGAAAAAGAGATGGCTCACTAGGACGGCGGGCCGACGCATCAGTCCGGTGGGCAGAGGAAAGGCCCTGAAGATCCGGCCCGGCTGCAGGGAAGAACTGGTCCCCGCAGAGACCCGTCGAGCGATTCTGAGCAGTCCGGCAATCAGTAGCCCGGCTGCGGCGATGAATAAGATGAGCAGTGCCGCCAGGTCTGTACTCATGCCCGGTCCCCCGCAGTATAGCGATAGCACAGCTCCTCAGAGGGAATGCCAATCTTGTCGCAAACGCGCTCCCGGTCCGTTCGGGGGAGCTCCAGGCCCGGACCGGCGACGGGCGAACAGCCAATCGATGGCAAAGCTTCACGCGCCAGGTCGAGGACCAGCGGCACATCACTGCGCACCACCACCAGGGCGCCCTCCTTCAGCAGTGGGGCAAAAGGAGCCAGCCCCACACTGCCCAGAAGTCGGCGCTTATGGTGCTTCTTCTTCCACCAGGGATCGGGAAAGAGAATGAAGAGCGCGTCAATGGAGCGGGGGGCCAGATATGGAGGGAGCAGTGCCCGCGCGTCGCCCAGAAGTAGCCGCGTGCTGCTGACATTCCAACCATCCAATCGGGTCAAAGCTTCGCGGACGAGCTTCCGCTTCACCTCTATGCCGAGGCATTTCCAATCCCTATTGAGGAGGGCAAACTGCCCCAGGAAGTAGCCGCGACCAAACCCTACCTCTACGGCCAGCGGACCATCCTTCGAGAACTGTCGCAAAGCAGAGGCATCTACCGGTGAGTCCAGCGGGCTCCAGAACAGGGGATGTTCAATCTCGTCACACCGGCGAGTTTTAGCGCGCATTTCCGGGTGGCCGCCCACCAGCCCTTTACTTACCAATTCGTCAACGGACACATCCCTCACGTTCCTTTCTCCTACCAAACCCCATGTACGCATAACAGCACGCACGCGCGTCTGTCAAGCCGTTGACAAAGAGGTAAGGCATTTGCCGAGTCGCCTGTGGCGGTCACTCTCAAAGGAGTCAAGGACCTCACTGCACCGGCAATTTCAACCATCGCAGGCCGAAGCAAAACATGGAGACCAATCGGCTCTGCGGACGTTGGCTCAGTGCGAAACCTTGGGGTAGGGGACTTGCCCGGAGCGCGGGCAGGGGATATGATGTCTCCAGCGCAGAGGTGAGATGACTACTAACGAAGACCTCGCTCCAGATGCCGACGGGCGGCCTAACGACGAACATGAGATCACCGGTGAGCCGACAGGATTCGACGAAGAGAATACTGCCGACTATCAGGTTCCCAGTGCTTTCAACCGCTCTGCCGCGCGTTCGGAGATTTCCTTGGACCCACCCGGGGCCATTGAGGATACCCGGGAGTTGGAGGTGCCGCGCTCCCTGAATCCGCGCCGGGGGGGGCGGGAGATTCCTGCTGAAGTACGTGAGCAGTGGGAGAGTCGCGGTCGGGTGGCCGGACGCTTCCGTCGCTGGTTTTTCTCGGACCCTGTGGTTGGTTGGTACTATGCACTCCCTCGGGCTAGACGAAGGCTGATTGGCTGGGGCCTCTGGATCACCGCTTCCGCCGCCACCATCGTCATCGTTTTCGCAACCAGCTCGATGGGCATATTCCCCGTCGTCGAGGAGATGATGCGCCCGACCTTCGCCCCGCGGCCCGAGCAACCAGAGCGCCTCTTTCCCCGCCCCGGAGCGGCCTTTGACTTGGTGGAAGCGAGACGGCTGAGTAGCGAGGAGTTTCGGCTCGCCACCGACTGTCTCTGGCTCACTACTGACCCGGGCTCAGGGTATTCCCTCGACGACGCTGGAGTGGCCTTGGAGTTGGACGGGAAGAAAGTCGCCGAGCTGGACGTACGCTATAACTGGGATGGGCTCATACGTCTCTACTTCGGCGCCGGGAAGGTCCCTCACGATAAGGACCTCATGCTCCGCGTTCCTATCCAACGGGGCGGCATGTGGAGCTTCCAACGAGGTCGGGGCTATGAGACCTTCCTACAGGGGGGGCGGACGCCATCCCATGTCCTGCTCGGACCAATAAGCTTCACCAAGTAAGCAAGCTGGGTGCGAATACTCGGCAATCGGAGAAACTGCGGCACCAGAATGGGCCCGTTTGGCTTTAGTCAAATGACAAGAACGGCTCAAATGAAACTACTTCCGTAGTCAATAGTACGCCGCTATCGGCCAGCACCCTGGCCTTTACGCGGCTGATGAGCTCTAGTACGTCTGCAGCGGTGGCCCCTCCAGTGTTCACGATGAAGCCCTTGTGCTTCTGCGAAACCAGAGCGCCACCCACGCGCATCCCGCCACATCCAGCCTCTTCGATAAGGCGCCCGGCGTAGTGGCCAGGCGGGCGCTTGAAAATGGAGCCAGCGCAGAGCGTCTCCGGAGGAAACTTGCTCTGCCGCACAGCCTGAATCGCATCCATTCGTCCCCGAATTGCCCCTTGATCATCCGACCCCAGAGGCTCGAAGATAGCCTCCACGATGATTCCCGGGGAGCGTTGGAAGCGGCTCTTGCGATATCCCAGACCCAACTCAGGCAGACCGCTCCGATGGACAGTGCCGTCCGGGGCCACCCAGGTCACTTCCGCAACAGTTTCGCTGATCTCTCCATCGTTGTTTCCAGCGTTCATGAAGACTGCTCCCCCCACACTTCCGGGGATGTCATAAATCCACTCGAAACCAGTCAATCCGTGATGCCAGGCGAATTGAGAGAGTTTGCTATCGAGGACGCCTCCCGCGGCGCGGATGAGACCGCTCTCAAGCGAAATCTCAGAGAGTGAGTCAGCCAGGTGGAGGACCACTCCATCGATGCCGTCGTCAGGCACGATAATGTTCGAGCCGGCCCCCAGAACGTAGAGCGGAATCCGCTCTTCATGGCACAACTGCATAGCAGCAGAGATATCTTCGACCTGACGAGGTGAGACGAGACAGGCTGCCGGACCACCAATGCCGAAGGTGTTCAATGGAGAAAGCGGTACCTCCGTTGCGACCGGGCAAGATAGCTCGCTTTGCAGGCGTTTTATGAGAGTTTCTAGCATGGGCAGGGTTACGTGCCCTTGTACTTCTTGAAGATGGGATCGGCTTCGGCCAGCTCACGGCGCAGAACCTTGCCCACAGGAGTCTTCGGGATCTCCTGGATGAACTCAATGTAGCGAGGAACCTTGTAATGGGTCATGTTCTCCTTTGCCCATGAGACCATTTCCTCGGGAGTTACTTTACCTTCGGAGTCCTCACGGAGGACAACCCATGCCTTGATAATCTCTCCGGTTTCCGGGTCAGGCAGGCCGTGGACCGCCACCTCATTGACCATCGGGTGTCCTCCAACCAATTCCTCAACTTCCTTGGGAAAGACGCTGTAGCCCTTGTATTTGATAAGCTGCTTCTTCCGGTCTCGTAAGGTCACCGACCCCTTCTCATTTATGAAGCCGAGGTCACCCGTAAGGAGCCAGAGTTTGCCGTCCATCTCTTTGATGGTATCGGCGGTCTCTTCGTCCCGGTTGAGGTACCCCTTCATTACCTGTGGACCGGCAATGCATAGCTCTCCAATGTTCTCCTCGCCCGGCCCCAATTGAGTGGTCGTTGTTGCCGTATCCATGACCTTCCAGTCGGTGCCCGGAAAGGGCAGGCCGATGGTGCCGATTTCCCGCTCGCCGTAGAATTGTCCAGCGCTCACAACCGGGGAGGATTCGGTCAGCCCGTAGCCTTCGACCAGCTTGGCGTTGGTGAGACTCTCGAACTTCTCCTGTACGGGGCGGTGCAGCGGCCCCGCTCCTGAGATGCAATGCAGCAACTTGTTGGAAAGGTCGTACTTTCCCGGATTTGCTTCCATGTAATCCGCCATCTTCTGGAAGAGAATCTCGGCCCCAAGGAAGATAGTGTTCTGGTCCTCTCCCAGGGAGGCTACGCGGTGGCAGAGCTCTTCCATGGCAGGCGGCCGGGGGAAGATCATCATCCAGCCGCCGGCTCGCACGGTGATGTTCAGAATCGTCGTCATGGCGAAGCTGTGATAGAAGGGCAGGATCGCCAGATTGCAAAGGCCCGGCTTCAGCTTGTAAAGCCAGGCCAAAGACTGAATCACATTGCTTACGCAGTTGAAGTGCGTGAGTACCGCAGCCTTTGGTACGCCAGTAGTCCCGCCGGTCATGATGAAGGTGGCCGTGTCCTCTTCTGGGTCGATGTCAACCTGAGGCACATTGGTGCGGGTCTTTAGAAGTGTCTTGAGAGGCACCGAGTGGCGAGGCACAGGGCCGGTGGGAACCTTCTTCAGAAGCTTGCCCAGGATCTGCTTCACGGGGGGCAGGAAATCAGCCACATTGGTGTGGACCAGAAACTCCACTCCACTTTGCGTGATAATCGGCTCGATGGCAGTAGCGTAGAGGGCGTCGAGAACCACCAGACTCTTGGCGTTCACCGTCTTGAGTTGATGGAGAATCTCGCCCGGCTTGTAGGTCGGATTGACGCCCGAGATAATGATTCCGAGTTTCGCACAAGCGAAGTAACACATGATGTACTGAAAACTGTTGGGCAAGAGCAGGGCCATGACGTCGCCCTTGCGCAATCCGTGGTTGTGGAAAGCGGTAGCGAGAGCGTCGACGTGCCCTTTCATTTCACCATACGTCATCCATGAATCCAGGAACCACCCAAGCCGGTCGTTGTGGTGTTGTCTGGCCGCTTCGTCAAACATCTCCCCGAGGGTCATTAGTGGGAAGTCGATGTTCTTGGGGACTTCCTGAGGCCAGCCAGATTCCTCCTTGAACCAGACGTTGCTTTCGTCAACGTGGTAGCGCTTATCCATGATCTCCTTCTCCTTTCAAAGGCGGTCCTGCCATTGCCAGTGTGCGCGGTGTCCCACAAATATTGGACCGAACATGGACGAATTTCAAGGGGAAAGTCGCGGGCCCGGGCGCCCGCGTGCGGGACGCCTTTCGAGGGCGGCCGAATTCATGCTTGACAGGCGACTTTCAGAGCATAGAATAGGCAACCCCTCAGAAATGGGGTTGACATTTGGCATGCTTGGAGAGGTGACCGAGAGGCCGAAGGTGCTCGCCTGCTAAGCGAGTGTATGTGTTAAAGCGTACCAAGGGTTCGAATCCCTTCCTCTCCGCCGCGCCCTGACGTTTTCGGGGCATGTTGACATTATGATGCGGGCATAGCTCAGCTGGATAGAGCGGCGGTCTACGGAACCGCAGGTCTGAGGTTCGAATCCTCATGCCCGCGCCAGCAATCTCCTCAGGAACCCTAGTGTCGATAATCGATATCATTCCCGCTGATCGTATCGAGCATTACATGCGTGCAGCAATCCTCGAAGCAGAGGAAGCCGAGGCGCTGGGCGAAGTGCCAGTTGGAGCTGTCGTCGTTCGTAATGACATAATCATCGGTGCCGCTGGCAATCGTCGGGAGACTCGCCGCGACCCCACCGCTCATGCCGAAGTGCTGGCCCTCCAGGAGGCCGCACGCCGGACCGGCACGTGGTATCTCGACGACTCGGTTCTCTTCGTAACCCTTGAACCGTGTCCCATGTGCGCCGGGGCTCTCGTCAACGCTCGCATCAGGGGAGTCGTCTATGGCGCCGCCGACCCCAAGGCCGGAGCTTGCACCACTCTCTATGATCTTCCGGGGGATGGTCGGCTCAATCACAACTTTCCAGTCCTCGGAGGCATCCTCGGCGCCGAGTGTGGTGAACTCCTTTCAGCCTTCTTCAAACGATTGCGTAAGCGCTAACTGCACTGGATGAAACCTACCGGATGTGTCATCATTAAACCATTCGGCACTTCCATGTGAAGAAGCGTGAAGGTCCCCCGTCTATGGACCCCATTGCCCGTGGGCAAGGAGGTGACACATGGCCGCCAGAACGATGATTATCTACTTCATTCTTGCCCTCGTGGGCGGGCCCGCAGGGGCCTGGGAAGCAAAGGTCTTTGAAGGGGAGCCAGCGGATGCCGAGGACGTGGACCTGCTCCCCCATTCGGCAGCCAGCCATCGTCAATTCTACTCCGAAGACTACACCTTCACCTTTCGTCTGACCGGCACACTGAAGATGCACCTCAAGGTCGGTATGAGCAATCTCCTGGGCGGGCCTGGGTCGGCATTTGCTGACGGCTATGTCAAGACCCGTAGCAAGAAACATGTGGTCCAGGGGGCTTTCCCGAAGGGCTCCTGGAGTAGCGACCCGAAGCGATTCAAAGTGAAGATGCCCGACTTCTCGATGAAAGGGGATACCAGGGAAATCAGACTTCGCTTCGAAGCCGACGGAGCCAAGGTCGATGCGAAACTCAAGGCCGTCGTCCCGGGGTTTCGCCCCGGCACTGGGAAGGTCGAGCTGGCGGACCAGGGTTACGTCTCCATGGTTGTCTGGCCAAAGCTGCAGGTAACTGGAACCGTGCAGGTCGGCGAGGTCAAGTTTCGTCTCTCCGGCTACTGTATTTTCACGCATGCCGCCACTACCGTCGAGCCGCAGCACATTCCCAGCACCTGGTTCTACTTCAAGAGCAAAGACCCGGATCATCCCGTACTCTTCCAAGGCTTTCAGCTAAACGAGCAGTTTGGCGGCACTCGTCACGGCTGGGCCCTGGCTGTGAAGGACGAGAGCTATCTTCTGAGGACCAACCGCCTTAACCTCGAACCGGCTAACGTCAAGGACACCAGAGGCGCCGCACTCCCCTGGTCTCTGCTGCTCAAGGGTCAAGAGGGGGCAGCGCTGGGGGCCATCAAGGCGGATAGGCTGGGCGGCGTGCGTGACCGGCTCAAGAAACTGCCTCCCTTTCAGGCTGCAATTATCCGGAAATTCATCAACCCCCGTCGCTACCTCTTTCGCGCCGAAATTGAGTTGGATAATGGCCAGGGAGTGAACACCAGAACAGTGGGTGAGTACAAAGTTGAGACGATGCGCTAGGGCGTCGAGAAGAGTTTCGGACCGCTACTGCCCGTCCTTTTTCTTCTTCTTCTTTAGAATCGAATCCATCACATCAGGATTCTGCTGCTTGTCGTCCCCCGTCACCTGCATCAGGAAGGCATCGGCAGAACCGTCACCCTTGACCTCGCTCTGCGCCGTTCTACGGCGCTCCTCAACTGCCGGAACGCTGGGCAGGTAAGTCCAGATCAACCGGGAACAAACGAAAATGCCCTCCGGCGGTAGAGCCCGCAGCTCAAATGTTGTGTCACGCCAGACAGCAGCCACTGGAATTGTCTTCTCCTCATCTTCATGACTCATTTCCAGGGGGTCACCGTATTTAGTTGCCAACTTGACCAGAAGGCTCGAATAGTCTGTGGCAGCCTCGGTGCAGATGAAGATCTTCCAAAGCTTGTTATCGGAGCTGAAAAAGTAGGCCGAGTTGTCCGAGTAGGCATACTTGTAAACAGATTCACCCGCCTTCGACACAAAGGCCCCGGCTACGACTGAGACGCCGTAGCCCTTCTCACCGCCGTCAAGGAGCGTGAAGCTCTTGACCACGTCCTCGAAGGTCTTCTCCACCTTCGCCTTCAGGATATCCCGTTCTCGGGCATCAAGGGTGGCCCGTAGCAGGGGTAGCAACTGGGCGTCGAAGCGCTCTTTCAAAGTGATTTCAAATGCGCCCCGTTCCTGGCCAAACGGTAGTTCCTGAAACACCGGGTCAAACGAACCGGGATCCAGCGGGCTGGGCCAGACGGGCTCCGGTGGCTTCTCCTCGACGACCTTCTCCTTCTTCCCCTTCTTCCCCCGCTTACTGCGTGCAGCGACGTCGTCCACGGACATGGCCATTACGAGTCCCAACACCAGCGCCAACACCGGTCCTATCGAAAGAATCTTACGCATTTGTCCTGTCCTCATAGGTTGCCTTCCTTACCGCAGAGTGTAACATCATTCTATGCAAAGGGCACTAACTTAGCCACTTTGCGCACACTCGCTCGTGAGTGAAGGATGACCTGTTGATGCAAAAGGCTCCCCTATTCGTCTCACTGATACTCCTCCTGCTAACCCCCCTGGCATGCTCTGACCCGATGCTGAAGGGGAGCGATTCCGCCACTCAGGACATACCGGCGGGAGCAGAGATTGAGGGGCCTTTGCCTTGCACCGAAGACCATGACTGCCCTTCGCCGGGACCGTGTGGAGAAGCTAGATGTGATGACGGGGCGTGCAGCTTCGCGCCTGACGATGGGCTTGCCTGTGATGATTTTGACCACTGCACGGTTGATGACCATTGCAGTGGAGGAATCTGTACCGCCACAGCCAAGGGCTGCGATGACACCAATCCCTGTACTACCGATAGCTGTCGCGCCGATGACGGCACCTGCCTCTTCCTGGCTCGCACAGGACCCTGCGACGATGGTAGCATTTGCACCACCGATGACCAATGTCTGGACGGACAGTGCGTGGGGCAAGGTCTGGCATGTGACGACGGAAACGGCTGTACCGTCGATTCCTGCAAACCTGATGGAGGGTGTGCGCATCAGCCGATCGACGGAGTCGTCTGTAACGATGACTCCCCGTGTACCCAGAACGATTCCTGCTTCGAGGGGGTATGCCAGGGAGAAGCTGTAGATTGCCAGGGCGGGTCCCCTTGTACCGATGGCACGTGCGACTCTACAACCGGTCAATGCATCTACACGAACGTTGATGGGGGCGGCTGCGATGATGGCAACGGGTGCACGGTCGGTGACGTATGTCTCGACGGAACCTGTCAGGGTGGGGAGCTCATCTCCTGTGACGATCAGAATCCATGTACCGAAGATTCCTGCGCTGGAGAGAGCGGCTGTACGTACCTGCCCGTGCCGCTCCCCTGCGACGACGGCAATCCTTGCACCCTGAGTGACGCCTGCTCTCAGGGGACCTGTTATGCCGGCACCGCCAAGAGCTGTCAGGATGGCAATCCCTGCACCCTTGACACTTGCGATCTTGGCGACGGCACCTGTCTCCACGAGGCCGTGGACTGGGAGTGCGATGACGGTAATGCTTGCTCCGTTGGGGACTCCTGCCTGGCTGGAGTCTGCATCGGAGAAGCTGCCGATTGCGACGATGATAACCCCTGCACTGCCGATGGCTGCCTGCCCGATGCCGGATGCGTCTATTCTCCCATCGGTGCCCCCTGTGACGATGGCAATCTCTGTACCCTGGGTGACATCTGCCAGGCGGGGGCCTGTGCACCGGGACCAGGCACACCATATTGCAATGACGAGAATCCCTGCACCGATGACCTTTGCGACCTGACTACAGGGCTCTGTCTCAACTTGCCCAACAAGGATGATTGCGACGATGGCAACCTCTGCACTGCTGGAGACCAATGCGAGGACGGCAAATGTTCTCCGGGTGATGCCGGGCTCTGTCAATGCGAAGACGATGCTGCGTGTCTCCCTTTCGATGATGGCAATGCCTGCAATGGCACACTCCATTGTGCCCTCCAACAGTGGCCACCAAAATGTGCTATTCAGCCCGGGACCATTGTCGATTGCTCGGGCGTCTTTGACACCCAGTGTCGTAAGGCCAAGTGTCAGCCCGAAAGTGGTTTGTGCCTCCTGCTTGACCTACCCGAGGATACGTCCTGCGATGATGGCAATCCTTGCACTGCAGGCGACCACTGCGCTGCGGGCCTCTGCATCCCTTCTGGCATGGTTAGCTGTGACGACCTCAATCCCTGCACTTTGGAAACTTGTGAGCCCGAGTCCGGCTGCCTCTTCACGTCCAACAACCTTCCCTGTGATGACGGCAATATCTGTACCCTCGGCGATATCTGCGTCGGTGGCAACTGCATCGGCGTTCCAAAGCACTGCGAGGATGCCAATCCATGTACTGTGGGCGTCTGCCAGGTCGACGACGGGGAATGCGCTTTCCCCCTCTCCCAGGGGAGCTGCGATGACGGCAATCCATGTACCCAAAGTGACCAATGTGTCGCCGGCGTTTGCATTGGCGTGCCCACTGACTGCGATGACGGGAAGCCGTGTACCGCAGATGCCTGCAATGGGCAGGATGGCTGTGTGCACACGACGATCGATGGTAGCTGCGACGACGGCAATGCATGCACCGCGCTGGACAACTGTAGCGGCGGCAAATGCAAGGGCTTAGGCATCGTCTGCAATGACGACAATCCCTGTACTGATGATATCTGCGACCCGGCGGTTGGCTGTCTCCATCCCGCAAATGTGGCGCCTTGCAGCGATGGCGACTTGTGCACCTACGCCGATCAGTGTGCTGATGGAATCTGTGGCGGGCTGGCAGTTTCGTGCGAAGATGGGAATCCCTGTACCGCCAATTCCTGTCACTCCCTCGCCGGGTGTCTGATAGAGGACCTCTTCATTCCTTGCTACGACGGCAGTCTCTGCACTGTTGGGGACTGGTGTATCGACGGGGTCTGCACTGCAGGTCCGCCCGCGGGCTGCGACGATGGCAACTTCTGCACCGTCGATTCCTGCGACCCCGTTACCGGGCTCTGCATCTACGGGAATACGGGATGGCCCTGCGACGATGGCAATGCTTGCACCCATACGGACCTTTGTGCCGACGGTGCCTGCGCCGGGTACTCCGTCAGTTGCACCGATGAGAACGACTGTACCAGCGACTCTTGCGATCCAGAAGCCGGGTGCCTCCATAGCGCTGTGGACGGCGCCCTCTGCGATGATAACGATCTCTGCACGGCCGGCGACCTCTGCATCATTGATGAATGCGTGGGGCAGGAACCAGTCGTGTGCAATGACGGAAACATCTGCACTTCCGACCTGTGTCACTCACTGCTCGGCTGTATCTTCAACGGGGAAACAGGGGGCGATTGCGATGACGGCGATGATTCTACCATCCATGACGCCTGCAAGGATGGTACCTGCGAAGGTCTCGTCGATGCCGATGGCGACGACGTGGCGGATGAGGGATTTGAAGTAGTCTGTGCCGGTGGCAATGTTGAATCCTGTAATGACAACTGTCCACTGCTTGCCAATTCGGGGCAGAATGATAGCGATGGCGATGGGGTCGGAGACCTTTGTGAGGTATGCGGAATGGTGCAGCCCTTCGACGGTCAAACCCCGCCCGATGAAAGTGTCTGGCAGGCGGAATACACTGATGCCTGTCCCGAGCTCCACACAGTCACGGGAGCTGCGTCGAATGAAGGTATGAACTACCTGGAGTTTCGTGCAAGTCGGGCCGCAGAATGTGATGGCGATACCGTCCACGTCGCTTTGAACAATCTGCGTGACCTCAGCGAACAGGCAACCGTGATTCAACTGGATCTGGGTTTGGAGGGAACGGTCTATCCCGCTCAGTTCCTTGGCATTCCAATTGCCTTTCTTGCCATCAGCAATGGTGAGCAGCGCGTGGAACTGGCGGAGATCCCGCACGACGCCACCGATGAGACTTGCGGGCTCACCGCAACCATACCCTCTGCTCTTTCCCGGGCAATCTGGCGTATTCAGGTCGATGGTGTGACGCACCAGGCGCACCTCTTCGTCGACGAAGTTGAACACTCCAATAGTCCCGTCGATCTCGCCGAACTGCTCCCGCCATGGCGGGTTGAGATCGGAATCCTCGGCGGTGATCTGGTGGGAGGCTGCGGCGGTACGGCAGCGATTCTGCTATTCGGATATGAAGTAGTCTGTCAGTGGTAGAGCGGGGTACCGTCAGGCCCGTAACGCCGGGCAACCACTCTTGTACCCGAGCCGTAGCCATCTCCAGTCCAAGCCACCACTGTGCCGCCATTTGAAAGCAAGGCGACGCTGGGTTTCTCCAAAAGCAACAAGTTAGCGACAGATGCCGTAACCGAGGCCCCATCCGGTTGTCCCTGGGAGTCGAACCGCTGCAGTCGAGTTTCATAGCCGGCCTGCGCCTCATGTCTCCAGACCACGACGCAGCCACCCGATGCATTGCAAGATAGCCCGGCTTGCCGCTGCTCACCCACGCTCTCGGTGTTGACTTGCACATCATCGCTGACGGGTAGTCCAGTGGCCCCAAAGCCGCGAGTGAATATCCCCCAGTTGTTGCCATCCTGGTTATTACTCTCCCAAGCCACCCTGAAGCCCGTGCCCCAACCTGACAACATCGGGTCTCGCTGGTTGTTGGCGGTTACCTCGTTTACGAGGATCTCCTCTCCGGAAGGGTCGAAATTACCGTTGAATCTCTGTCCGTATACACCGCCGCTCGCCCCGTCCTGAAGCACACTGTTCCAAGCCACGGCGAACCCTGTGTCCAGGGGACCAACGGTCGGACCATACTGGGCCGCATAGGTGAAGGTATTCACCTGGAACTCTCCGGTGACCGCTACGCCAGTACCCTCATAGACGCGCCCGATAATACCGGTACTCGAACCGTCCTGGTCGCCGCCGCTCTCCCAGACAATCACGAAGCGGTTTCCCGGCAGTGCTGCCACCGACGCAGTATCCTGGTCCCCCGTCACCGTGGTATTCACGACAAAGGGAGCCCCAGTCGCGTTGAGGTCGTCGCCAAATAAGCGGGCCTGGACGCCGCGGCTGTTGTCATCTATCTGATAGCCATCCCAGGCCGCTATTACACCACCGTCAGTGAGCACCGCCAAAGATGGGAGTGTCTGCCCGGCAGTCGTCTCATAGGCAATCTTCTCCGGCGCAGATGCTTCCCCTGATGGCCCGAAGAATCGGAGGTGGACGATGTTGGTGCCCTGCACCTCGGCCAGCCAGGTGGCAATGTACCCCCCCGCGGGCACGGCAGCCAGCCGTACAGATGTCTGGTTCCCAGTGAGACTGGCAAGGACGAATTCGGCAATGTCGGTGCCGTTGCAGCCATCCCATGGAGTAGCATTGCCATCCTCACACGCCTTGCCCGGAGGTGGACACTGCCCAGCAATGCAGAATTGCCCCTCGTCACACTCGCCGCAACTCCCACCGCAACCGTCCCAGCCACATTCCAATCCCTCACAGGCGGGCTGGCAGACACAGCTTCCTCCATCGCAAACTTCTTGAAACCCGACACATTCGCCACAACTGCCCTCGCAGAGGTCGGAGCCACATTCCATTCCTTCGCAATCGGGCGTGCACACACAGAGGCCCAATTGACAATTGAACTGTTCACCCTCACAGATCCCGCAGACGCCGCCACATCCGTCGGCACCACACTCCAGGCCATCGCAAGACGGCAAGCAGTCAACACAGGCGCCCTCGTAGCAGAATTTGCCCGCGGCACCACAGTCGGTCCCGGCAACCGATGTACTGCCATCCGCTTCACACTCGCGCACCACCTCTCCCTCGCAAAAGAGGGAGGAGGGTTCGCATTTCCAAAGAAAGCAGAAGCCGGCATCGCAGTAGTTCTCCTCCGGACAAAGAGACTCGACGTAGGAATACCCGTCTGCAGAGCACTGGGCCGGCGTGAAGGCGTCGAGGCAAAAGGCCTGCCCAGCATCGCAGGCAAAGTCGACGCACTCGCCGTTGACACAACCCTGCTCCAGGTCGCTACACGATGTCGTGGTTTCTTCGCTACCGTTGGCGTTGCAATGGACCGCTAACTGACCCTCGCAAAAAGCGAGGTTGGGCAAGCACACCTGAGGCAAACACGCGCCCTCTTCACAATACTCCCCTTCACTGCATGGAGTCGTTGTGAAGCTCTGACCATCTGCTGCACAATTGCCCGCGGAGAAGTCATCGATGCAATAGACACTATCTGGCACGCAGGCCAGGTCCGTGCACTCTCCGGCAATGCAATTCTCGTCGGAGTCAGAACAATCGGTTATCTTGGCAATTGCTCCGCCAGACTCGTCACAAACCATGCGCACGCTATCTTCACACCAGGCGGAGCCCGGTTCGCAAATGATGTCGACGCACATGGCATCGGCGCAAAACTGGTCCGCCGTACAGCTCTCGGCAATGGTGAAACCCTTGCCGCCGCTTTTGCAGATTACGACCTGCTCATCCTGACAGAAAGTGACACCGTCCCAACAGTCATCGGTGGCACATGCCCCCTTCTTGCAGTTCTCGAAATCGGGGCAGTCACCATCTTCCAGACAGCCTACGCAAAGACCCTTACTCTTGTCGCAGACTCCCACCTCTTCGCAGTCGCTGTCCCCGCCGCAAGGATTTGTAATGTGGCAACGATTATCGCCACCGCAGAAACTACCAGGCGAACAATCCGTGCCAGAACTGCACTCAACACAGCTCCCCGTCTGCGCATCGCACTTCAACCCGCTGGGACAATCAGATCCGCCGCCGCACGCAATGGGAGCTACGCACAAGCCGAACTCACACAGCGCTGGCTCTTCGCAGTCAGAATGGACCACACAGGTGCCACATTGGAGGAGCCCTGGGTGGCAGATCTCTCCTTCACCGCATTCCGCATCCTCGCTGCAGGATTCACCGCCGCCGCACTGGCCAGTGGCCCCGCAATTCTCCCCCTCACCGCACTCTCCGCAACTCCCCCCACAACCATCATCGCCGCAAATACGACCCACACAATCGGGGAGACAGGCGATGTCGACCACTTCGTGGCCGATGGTGCCGTCAGCCCGGGGGTCGGTGGTGTCAGAGCTACTCGATGACGAGTTTCCGCAAGCCAGCGAAGGAACCAAGCAGAGCAGAACCAGAATATTACGCATGGGCAACCTCACGATTTCTAAACCGGGACTACTGTGAATCTACTGGATATATAGCCGAATGGCAATCTGGAACCGTCTAGCGCTTGGACGGACGGTGGTCAGTTGGCTGAGGCGGCCATATGTTGTAAGGGCGCAAGGTGCGCTTACCATCCGCCACTACCCATTGCGTACGCGCCGGAGAATCCGGTATGCTACCGGCTCATGGAGGTTTTGGGACCGTGACTCGTACAACCGTCAGCCTGGTAATCGCATCGCTTGCCCTTATGCTCCCTGGTGGGTGCATCGATGTCGCTTCCGAACTGGACCGGCGCAGTGACGTTATCACCGGTGCCGTTTCCAACAAACTGCCTGTCGATGCTGACGAGCAGGTCGCCGACGTTCCGCTTCTTGATGCCCTGGCCATGGATGCCACAGTCGATGGCAGCGACACGGATTCCGCCGACGTTGCCGATGGTATCGACGAAGTCGGTGACCTGGGTAGTGACCTCCTTGATGCAAGTGAAGTCGACCAATGCGAGCCGCAATGTGATGGGCTTGAGTGCGGGCCGGACATGTGCGGTGGCGCCTGCGGCTTCTGCCCCGGAGATGACATCTGTACCCTCGGTCAGTGCAAGTCCTGCAAATCGGATTGCGATTTTAAGGAATGCGGGCCCGACGGTTGCGGCGGTTCGTGCGGACTATGTCCATCCAAGTTCAGTTGCGTATCGAGCATCTGCAAAGCTCCGGCGTGCACCGACGAGGAGCTCCTCTATCTTGAGGATTTCGGGTCCTGCTCACAGGGCGACTTTGGGATATTCGATTCTAATACGGAAGACAATGTCACCTGGTGGTCGCTCCCTTTGCAATTCAGCAGCCCACCCTGTGCTCTCTACATGGGTGATCCCCAAACCATGTCATATGGCACGGGGTCTGCTATTCAGCTTGAGCTGCTCTCACCAATCTTCGAACTGCCGGCCGACGTGGCCCTCCAGCTAACCTTTCAGCTACAGATGTTCACCGAAGTTCTACCATCGCCTCTCTATCCCTACGACCACGATGTGCTCTTCCTCTATTATGAGCCTGAGCCCGACCCGGACCCCGAGCCTCTCACAGTAGAAGTCTGGTCCAGCAAGACGACCCTGAACACAACGGGAGGGGAGATGCTCCCCATGGCCATCGACCTCTCTGCCCACGGGGGCACCAGCGGCCGCTTTCGCTTCGTCTTCGATACCTTGAACTCCATCGACAATGACAACATGGGTATCTACCTGGATGATTTCTCAATCGCCACCATTTGCCCCTATTGCAAGGTTGACGAAGAGTGCCTCGACGAGGATCCTTGCACCGTCGAAACATGCGTCCATTTCTCGAATTTCCCGGACATCGGTACGTGCTTCATTGAGCCAGTGGAAGATTGCTGCCTTGACGATCCCGAGAATTTCTGTGACGACAGTGACCCCTGCACAGTGGAAATCTGCGACCCGGATTCTGGAACCTGCTTCTACGAAAGCATCCCCAACTGTCCCCCCGACCCCAGCTGAAGCCTCCTCATCTTCCACCTCGTCTTTCCTCCGCCTCAGGCCACGCCTTACCCCAACGCAATCCCCAACTCCCGCAAGCCATCGTCTGCCAACTTTGCCCAACCACGGTTAGCGAGCGGCGATGCCGGGCTAGGGTGGGGGATGGAGCCGATGGATACGTCGCAATCAGCCAGTGCGGTGCGTGCTCGATTCAGCGCGAATTTGCCAATACCCACGACCCAATTCGGCTGCAGTACAGCTATCGTCGATCGCAGCGCGTCATCGCAGGCAGCCAGCAATGGCTCTCGCTCCGCTTTCCTTAACTTGTCTGGCGTGAAATTGCGACCACTTGCCTCCAGAAACGCAAGCGGACAGTAGTTGGCAATGAAGAAGCGCCCAAAGAAGTTCTCAGGAGTACCGAACCGGTCCCTTGCCCAATTCCAGACCCGCCGTCCACTCACCTCACTCCGAGAGCAATCTAGCCCCTCAACTGGCCGCTTCGGATGCTCGCTGTCGGGCTTCCCGATCGGTTCGTTGAGAGCGAGCCAGTCACGCACCGCTGAGACCTCACCAAAGGGGATTCCAGTCTGCACCATTCCCCAAGGTCCGGGGTTCATCCCGAAGAGAACGACTTCCTTCGGACCGTGCCCATATCGCTCCAGAAATCTATCCCACATGGGGCGCGCATAGAGCAGCGGATTGTAAGTCTGCGTCACGGGCGGGCCAAATCTCAGCGGTGCCAGTTCCTCCAGGAGCCTGTCCGTGATCTCAGCGAGTGTCCCAGATGTTTGGCCTCTCGTCATCGGCAATCCCTCCTCTCAGCCTACTGACAACCCTAGCCGCCTCGCCAGCCCCACGCAACCCCGCCGGCGCTTCCGCTTTCATAAGGTTGACGGAGTGCTATTTAGGCAGGATAATTGTGCGACGAGACGAAACAACAGCTTTTGGCAATCAATGGAGCACCAGCAAAGTGAAGACCTGCGTCACCTGCAAGAGCACACACGCAAGAGGTCTCTTCTGTGACCACGGTCACGTGCTCAAAGACGAGGAGAGCGAAGACATTCTTCTCGGCCGCGTATTGGAGGAGCGCTACGAAGTGCGCGCGGCACTGGGCGGTGGCGGCTTCGGCATGGTCTATCTGGGGGCACAACTACGCCTCGAGGACCGCCCCTGCGTTATCAAGGTAGCCCGCCCGGAGTTGGCGCAAGATGCCCAGTTTGCAGCACGATTCCAGCGCGAAAAGAAGGCGCTAATGGCCCTCCGCTCCCGCAATACGGTTCAGATTCTGGATTATGGTCGCACCGATGATGCTATCGACTACATCGTCATGGAGTTCATCGAAGGCGACGAACTCGGTCGTCTCCTTCGGCGCAGCGGACCAATGCAGCCCAGCCGGGTTATTTCCCTCGCCAGAGGAATCTGCAATTCGCTCATTGAGGCGCATGGCGCCGGTATCCTCCACCGCGATCTGAAACCGGGGAACGTCATGCTCGTTGACCTCGGCACCTCAGAACTCGTAAAAGTCATTGATTTTGGCATCGCCCGACTGGCTGGGGGGGAGGCCGATGGAGACTTTCGCACAGCTACCGGAGAACTACCTGGGACGCCCGCATATTCGCCCTACGAACAGTTGATCGGCCAAACCCAGAAGGTTGACGAGCGGGCCGATATCTACTCTTTTGGTGCCATCCTCTATGAAGCTCTGACGGGCGTCGTGCCGTACGGCGACCGCATTCGCAATCGGGACTACGATTCCAGTACCCTCTATTTTCTTGCGCTGGCGCAGGCCAAGGGGGGAGAAGCTCCTACTCCGCCAGGCGAGCTCATCACGGCCCCCATTCCCCCGCCTCTGGAGCAACTCGTTGTCTGCATGCTGCACAAGACGCGAGAGGAGCGACCCGCCAGCGCGCAAGAGGTCCTCGATATCCTCCAACGCGTTGAGCGTATCAATGCCACAGGAAGTTCCACCATTGAGGCTGATGAGACCGTCATTGCCCCCCTTAGCGAGGCCGGATCAATTGCCGCTGCAAGTAGTCCCTCAGCGCCCACCCCTGGGGATGAAAGTGAGACCCCCGACAGCGACGCCGATGAGTCACCAACCGCCCCGCCCGACGCTCCCAGTGAGCAACCACCCACCGCATCCCCCGATGTTGACCTTAATACGCGGCCTCGCGCAGGAGTCGGTAGGGGAATCCTCTGGGGCGGCGGAGCAACTATTACGGTTCTTCTGGTAGTCCTGGCCTTCCTCCTCTTCGGGCCGCAATGGAGCCAAACCGATGCCAATGGTCCACAGCCACCCGGACCCCAGAAAGAGGAGCCCGTTTCAGCAAATCCCGCAGGCATCACGAAGGGTCGGGATGTGATCTTACGTCCGGATGTGATCGCACGAGCTGATCTCGCGCCGGCTGATTTGTCCCTCCCGCTGCCCGATCTGACAGTGGTGGACGAGAAGAGTCCACCGGAGGTGACCAGGGTTGTACGGGCAGACCTCCAAAGGGTGTCTGACCTGCGCCGTACCGACATTCCCCTGACTGACGTTGACGGAGCTCCCCAGGACATGGCAGTACCACCATCTGAGGACCTCAGATCCGCACCTCCGGAGCAACCGTCCCCCGAGCAGTTGCGCAATGCGCGCAAGAAGCGTGAAGAGCGTCGGAAGAGGAAGCAGGAGGAGCGTCGCAGGATGGAAGCCGAGAAGCTCAAGAAGGAAGTTAAGGAAACGCCAAAGGAGGTGGAGGAGCCATCGGAAACCGGCAACAAGGAGACGTCGGACAAGGGGGGCGCCAGCACCGCTGTAGAGGGTGCAGAAGAGAAGAAGGTGGAAGTGAAGAAGGAGGATCCCAAGGCGCCGGTGGAAGAGAAGAAGGCACTTCATGAGCGCTTGGATTTCATGGGTGACAATGAATAGAATGTGTCGGATCTTACACACGCTGCTGGTTTGCAGTTTCTTGTTTGGCTCCACGACTGTGCGCGCCCAGTCGACTCCCGAGGAACGCGCCAAGGAGTACTCGGCTCAAGGTCTAGCGGCGGTTGACAATGGGGATTTTCTTGGTGCCGTAGAGGCCTTCAAGAAGGCCTACCGGACCGACCCCAAGGCGAAGTACCTCTTCAACATCGGGCGAGCTTATCATGTGATGGGGAAGTTTAGATTAGCTCTCGACTTCTACGAGCGCTTCCTACGTGAGAACAAGTCCAGGCAGAAGGCAAAAAGGGGGGCCGAAATCGTCGGTGAACTCCGCCGACAAATGGCTCGCCTGACGATTATGGTGACCACGCCCGACGCCTCGATCTCAGTGAATGGGGACCTCGAGGTCTGCTTCCTCAACGCCCCCTGCATGCTCGACCCCGGTGAACACCATGTGGAGGTGCGTGCCCCCGGATTCGCCCTCGGAAAGCGGCATTTTCGCCTGGAGGCAGGAGAGACGCGCATTGAGAGTATTGAACTCGTTGCCGAGGACTTGCCGACACGCAATGGGGCCATCTGGCGCTCTGCTCTCTTTCCCGGAATGGGGCAGTATTACGCCGACAACGACACTACCGCCACCTTCTTCCTGACCAGCGAGATTGTCTTGCTCGCAACCATGACCGCGGGAGTCATTCTGGAGCAATACTACATCGTACGGCGAAAGAATGACGAGGGCGGCAACTTCAGGGACTGGGACCCCTATCTGGATGCCTCACACTGGACCTGGGTGGCAAGTCTAACAGCCGCCAGCACTCTCTGGGCCGTGAACATTGTCCACGCCTGGGCTATGCCGATGCCATTAGAGCCAGTCACCACCTGGAATCTCGTGCCAACCGCTGCCCCGGGGGAGGCTGGATTGTCGTTTATGCTCTCTTTTTGAACTACAACAGCGCCCCAAGATCATCATCGGTGAACTTGAAGTCCAACCCTCGCTTCACGAGGGTCTCACGATTGGCCAGGACCGGGTGCGACTTCTCATAGGGGATTCCTGGAACGCGATAGAAGATGCCCAACTTGATCTCGGGGTCAAGAGTCGCCCTGATGGCCGCTTCGCGATCCGTTTCGTCGTGGGTTTCAGGGAGCAAACTCGTATTGGCTCTATACCACTTGATGTTCCGCTCTCTGTTGAAACTCGGGCAGGTTTGGAGGATCTGGACCAACGACAGTCCGTCGTATTTCAACGCCTCAACCAATGTCTCCCGTAGATGCCCCATATCGGCCATGGTAGTGCGCGCCGCGAATTTGGCCCCCGCAGCCAATCCCAGGTGCATCGCGTCCAGCGGAGTTGCCGTAACTCCCTCGTAATTGATCTTCGTCGTCATCCCCTGCCAGGCCGTAGGACTGGCCTGCCCCTTCGTAAGACCATATACCTGATTGTCATGGAGGAAGACGTTGATTCCCACATTGCGTCGAATGGCGTGGACGAAATGGTTGCCTCCTTCGGCGAGTAGGTCGCCGTCTCCCGAAAAGAGCAGAACCTCCAATTCGTGGTTCGCCAGCTTGATGCCAGTGGCGTTGGGCAGGGCCCGGCCATGAAGTCCCGAAAAGCCGTTGCTGGCATCGATGTAGTGCGCCAACTTCGCAGCTTGCCCTATTCCCCCTACTACTACGTATTCACGGGGCGATAGGGAAAGGTCCTCGGCCAGCACCGTCTCTGCAGTCTTAATAATGGGGAAGTTCCCGCACCCAGGACACCAGGTGACATGCTTCATATCTCTCATGGGGTCAACCTCCCCCGCAACTCGGCGATCAATTCGTCGACGTAGAACGGTCGACCATTGTACTTCAACACTTGCTCATTCACATTTGCCCCATACTCTCCGCGCAAAAGCCTGGCGAATTGGCCGGTAGCATTAGTCTCGATGGTGATCAGGCGAGCCTTCCCCAGCGCTTTCAATACGCCCACGCGAGGCAGCGGGTAGACCTCGCTGAAATGCACATGCCCCACGGCCAGACCCTTGGCACGAAGCGCCTCGCAGGCATCTCTGACGACTCCCCGGCAAGAGCCGAAACTTACCAGGTTGGTCGAGGAATCATCGGTCGCGAAGCGCTCCGGCAGGGTCATGTCTGCCGCCACCAGGCCCCTCTTCTCAACCAGCTTGCGAACCATCGAGGCGGCGATGTCCGGGGCCTCAGTGATATGACCGCTCTCATCGTGGGTGTGCGAATCAGTCAGCACCAGATCGTTGCTGAGTCCTGGTATAGCCCGCGGTGATACACAACCATCGGCCAGGGAGTAGCGAGGGTACAAGGTCGGTTCTTCCATGGACGATTCCAACTTCAGGAAGCGCTCCTGGAATTCCGGCCGCACCTTCCACGGGGGGGAAGACCACAGCGAATCACCCAGATGTTGGTCTGACAGTATGAACACGGGGATCTGATACTTGTCAGCGAGGTAGAATGCTTTCTGTCCAGCGGCGAACGCTTCAGCCGCGTTGCCGGGAGCCAATATGGCCCGGGTGAACTCGCCATGGCCGATATACTGCACCATATGCAAGTCGCCCTGAGCAGTCTTCGTCGGCAAGCCCGTTGCTGGCCCCGGCCGCTGAACATTAACAATGACCAAGGGGTTCTCAGAGACTCCTGCCATGCTTACCGATTCGCCCATAAGCGCCAGACCACCACCACTGGTAGCGGTCATCGCCCTGGCACCAGCATAGCTAGCGCCAATCGCCTGATTTATGGCTGCGATTTCGTCCTCCGCCTGCTCCACGACGACCCCGCACTTCTTAGAAAGTGAGGCTAGAGTGTTCATCACTGCAGTGGAGGGCGCCATAGGGTAGCCCGAGTGAAAAGTGAGACCCGCGGCAATGGCCCCCAGCGCAATGGCCTGGCTGCCCGTCTTCACAACCGCTGGCGGTGGTCCGATTGGGGCCCCCAGTTGGTGATGGAAATCGTTTAGCGGTTGGGCGAACTCATATCCCTTGCCGGCATTGGCAACATTGGACGCCACGACCTCTTCACCCTGCTTGCCAAAGCGCTGCTCAAGCATTGTCGCCAATTCCGCCAGCGGCTGCCCCGTCATCGCCAACAACATCCCAACGAAAAACGTATTTGCGCCTCGTTTCTGACCCGCCTCCAGCAAGTCACTAAGTGGAACGTTCACCACCGAAGAGCGCAATCCCTCCTCGACCTTGGCGGCCTCGGCAAATAGCAGAGAACCCTCGGCCAGCGTGATCAGGTCATTACGCACCTGCCTGGCGGAGATGGCGAAGGTCAGGTCTGCTCCCAAAGGTACCGACCGGGCTGGCCCAGTTGAGATACGAATCTGAGTGTAGCTGTAACCGCCAGCTATCCTTGACGCGTAGTCGTTGACGGCCAGGACCCTGAAACCACGGGCCGCGAAGTAATTGGCAGTAATTGCAGCCACCGACTGCACGCCTTGTCCCTGCTCACCGCTAAATCGGATGGTCAGACTATCAACCATGCTTCTCTTCCTCCGTGCCGCTCTACTCACGGCCCGAAAACTTATGTCACCGGGATTGTATCCTGCTATCCATCTGAGAGTGTGGGCTCCGTTGGTGGCTCAATGGGGGCGATTGCCGGCTCTGGGGCACGCTTGCTTTGAGGACCGCCATTCCCCGTCTCTGGTACGACGCTGGTGGGCCTGCTGTCACGGACACCAAAGGTCAAATTACTTGCGCCCAGGATGGCCGCCGCGCCCTCAAAACCACCACCACTTCCGTTCACCAGGACACTTGGGACTTGCACGATGTTCGGATTCTTCACTGCCGACTCGAGGATCATCTGCAAGCGCGCCAGTTCGTAGGTCTTCTCCTGACCCAGGACCTCCATCTGCGCTCGTTGACCTTCGGCGATGGCCTGCAGCTTCAGCTTCTCGCCTTCACCAAGCAAACGCTGCTCTTCTTTGATCTCCACTGCAGCCTTCTTGCGAATCTCGGCCTTCATCAACTCATCCTGCCGATTCGCCTCAGCCCGGGCCTTTTCAGTCTCGATACGCTTGAGTTGCGCTTCTTTCTCCCGCGTGAAGGTGTCCTCCATCTGCTCTGCAAGCTGCTTTCGTTTTCCAGGGATGAGGAGCTCGGGTGGAACAACTGGATCACCAAAGCGAATCTCCCGGATGATCACCCCTGCCTTCAGACCCTCCGGCATGATCGCTTCCTCCACTAGCTTCTCGAGCATTGCCCGCTGGTATAGGAGGTCGAGCACCTTGCGCTCCTTGTCACCCACAACATTGCGCAATACGGAGCGATAGGCTGGCGTGATAATCTTGTCTTCCACGTGCTTGATGCCTCCCACCGAGGCAATCACGTAAGGCGCGTTGTCAGGCGTAACCTGGATCAGAACTCGAGAATCGAGGAAAACGTCCCAGCCTTCAACTCGAAGCACCACTGCTCGGTCGGCCACTCGGTCGGGCACGGGCATTTCCTCTTCCCGCTGGCTCTGGACAACCGTTCCATCTTCGTTTAACTGAAGGTCTACCCATCGTCGCTTGAAGCCGCCAATGTAAGGCCAGGTCTGTATTCGAGTGTCAACCTTGGTTACTTGATACGCCTTCTCGTTGAAATAGTAACGACCCGGCGTAAGCACTTCGGTCCACACTCCCCTGTTGCCACGGGGAACGAGGGGAACAGAGAGCGCCTCAAGGGCCCGCGCACGCGCTTCCTCCCTGGTAATAACGGACAATTCAATTCCATCGCGGGCCGCTTTCTTTGCTTCCAGCTTAGAGGCCCGTTCGAAGGACTGAATGATCGACTCTGGGGCAATGGACCCTTCGTAGACATCCCCCACGTTGCTCTTGACGACGCCGACGAAGCCGGCCTCGATGTCGATCGCCTCGTGTTCGATATCAACATTGAACAGGTAGCTGTTTAATCGATAGTCACCAGGAGGTAATACCGTTAGCTGCGGTCCCTTCTGCCCACGAGGACCTTCCGCATCCTCTCCCATGAAATAGAGGGCATCGAGATAGCGCTCGAACTCCTCTTCGGGCCACGCGGTGGCTAGATACTGCCCGGAGCGCAACGGGCGCCCGTCCAGCGCCGTGATAATCGCATACTGTCCCTCGGGTACATGCACGATTGGCCGCTCTTCAAATTCGAAAAGGACTCGCACGAAAAGCCGAAAATGGAAGCCGGGCGCGAGAATCTCTGCCTGCGGCCCCTTCTGACCAGGGAGGGCCACGATTCGGCCCGCCGGCATGGAGGACCCCATGTATATCCGCTTCAAGTGTCCGACCCGGTCGCCATCTACAATGACGAAACTGGTACTCAAGATCATGAAGAGAGAGAGCAGCGAACAAGCGATGCGCACCATCCACACAAGTCCCTTTCCATCTTTCTGTCCCATGGTGCGCTGCTTGACGATTCGCGCCAGGGAGCTGGGCAGGAATATCACCGCCAGCAAGAAGACAACTGCGAGTACTAGCTGTACCATCTCGACCTCCAACTATCTATGTGTGGGCGTCAGCTTTCACCGACTCCACACTACTACAGCATTATGCCCTGTTTTGGAAGCGGCTTGGAGTTTGGGGAGGCTTTTGCGCAGTGCCGTATGAATGTCATCCCGAACTAGACGGCGTCATCCCGAACGTAGCGGGGAGAAACTGCTGGCGTCGCCAGCCTCGCGAGCAGGCGCAGTGATATTGGAACCAAATAAGGGGGGATGCTAGTTGGCGGGGGCCGTTGCCGGTGCTGCTTCCGCTG
>CAZFVN010000034.1:0-40070 GCA_964522395.1 uncultured Myxococcales bacterium
TAGCCCTCCCCTTTTGACAGGGGGAGGGTTGGGAGGGGGATGCTCGTGTTGTCAAGCAGTGACTTTAGTCAGAGATCGGTTGCACGCGTGGGCGAGGTGAGGCACGATCCGGTGGATGGGGAAAGTGCAATCACAGGTAGTTCCAGTTGAGACGCTTAGCGAGGCGCAGCGTGAGGAGATGCTCGCGCTGATGGTGGCACATTATGACGGCATTGATGCGCAGACCTTCCTTAACGATCTGGCCGACAAGAATGACGTCTTCCTCTTCCACGCCATGGGGAAGATGATCGGTTTCTCCACGATCCTCTGTCGGCGCCACCCTGGGATCCCACGCGCCACAGTCCTCTTCTCGGGTGACACCGTTATCGACAAGGAATACTGGGGCAAGAGTTTCCTGCAGATTTCGTTTGGGAGATATGTCCTGGCTCGCAAGCTCAAGCGTCCCTTTGAGCCACTCTACTGGATGCTGATTTCCAAGGGTTATAAGACCTATCTAATGATGCGCCGCAACTACCCCTGGTCCTTTCCTCAAGTTGGACGCGATTGTCCTCCAAGAGAACTCCAGGCCATGGAGACCTTCTATGGTGACCGATTCAACGGCACCTATGACCCGGTCACTGGTCTCATCGGCAAGGAGAATGGAAGCTATGCGGTGAAGGAGGCGTGGTCGGAGCCCCCGGCTGAACTCAGCGACGATCCCGACCTGCAACATTTTCTGGCTGCGAATCCTGATTGCAGGGATGGTGTAGAGTTGGCCTGCATCGCGGAAATCCGGTTGCGTGACTACGTCAATATCTTCATCAAATACACCCCTCGTTATCTCCGCCTGGTGAAGAAGAAATGAGCAAACCGATACACATTGCTTTCATCTCGCCCAAGGGCCCCCTCTACCGGCACAAGACGGGCATCTTCAAGAAGGCGCTGCGGCCTGCTCCGCTGACCTTTTCGACCCTTGCTTCGCTGGTCCCTCCCGAATTGGATATCACCATGGAGGTGCTGGACGAGGGAATCGAGGATCTGGATCCGAAGAATGTGCAGGCAGATCTCGCGGCCATGACCGCGATTACGGGTTCGGCGAATCGGGCCTATGAGATTGCCGCGGTGTTGCGTGGGCGGGGTATCCCGGTGGTCATTGGCGGGCCCCATCCGACGCTGGCTCCGGAGGACGCAGCCCCACATGTTGATTCCGTGGTGACGGGCTATGCCGAGGAAACCTGGCCGGAGCTGCTGCGGGATTTTGCCCGGGGCGAGATGAAGTCCCGCTACGATATGGACCCCGAATTCACCTTCCAGGGCTATATCGAGCGTAACGGTTCTTTGCCTCTTCCCCGCCGCGATGTGATGAAGAAAAGTGGTTATCGAACTCTCGATACATTTGAAGCCACTCGTGGCTGCGTCCACGAATGCGATTTTTGCGTCGTGCCCCATGCCTGGGGGCGCCGACCGTTCTTGAAACCCGTGGACTACGTCATCGAGGACATCAAGCTTCGCAAGGCGCGCAAATTGCTCTTTTATGACCTCAATATTATCGCTAATCGGAAGCACGCGGCGGAGCTCTTCGAGGCCCTGATTCCCTTGAAGGTGAAGTGGTACGGATTGGCCACCGCACTCATGGGCCGTGATAGGGACCTATTGGAGTTGGCAGCGCGCAGCGGTTGCAAAGGGCTGCTCGTTGGATTCGAGAGTGTCTCCCCGGATTCCCTGGCCGATTTCCACAAGCGTTTCAATGACCCGAAGCTGTACACTGACTTCATCGCCGATCTGCAGTCCCTCGGAATCGCCATCAACGGGACATTTGCCTTTGGCAGTGACGGGGATACCAAGGCATCCTTCGATGCAGTAATCGAGTTTTGCAACGAGCACCGCATCGAACTCCCGCGATTTTCCATTCTAACACCTTTCCCCGGCACCAAGCTCCATGAGCGCCTCGATTCCGAAGGTCGCCTGCTCCACAAGGATTGGAGCCTCTACGACGGCCAACATGTGGTCTACAATCCGAAGAACATGAGTGCCGGAGAACTCTGGGACGGCCATCGGCGAGTGTGGGAAGAAGTCTATTCGATGAAGTCCGTCTTCCACCGCATCAGAGGCAAGAAACAGAGCTATGCCTTCATGCTCGCGGCCAACATGGCCTACCGCTACTACGCTAACAAATTGCATACCTTCTATACTTGCGATGGGGGCCTGCCATGAAAGTAATGCTCATCTATCCGTGTATGGGGCGCCGCCCGGGCAAGCGGTATGTGCGGTCCTGGCAGATGGAGCCGCTACCCTGTGCCCATCTGGCCGGTCTGACTCCACCGGATATTGAAGTCGTCTTCTATGACGATCGTATGGAGGAGATTCCGTACGACGAACCTGCCGATTTGGTGGCCATGACTGTAGAGACCTATACGGCCAAGAGGTCCTACCAGATCGCTTCCGAATTCCGGAGACGGGGAGTGCCTGTGGTAATGGGCGGTTTCCATCCTTCTCTCGTGACCGACGAGTGTCTGGAGTACGCCGAAGCAGTTGTAGTCGGTGAGGCTGAGGATACCTGGCCACAGCTATTGGCAGATTTTCAGAATGGGGAGATGAAGCGGATTTATCGCTCCGAAGGTCGCCCTGATATCTCCAATACAATGCCCGACAGAAGCATTCTCGAGGGAAAGAACTACCTGCCCTTCGCCCTCATCGAGGCGGGCCGCGGTTGTCCCCTTAAGTGTGAGTTCTGCTCCATTATGACCTGCTTCAACCAGACTCAAACCCAGCGCTCAATAGACACCATTATCAAGGAAGTAGAGGGGCTCCAGGAAAAGACAAATCTCTTCTTCTTTGTGGACGACAATCTCATTGCACATCTGGAATGGTCGAAGGAGCTGTTCACTAGACTCAAGCCGCTGGGGATCCGCTGGGTGGCCCAGGCCACCATCAACATGACCTATGACGACGAGACGCTGCGGCTCATGAAAGAGAGTGGCTGCATCGGTGTGTTGGTGGGCTTCGAGTCCCTCAATGAGGCTAACTTGGAGAAAATGAACAAGGGCTTCAATACCAAGAGAGGGGGACCAGAAGCCGCGGTAAAGAAGCTCCACGAACATGGCATTGTGCTCTACGCTACTTTTGTCTTCGGTTATGAAGAGGACACGCTGGAATCATTCAAACAGACCATCGATTTTTGCGTCAAGAACAAGATCTTCATGGTCGCGTTCAACCACTGCACGCCTTTTCCCGGAACTCCGCTCTACACGCGTTTGGAAGAAGAAGGGCGTTTACTCTACGACAAGTGGTGGCTCGATAACCGCTACAAGTACGGGCAGGTGCCCTATAAGACATCCCTCGATTCCGAGACCATCCAGTGGGAGTGTGTGCGGGCCCGCAAGAAGTTCTATGGGCCGTTGTCAGTGATCTATCGCATGGGGAACCGTGCGAACATACCCGATTTTTTCATGTTCAGGAATTACCTCTTCATCAACGGCCTGTTGCGCATCGAGGCCTCACAGCGTGAGAACTACCCCCTCGGTGATCTTGGATTTGAGGGTGAGTTACTGAAGGTCCCCGACGAGTTGCTCAAGGCTGATGCCGTCCGGAAAGCGAGTGCATGAAGCTACCGGTAACATATCGCGCTGCGACGCCGGTAGATGATGCCGAGATGCGGGAGTTTCTTCATCGCTCTCCGTCGGGGGGGGATGTGCGGCTGCGCATCGAAAAGGAACCGAGCTTCCATGACGCGTTTCAGGTGGAAGGCGAGCAAGGCGATATTCTGCTGGCCACCGATGTCGAGAGCGAGGCCATCGTCGGCGTCGGAGCCCGGGCCGAAAAGAGTTCATTTGTCAACGGTGAAACCGAGCTGCTGGGGTATTTGAGCACGCTGCGAATCGACGCCGCCTATCGCGGTGGGAAGGTGCTCAAGGCTGGCTACATCAGGTTCAAAGAGTTCCATGATGCCGCCCGTGCGAAGCTCTACACCACGACTATCATGACGAGCAATGTCATCGCGGTGCGAGCATTGACCCAGGGCCGCCCAGGTCTGCCCCTCTACAACGACTTCGGGGGCTATGTCACCCATATATTCGGCGTCCGCCGCAACCCCTTCAAGGCGCGTGGCGACGTCACGATTCGCCCGGCGGAAGCCCGGGACGCGTTGGCCATGCAGGAGTTCTGGAGAAAGGAGGGGGGGAAGCGTCAGTTCTTCCCTCTGTACACTGCCCGGCAAGTAGTGGAACCAGAAGGCTTGTTGCGCGGCCTGAACGTCTGGGATTTTCTATTGGCCATCCGGGACGGTGCCATCGTCGGGACCATCGGACTGTGGAATCAAATGCCTTTCCGGCAGTGGATCATCGATGGTTACTCGCGGCGAGCCGGCATGGTCATGCCCTTCTACAATCTCTGCGCCAGCGCTACCGGCCGTCCGACGTTCCCCCGTGGCGGCGAAGCCCTTGACTACCGCTTCCTCTCACTCTTCGTGGTTGCCGACGATGATGAAAAGGTTGCGCTGTCGCTGTTGAGCACGCTTTGGAAGAAGGCTCACGCCACCGCGCCCGACAGCCTGCTGGTGGCAGGCATCCACGATCGGGATCCTCTCGCCCACTTGCTTGGCCGCCCCAAGGGCGTTCGCTTTCACTCCCGCCTCTTCGTGGTCCACTGGGAGGATGGGAGGGATGCCTTCGCTGCCCTGGACGGGCGAGTGCCCTATTTGGAAGTGGGAAGTCTCTAGGCGGCTCCCTGGCCCATCTATCCTCCTGCAAGCCCGTCGTCCGTCCGAAGATCCAGATGGAATCTGGTCCATTTGCCCGTTTCACTTTCCATGGACAACTTGCCGCCGTGGTCGGTGGCAATGCCATGACTGATGGAGAGGCCCAAACCAGTGCCCTTGTCAGTTGCTTTCGTGGTGAAAAAGGGGTCAAATATCTGCTCTTCAAGGTCCGCTGGTATACCCGTGCCATGATCTTCTACTGTGAGCCGGACCCACTCCTCTCCACCCTTCAGCCACCGTGTCAATTCAATGAACAGCCGCTTCTCCTTGTGGTGCCCGGGGAAGCGTTCATTGAGCGCGTCTCGAGCGTTGGTCAGGAGATTCATAAGGACTTGCTGGATCTCCTGATTACGGCATTTCACCATAGGTAGCTCGTCAGGCAACCGAACCACTATCTTGACGCCGTCAATCTCCAGGTCGGTGCGAGTTAGAGTAAGTGTGGAGGTAACAATTTCCCTCATGTCGGCTGACTCGCTGACCCCACTCTCTGCGCGGGCGAAGGCCAGGAGATCCTTTATGATGGCTCCGATCCGCCCCACCGCCGACTGAATGGTTGTGAGCCGCTTTGCTTCCTTACTCCCCGGTTCCATCTGGTCGAGGGTTAACTGCGTGAAGTTACTGACAACGTTGAGGGGATTGTTAATCTCGTGGGCCACGCCGCTGGCGAGGGTGCCGATGGCCTCCAATCGCTGCTGCTGGCGGTTCCTTTTCTCAGCCAAATCCTTGGCCTCCTCCTGACTGCGGCGCTCAGTAATATCTCGCGCCATTGCCAGGATCAGTGGCCCCTCTTTGCCTTCAACCAGTCGAGCCCTGACTTCCACCGGATAAGTAGTGCCGTCTTTCCTCCGATGGTGGGCCTCGTAGCTCCTCGCCAGGCCAGCCCGTAGCTCTTGCAGCCATCTCTCTATGCCCGCATCGGCGAGTCGATGCACTACCACTTCACTATAGGAGAGCCCGATGAACTCAGATAAGGTGTAACCGTGACTCTTCAGTCCGGCCGTATTGACCTCAATGAAACGTCCCTCCTCGTCCAACAGGTAGATACTGTCGACGGCCTGCTCGAAGAGCATGCGGAATCTCTCTTCACCTAAGCGTACGTCAGTCTCGGCCGCGGTGCGTCGGCCCATCTCCTCTTGCAGTGCCTCGCCGGAGAGGCGTAGCTCAGAGGTGCGTTCGGCAACTTTGATTTCCAGGTCCCTTTGCCAATCCTCTATGCGGTCCAGCATTTCGTTGAAGGTCGTAGCCAGCACCCCGACCTCATCTCTCCGCTTCAACCCAGAGCGGGCAGAGTAGTCCCCAGATGAGACGATCTCAGCCGTCAAGCCAAGTTGGCATAGTGGCTTGGTCAGTCCTCTCGCGAGTAGTATTGCTATGGCGATGAAGACCAGTGTTCCAACCAGGACGAGGCTGACAGTAATGACGAGGTCCATGCGGATGGGGGCATAGATCTCCTCCTTGTTGCTCTTCACAACGAGGCCCCAGCCCCAATCGAGGTTCACTTGCAAGTGACGAAACGCCGACAACACAGGTACGTTGCGATAGTCGATGGAGTCGAGGAGGCCCTCTTTGCCGGCGCAGGCGAAGAGGGCGCTTCTGGACGTCACCGTGTACTGCATTGGGACTGTTTTGGACCAGTCGGGCGGTCGGTGCTTGAGTCTGCCCAATGTCAAGCCATCCGGGTTCATGAGCAGGACTTCACTGCTGTCATCCAGCCCTTTCACGGTAGAGAGAATTGGTTGGAGAACGGTGCTCAAAGTTACTGACAGGATCATTACTGCAGCCACCTGCGGTTCAGCGTCGGAGTCGCTGGACATCGAGTGCTCCACGGGGACCCCCACATAGAGCAAAGAAGCGGATTCGGCAGGAAGCGGGGTGGCATGGCTGAGATATGGTCCACCCACCTTGAGTGCCCCTACAAATGCGGGGTCGCTGCTAGCGATTGTGCCCACCGATTTGCTGGTGGTCGAAGCGAGGATGCGTCCGGTCTCCGCCTCGGCAACCAGAATTTCCCTGTACTGACTGTGCGATTGGAGCAGGCCGGAGAAGTAAGTTACGACGTCCCGATACCCTTCCATTGAGCCAATTTTGCGACGGAAATCTTCGGGGCCAGTCTCGCCACGTAGTAGGTTGGTTGCCCTGATGCTGGAACAAAGAGCGGCGACCTCAAAAGCACCGCCGATGGCAAATACTCTGGCATCGCTTTGAAGCCCGGATAGCCATTGCCTGATTTGGGTCTTCTTCTCGTCAGCCACATGCTCCAAAGTCCGGAACGCCTGTCTCCGCAGGACTCCCTCTCTACCGTCAAAAGAGGTGAAGGGTATGCCAAAAGTACCAATTGCTTTGATGGAGGCAAACACCAGAATGAAGGCCAGGCTGAACCAGACGGCCAAACTTGTGCTGGTCCTACTGAACCTTCGGTCAGCCCTTTTCCGGTTCCCCATTATGCGCCGTCTCTCCCGTTAGAAGTTCTATTGCCCGGGGGAATCGCAGGATTCCCCGGGACTATTGCCCGGGGGAATCGCAGGATTCCCCGGGAGCATCGCTCCTGGTCCTGGACCTGTGTAAGTCGTCGACTATCGAGCTATGGAAATGAGCTTGGATAAGCTCCCAATTGGTCTCCTGAGGCAGGTGGCCCGTGGCATGCAGAAATTCAAACTCACCGTGAAGTCGGCTACCCACCGAAACACTCCTCTTTGTGATTCTGGGCACAGACGTAATTGCCACGAGGTCATCTCGGGCGAGGCGAAGGCAATCCAGTAGAGAAAGGCGAATTGGCTTGCCCTGCAATTCTCCAGCAGCTTTTAGGGAGCGCTCACATGATTCAACTACGTTGTCTTCTCGTTGAGCGAGCCATTCCACGGCCCTCATTTCTGAGGCAACGATTATCTCCACGAGGGGCAAGTGGTTCTCAAAGAACGCCTCTGAGAAATAGAGGTATCCTGTACATCTACTGCGATAGATAATTACCTGGTCGCTGTACTGGTCTTGCGAGAGAGTTGGAATCGGTTCCCACGCGGAAAAGAGATCGATCTTATCATCGGCGAGTGCGTCCGCCATTTCCGTGACTTCCATAGGGATGAGGTCCACATCTGCAACGGTGAGGCCTACAAGGTCAAGGGCCTCTAAGAGCATGTTGTGGGCGCTGGAGCCCGAAGCGTAGCCGATGGTCTTTCCCTCGAGATCATCCAAGAGCATGTTCTCCTTGGCTACCAGCGAGCAGAATCCGAACTGGACGAGCCCGGCCACATGAGCGCCGTGGTTGGCAACCGCACTGATGGCGGGCATGTCGCCACCGATGGCTACCTCCAGAATCCCGCGCCCCAGGAAGTGATTGATGTCCTCGCCTTTCAGAAAGGAGTGGAATCGAATGGTATATCCACGCTCCGCCAATTCACCCCGCAGCCTCTATCTCTCCGGTGATGATGCTGGGCGGGAAGAGGAGTGGCTGAACGCCAACATCTATCACTTTGTTGGAGCTACCGAAGGCGTATCCGCTGTACAAGGGGTGGTCGTCGAGAGCATTTGCTTCCCGCTCGCGCACCTCTCTTTCGGGCTCGCAGCTAACCGTTGAGAGAGCAATTAGAAGCACTGTCCATTGCCACACTACTGCATCCAAGTTCCCCTCCTCTTCGCCCAAACATCAAGCTAGTGTTTCACCCGGTGGACTTCAATAGTTCAGGGACGCTGAGGAGTTGGTGCGTAGTGAGGCGTAGTCCAAATCGAACCGACGACGTCAAACCAATCTTCACTGCTTCTTCCAAACCGCAGTCCGGGCGTAATGACGGAAGGCGAAGTTGGCCCCGAGGGCGAGCCAGCCGAGGGGAGAGAAGGGGCGCAGACGTTTGGCAATGGAACGGTAGGAGAAGGTGTGCGCCCAGGCGCGGCTGAGACCTTCTTGCAGTTCATCCGGAGTGAAATTCTGAGGTTGAAAGACGACGTTCTCCGTGTTGTAAAGGGTCCAGTCCCGCGTAAGAATACGGCCCTGGGCATCAAGTTCTTCGAATGCCTGGGTGCCCGGGAAGGGAGTGAAGACGGAGTAGCGCACGAGGTCGATTTTGGCATCGTCGACGAATTGTGCCGTTTGCTCGAAGACATCGGGCGTTTCGTGGTCGAGGCCGAAGACGAAAGTCCCGAGTACGGCGATGCCAGCCTCGTGGAATCGCTGCACCGCCTCCTTGTAACGTTCGGCCTCACCAAACTGTTTGTGGATGCCGTTCAATGAGGCCTGGCTGAGAGACTCGAAGCCAATCAGAAGACCACGACAACCGCCTCGCGCTGCGGCCTCTAACAGCTCGTCGTCAAAGGCCATCTTGACCGTTGCAAGACCACCCCATCGAGTCTTGAGCGGGGCCATTCCAGCGAATAGTTCGAGGCCGAATTCGCGTTGTTCAGCCATAGACGGGTCGAGATAGAGCAAGCGCCGCGATTTGAGTGATTTGACCTCTCCAATAACGTCGGCGACCGGTCGGCGATGGAAATCTTGCCCCCACATCGCGGGGATGCAGCAGAAGGAGCAGCGATTGGGGCAGCCGCGGGATGCCTGGAGCACCGGTATCTTCAGGTATCGGTTGACCTGGAGCAGATCTCGACGGGGTAGCGGCAGCGTACAGAGTGGCCGCTTAGGATCTTGTTCGTAGCGTGGCTCAACGGTGCCCGTCGCGACGAATTGCCGGAGCAGGCGCGGCCATGATTCCTCGGCGAAGCCGATAACTATCGCGTCTGCCTGCGCGGCCGCTTCTTCCGGCATGAGGGTAGGGTGGGGACCACCTAGAACCACAGTCTTGCCCAGCTTCCTGGCGGCGGTCGCGATTTCGTATGCTCTTGGGGCTGATGGAGTAATGGCGGTGATTGCCACTAAATCAGCCTCCTCCAGCCCACTGAGAGGCTCGATGCCTTCGTCGATGAGCTTCACATCCGCCTCCAATTCTTCGGGGACCAGGGAGGCAAGAGTTGGCAAAGTCAGTGCGTAATAAGTGACGCTCGTTTTGAACGCGCTGCCATCGTGGCGATAGGTGTCATCGTGGGGATTGACCAGCAGGATCTTGAGTTTCCCTTTCCGGGGTTCGGGGGCTGGAGTTTCACCTGCCGGCAGGTATCCCGGATTCCCCTTGCGGGCGAAGGGGAAGGCCCCTAGAACAGCCATTGCGGGAACCAGGAACAGGTCGGCGATGATGGCCACCAGGAAACAGAAGGGCAGCAGAGTACCCATGTTTCGCACGGGGACGTAGCTGGACATAGCGAAGGGTGCGAAGCCGGCCCCGAGAACCACTGACGTAATGATAATCGCCCGGCCAGAGAATCGGAGCGTCTCCCGCATCGCCTCCTGCGGCGTCCGGCCACGCCGCATCTCTAAGCGAAAGCGCATGAGGAAATGGATGGTGTCATCGACGCCAATGCCAATGGCCATCATAGCTACCGCAAGAGTATCGGAGTCCACCAGGTCCCAGAGCAGCGCGGCCAGCCCGCCCAGGGCGATGAGGGGGAGCAGGTTGGGGATCATGGAGATGAGCCCCGCAGAAATGGAGCGAAGGGCAAGCATCATCATGAAGGCGACCAGGGCCAGCGCCAGACCCACACCCTTCTTCTGCCCATCCAATACATTGTCGAGCCAGCCCCCCACGAGGTAGGCCAGGCCAGAGACCTCAACGTCAATATCCGCAGCTCGAAGAGATGCCGCAAGACGGTCGGCCTCGCGGCCAACGTGGTGCATCTGACGCATCCCCGACTCCGGCAATCGCAGGATCAGTCGCAGTCGTCGTTGGTCAAAGTCCATCAACTTGTCGACGCTGCTGTTTCCCTCCAAGAGGAGAAGCGTCTGGGCCACCGCGGCACGGGAATCGGGGAGGCCGTCAACATCGTCCTTGCGCCAGGTCCGGTAGACTCGACGAATGAGGTCCGGGAGGCCATCGAGACCGTCGACCTCTGGCACGGCCTCCACTGCTTCTTCGTATCGGGTCAGGGCCGCCAGGATGGCGGGGTCCTTGATGCCGCCGCTCTTCCTGGTATCGATGAAGATCGAAATGGTGCCCGTCCCGGGGTACTGCTCAGCGAACCATTCCTGGTCGAGACGTACGGGGTGGTCCTCGGAGAGACGGGCCTGGAAATTGACGTCGATGTAGATCCTGCTGGCCCCCCATCCGGCAATTGCGAAGGCCATGAGGGAGACGACGATAATCGTGATGGGCCGGGCCAGCACCAGTCTCTCGACCCACTCGAGGAAGTGATCTATACCCAATTGCAGTCGCCTGGTGGCCCCTTTGTCCCAGGCTGGTGGCTTCTTCAGAAATGAGAAGGTAACCGGTCCAATAGTCATGGCCAGGAGCAGGGCCACGCCGACCCCTGAAGCCAACACTACCCCCAACTGTCGAAAGATCGGCGTTGGTATGAAGGAGAGCGCCAGGAAGCCAACGAACGTCGTTACCGAAGTCCACAGGCATGCCGATCCGACTTCCGATCCAGATTTGATAATCGCATTGTACTTGGTGCGCCCTCGGCGCAGCTCCATCAGGTAGGCACTGCAAAGGTGGATGACGTCGGAAAATGAAACTGTCAGAACCACCGCAGGCACCATCGCGATGAGGACGCTGACCCGGTTGTCAATGAGAACTGACAGAGCCATCGTCCAGGTGGCGGCGATGCCACCTACCAGCATGGTGACGAAGACTGGCCAGAGCCGCCGAAACATCAGCCAGACGGCAAGCAGCAGGACCACTATTACTACAGGCAGTACCCGAGTAATGGAAAATAGAGTCTCCTGAATCGCCCCATAGATAGATGCCAGCAATCCGGCCCGATGCCAGTCCTCTGGCTGGAAGCCGGCGTCCGCCATCTTCGCTTCCACGGCGGCCATCATGATGGGACCCATTTCGGCGGTGCGCCTTTCATCGAAAACCAGTCGCACCAGTAAGAGAATGTGCTCCCCGTCCTTTGATAGGAGGGCATCCTTCAATAGCGGGTCTGCCTCCAGATCGGCCTGCAGTCGCTCCGGCGGGACCCCCTCTCGGAGCGAATCGCCGTAGCTGATCACGCGGGTTCGCTTGCCGTCGTCCTCTACTCGGAGCGCGGAGTAGAGCGAATCTACCGACTCAACTTCCGGATGGGTTGCGATATCTAAGGCAAGGTCCTCAACTCGCTTGCGGCTTCTCTCCGAATAGATGTCCGGTAGGCGCAGGGAGTAAGCGATGTAGTTGTCGCTACCAAAGTCGGAGATGCGCTCCTTGTAGCGGTAGTAGGCCGGGTCTTCGCCGAGGAACATGCGAGCCAGGTCGGTGCTCACCACAGCCTGGGTCAAAATACCCCCGGCACCGGCGGTAAGGAGGACGATCAGTCCCACCACCCACCAACGGTACTTCAGGATAGTCTCGACGTATCGTTGCATGTGCCTGCTAGTCTCCCGGACGAGTCAGTGCGCCAATGACCTGTTCATCGTCGAGGCGGGGGGAGTGGGCACCGCAGGAATCCTGCTGGCTGGACAGGATGGTGCGCCCAACGATTTGGTGGCCCTCTCTCCATTCGAAGTCCCTGATACACATGAAAACCTCCCGCGTACGGAACTGTCAGTGCCATACCACGATACCACGCAGTGGAGCCGTTTTGAAGGAGGTGGTGTGGGTGGTGCCGAGGGTGTGGGTGGTGTGCTCGGGCGGTGTGATGGACCTTATGGACCTTATGGACCTTATGGACTATGGACCACCGGGGAAAGAGGCAACGGCAATGGACCATGGCAATGGACCACCGGGGAAAGAGGCAACGGCAATGGACCATGGCGATGGACCATGGCGATGGACTGTTGGCAGTGTGACTAGCCTCGGCAGTGACTCCCGCGTTCAATTGTCTCGCCAGGTCCATCCTGTCCATCCGGTCCATGCTGTCCAGCCGTCGATAGAAGCGGAAGGAGGTGGTGTGGGTGGTGCCGAGGGTGTGGGTGGTGTGCTCGGGTGGTGTGATGGACCTTATGGACCTTATGGACCTTATGGACTATGGACCACCGGGGAAAGAGGCGACGGCAATGGACGGTGGGGTGGGGCGCTACTTCAGGTTTGCTCTTGCCTTGGCCACTACGGCATCTGTCATGGTGCCGGCTTCGCCGAGGTGTCGGCTGGGGTCGATGATGGCCTTCAGGCTCTGGCGGGTGTGGTGCTTGGCCACTGCGGGATGTGTTAATAGTTGGTCGATAATGCTCGTTCCTTTGGTATGGGCAGTCATGGCAGCTTCGTAGACTACGGTGTGAGCAGTCATCTTGCCGAGGTTCTCGCCTAGCGCGATCATCAGTGCTTCCGAGAACATGAAGTCTTTCTGTAGTCGAAGATTCTCGGCCATGCGCTCTTTGTTCACCACGAGGCCACTAAGGAGTTGCATCGACATTGCCAGTGCGGCCCCTGCGAAATGTGAAACTTCAGGGACACTGACCCAATCCATGCGCCAGGCGCGTCCATCACGGTCGTGCTCAACGCTCATGCTTTCAAGAGCCATACTGGCCTGGTACTTGGTGAGGCGCGAGAGCATCGCTACCTGTTCGCTGAATTCGGGGTTGCGCTTGTGAGGCATGGTCGAGGATCCCAGCTTGCCCGGATGGTGCGGCTCCGCTAGTTCCCCGAACTCTGTCTTGGCCAAGACGTAAATCTCGTTGGCGATTTTGCCCAGGCTGGCTGCCACCAGGGCCGCCGTCATGACAAATTCGGCGATGTTATCCCGTGCCGTATGCCAGGAGATGTCGGCGGCCTCTAGCCCCAGTTTGGCCGCTACCCCCTTCATGGTTGCCAACCCCTGTGGCAAGGCCCCCCGGGTACCCACACCACCAAACAGGGAAACCACGCAGATGCGCGGTCGAGCCTGGCGAATCCGCTCCCGGTGACGCATTACTTCGGCCAGCCAGACGGCAACTCGATAGCCAAAGGTAGTTGGCAGCGCGTGCTGGCCGTGTGTCCGGCCTGCCATAACAGTGTCACGGTGTTCTTCAGCCAGGTCAGCCAGGAGCGTGGCAACGGTGGTCAGGTCACGGTCGATGACATCGAGAACATCCTGAGCCTCCAGGATGGCCCCGGTATCTTCAATGTCCTGAGTGGTGGCACCATAGTGGATATACTCCCCCAATCCGTCCCTGCAGGCTGCCTGCACTTCACGAAGCAGGGGAACAAGGGAGTGGTTGGTTTGGGCAATGCCTTCCACAACCCGCTTGGCATCAACGTTTCCAATGTGTGCCTGGGCAGCAATCTCTTGCGCCGCCTCCAGAGGGATTACTCCCAGTTCCCCTTGAGTGGTAGCCAGTGCCGCTTCCACTTCCAGCCATCGCTGATGGCGCTTTCGATCGTCAAAGATGGCGCGAGTTTCAGGTGTGCTGTACCCGTTGCCGTAGAATCGTGAATCAATAATGTGTCCCATAGATCCCTTCCTGAGCGATGTTGCAAGGCCTACTTTTTCATCTTCGGTTTTTCATTCCAGAGGATTGCCGCCATACCTGCAGCCATCAGTGAGAGTACTGCAAGGGTGTAGAAGACCGGGTTCCAGTCGCCATTTGAGCGATCGAGAATGAGGCCAACGCCGAACCCGGCAACGAGGGCCGCGCCGAGGTTCCCCATGGCCATAATGAAGCCCGCCGCGGCTGCCGCGGCTTTGGGGTGCGAGAGGTCTATGGCCGCAGCACCGGTAAGAATGGCATCGGGACCGTAAATCATGAATCCAGCCACGGCGAGAACGATGGTGGCGGTGACCCAGGCTCCCTGCTCAATTGGTATGAATAGGAGGCAGACTCCGGCTAAAAGGGCGAGCATTACGGTGCATACGGGGGCCCTGCGCGAACCAAAGAAACGGTCGGAAACCCAACCCGATGAGATTGCCCCCAGGGAGCCAATCAGAGGGAAGGCGATGGACATGAACGCGCTCTTCTTGATGTCGACGTGATGGAAGTTATTGAAGTATTGAATCCCCCAGTTCATGAACGCGTAGCGTACGGCATTGAAGCAGAAGTAGGAGAGTGCCAGGATCCAGAGAACCTTGCTGGCGAGGGTGACCTTCAAAATACGCATGATGGTCCAATCTTCAACTGGCGCTCCAGCATCAGCTTCGGATTCGGACTCGCCGTCATCCCGGATGTGTGGCAGGCCAGCATCTTCTGGCTGATTGCGCATGCCGATGAGCAGAACAATCGCCATGGGAATCATGATCAGGCCGGGGACCCAGAATGAAGCGCGCCAGCCGTGCTCACTGACCAGATACCCGGCCATCAGCCAGGCCAATACATTGCCCCCCTGGTAGCAGGTAGAGATAAGGCCCATCATGGTGCCTCGGCGACCGACCCGGAACCAGTTGGACATAGTCTGCACCACCTGTGGCCAGCCAATTGCCTGGCAGTATCCATTGATGGCCCAGAGGACGAGCATCATCCAGTAGCTTTCGGTGACCGAGAAGAGGAGGTTGCACGCTGCTATGACGACCAGGCCGATAACCATCATTCGGCGAGCCCCGAAGCGGGAGCCGATTTGCCCGTTGATAAACTGCCCGGTGGCGTAGAAGACCGCGTAGACCGATGGAATCAAGCCCACCTGTGCCCGGGTCCAGTCAGTGAATTCGCGCAGCATCTCAGGTTGCGCGGCCGCGAAGTTCATGCGGCAGAGATAGTAGGACGCGTAGCTGGTCCAGAGCAGAGCGAAGATACGCTTTTGCCAGGAGGCTATTTTCTTTTCGGTTGCTTGCGACATGGTGCCCCCTTCACCCGGCCATAGGCCGGGAGCTTCCCCCACGTGGGGAAGCGGTCATATTCGCTTCGGGTCCGTCACTACTTTGACGCAATTGTCTTACACACCAGAACATAGACCGCGTTGGACAGCCGATTGAGGCCGTGCAGCATGTTGTCCCGATTGTCTGATGTCAGGTGTTGTGAATCCTCGAAGACATCCATCGCCAGCAGTTCTACCTGGCGGGAGAACGCGCGTAGCAAGTTGAGTTTTGCCACAACCGGCCCCATGGATGACGCTGGCATCACCCAGCCGACGTTGAGAAAGCCGGGGGTGTTGTGCGATATGCGGTGGAGTTCCTCGCCGTCGAATCCGGCCATTGAGAACTCAGGCATCGGACTGCCCACGACTTCTGCCGAAAGCATCTTGCGTAGGAATGCGAGCACTTCGTCCAGGTCGTTGGCGAGGCCAGTAAGGTCTGCTCGTCGGGCCTCTGCCCCAGCATCCAGGACATATGCTTGAAGCAGGTCGAGCTGGCCGCGGAAGCGAATAACTGCGTGGCTCTTGTGAACAAGCGATTGGTTATCGAAGAGATGAGTGTAGGCATCTGGCTTCTGAGCCAGGGAGAGGCCACTTCCAAAGAGGCGAAAGGGCTTGTCGTTCCCTGAACCGCGCTGGCGGCGTGCTTTCCCGAAGGTCTCGGCCAGAGTTTCAATAGCGGGGTCAGGCGTGATGTTCTGTGGTCGCGCCGCCAGATCGAGGACGGTCTCCTGAAAAGCTTTGGCCGCGGCCTCAACCGCGTATTGCTCACCAACGAGCAGGGCCCCGGCAAAGTTCGTCTCTGAAGGGGGTGCGTAATAGACCTTCATCTCCACGTCAGCTACCTTCAGCGCCGCATCAAGGGCCAAAATGGCCTCAATCGGTGGGGCGATGAGGTAGGCCATCGGGGTTCCAGGGTCGACTCCCGCCTGAGCCGACAGATAATGCCCGGTACTGGGGATTACGTGGGGAAAGAAGGCGCACCCGCCCCGCTCATCCGCAGCGTAGAACCACGCTTTGCTCTGCAGGTAGCGTTGGGCCGCCTGAATCGCACTGGAAACACTCTCCTCTTCGGCCCCGGCGAAGATACCTATGATCTCCCCGGAAAAGGGCCCTGATGCGTGGGCCGCACCGGCGTAAAAGCTCTTGGCGTAGACGACGTCAACCGGTGCTGCCTTGGTGCCTTCGTCCAGCGCTGCGTACAGAGAGTCATCGATGGAGCAGGTAAGCATCCCGATGGAGCGATGATGGGGTTCCAGCTCAAGTTGTGCCGCCAGTTGGGAATCGACGTTGGGAATGATCCGAACTGCCAGAACTTCCGGCTTTATGGGCTCAAGAATCATGACCACTCTATCCCGGTCTTCTTCTCACGAAGTGCCTTCAGGCAAAGCTCGGCCACTTGGGTGGCCCCGACTGTCGCGGGGTCGAGACCGCCGCGGTGAATGTTGGAGACCATGGAGCGCATAGCTTCGTTGAAGGACTCTACCTTCATGTAGGTCACGTAAGCTCCCATGGATTCGGCTGTCTTGAGACCGGGACGTTCTCCCACGAGCATGCAGAGAACGTCGGCATCGACTTGACGAGCGACGTGGTCACCGGATACGACGCGGGAATTGTCGATAGCAATGGCTGTGCCCAGTCGCACCCCCTGGCCGCGCAATTGAGCCTCGAGTGCAGGCAGAATGTGTCGAAGGTTGACGTTGATCGCGGTGGCGGAGAGTCCGTCCCCAATGACGATTTGCACCTGGGGTGACTTGACCGCGGTCTGGGCAATCACTGAGGAGGCATTGGTGTCCAATTGCCGCCCCAGATCGGGGCGGGCCAGAAACTCCACTTTGGTTGCGGCAGCCGAGTGAATCCTAATCACCCCCAGTTCCTTGAGGACCTCTTCATCCATCATGGAGTGGACTGCGTCCCGTGCCGCCGCGTGGTCAGTGAGAAAGTCTAGAATCGTGTCGGTTCGATAGCGGGGACCCGCCCGGCCCACGGCCACTCGAGCGGGTGTCCGAGAGACGTAGAAGCTGCGTCCGCCACCGGGACGCCAATTGCCGAACCAGGGGGTCGACGGAATTTCAACTCCCAGCCAGTTGGCGACCTTCTTAGCCAACTTCGTATCCTCAGGGGAGGCGGTAGAGGCGGGGCGCTCAATTGGGGCCTTTTGAGCTGCCGGATGGCCTTTCCGGTCGACCACCGGATCGGGTGGAGCTGTTGCTTCGTCGCTGTGGATTTCTGTTTCCACCATGCGGCGGATAAGTTTGGTGAGGTCTCTTTCGTTCATCGCAGGAAGACCCCCATATCACCGGCCAAGGGGGTGAGGCGGCCCTCTTGCATCAGGCCCATGCGGCCCATCCACGCTTCGAACTCCGGCGTGGGGCGCAAATTGAGAAGTTCCCGTACGGCGGCGTTGTCGTGGAAGCTGGTGGACTGATAGTTGAGCATTACATCGTCACCCATGGGGAGACCCATGTAGAAATTGACTCCTGCGGTGGCGAGGAGAACGGCGAGATTCTCAAGGTCGTACTGGTCGGCTTCCATGTGGTTGGTGTAGCAGACGTCGCAGCCCATTGGGAGGCCGTGGAGTTTGCCCATGAAGTGATCTTCCAAACCGGCTCGAGCCACCTGTTTGCCATCGTAGAGATACTCCGGGCCGATGAACCCGACCACCGTATTGACCATGAACGGTTTGTAATGACGTGCCAACCCGTAACAGCGCGCTTCCATGGTAAGTTGGTCGGCCCCGTGATGTCCGCTGGAGGACAATTCTGACCCCTGCCCGGTTTCGAAGTACATGAAGTTGGGTCCCTGCGCGGTGCTCAATTCCTGAATCATCGCGGACGCTTCGTCGAGCATGGCGTTGGTGATGCCAAACGCGTTGCAGGAGATCTCGCTGCCCGCCAGGCTTTGGAAGAGAACGTCCATGGGGCAGCCTGAGCGCAATGCTTCCATTTGGGTCGTAACGTGGGCCAGACAGCAATGTTGGGTTGGAACGTTCCAGGTCCGGGTGAATTCGTGGAGCTGTTCGAGCACCGCGACGGTGCCTGCTGCCGTATCGGTAACAGGGTTGACCCCGATGAGTGCGTCGCCGGAACCCCAGGCGAGCCCCTCCATGGTTGAGGCGATCATCCCAACTGGATCGTCGGTGGGGTGGTTGGGTTGAAGTCTAACCGAGAACCGGCCTCTCAGGCCAAGTGTAGTGTTGGCGTGGGTGACGACCCGAATTTTGGCGGCAGCAACCAGGAGGTCCATGTTGGTCATCAATTTGGTGACCGCCGCGATACACTCGCTGGTGAGTCCTCTGCCAAGTTGCAGGAGAGACTCGCCGTCCTGTTCGGGGCGTAAAATATACTCTCGCAACTCGGCCACGCTCCAATTCGCTACCTGGGAAAACCTCGCCTGGTCCAGGTCCTCCTCGATGAGCCGCGTCACTTCATCCACTTCATAGGGAGCAACGGGGTTCTCCCGAATCTCCTGGAGAGTGATGTCGGCGAGGACTCGGCGAGCGGCAATCCGTTCCGTGGCGTTTTCGGCTGCTACCCCGGCCAGGGAGTCTCCGGACTTCAGCTCGTTGGCCTTGCCCAGGACACTTTTCAGGTCGGAGAAAGTGTAGCTCTTCCCACGCACTGTGGTGGTCAGTTTCATGGGGCAAGACTAGCCGTATTGCTGGTGGCGAGTCAATACTCTAGCGTGGCGGCGCGCCCTCCCGCGGAAAGGAGCCATTACGGTGGGACCATGAAAGTTGATAATGGGGCGGTCCTGAGATAAAGTGCGGTGCATGAGTGATGTGACTTTCACATTGGAAGAGTTGGAGAAATTTGATGGCAAAGAGGGCCGTCCCGCGTACTTTGCGTGCGAAGGGGTGGTCTATGATGCCACAAACTCCAAATTGTGGCGTGACGGTACTCACGTCAGGGTTCATCAGGCGGGACTCGACCTGACCGCTGATCTCGCCAACGCCCCCCACGGATTGGAGTCGGTGTTGCGTTTGCAGGTGGTCGGGAAGTTGTCTGCTGACGCGCTTCTGGACGTTTCCAAACCACCTGAGGAAGATGAGGACGGCGGCATTCCACGCTATGCCAGGGTCCTCTACCGTTTCCATAGCCACCCCGCATCGGTTCATTTTCCAATCGCACTTTGCGTGGTTGCCTCCCTGCTTCACTTCGTGGCGTTGGTCGCAGATTGTCCCAACTGTGAAACAGTGGCTTATTGGAATCTCGTCCTGGGGCTGTTGAGCTCGCCCCTGCCAATCTTCTCTGGCTTTGTCGATTGGATCTACCAGTTTGGTGGTCGCCCAACCAGACTCTTCCTGGCCAAGATCGTATTGTCGGTAGTGTTTGTCGTGGCCGGGGGGATCATCCTGATGTTGCATCACTTCGGTGGTGGCGATCTGACTTTTGTCTATCACTTGCTCTATTTGAGCTTTGCCCCACAGGTGTTGGCCCTGGGCATGATCGGTGGCCGCATCACGTTCCCCACGTAAGGAGGGTGACCATGGGCGATACGAAGCAGCGCATCAAAGATATCAAGGCCCTCATTGAGGTTGCGACAATCGCTTTACCCAAGGAGCGGGAGTCTTGTCGACACTACCGAAACGCGTCGAAGAACGCCCCCGGAGCGTTATCGAGGCGGATCTTCGAGGAGATGGCCGAACAGGAAGAGCAACACCAGAGGAAGCTGGAAGCGCTGATCATGCTGCTGGAAGATGAATTGAAAGCGATACAGAACTAGTCTCTCTCCCCCACCCCCCAACTTATCCGATAACTGGCCACTTTCGTTCCGCCGCCATTGAGGTCAGGGCCGTCTGCATGGCCCCGGTTACTTTGTCGTATAGTTCCTGCAACACGGCATCATCATTCTCACCCTCGGGGCCATATTCAGCGGTGGAGATGGGGTCCAGCACCTGCACCTTACATTTGCTCGGCATTGGCAGATGGAAGATGGGGCCGACACCGAGGCCCCAGGGGAGACCGAGGAAGAGAGGGAAGGTGTCGATACGGAGGAATTTCTTGAGTCCCAACGCCTCCGCAATCCTGCGCCCGTCGTGCAATACGGCGAAGGTCTCGTGGCCACCAATGAAGACGGCTGGTGCGATGGGAGCGCCGTGGCGCAATGCCAGTCGCAAAAAGCCCCTCCGGCCACTGAAGTCGATGCGGTGGCGGTCCCGATAGGGCCGATAGGCCTCCATGTTCCCACCGGGGGCGACGAGGATCTTGCGATTGGCCGCGAGCACCTTGTCCGCGTGGCCATGGCTGGCTCTAACGCCGCCCGCTTTGATCAAGAAGTTCTTCAGGAAAGGAACAGCCAGGATCCTGTCGTGGCCGAGGCCGTAGACGGCATCGTTGATGCCTCGCTCAATCACGTAACGGGCTCCAAAACCAAGGAGTTCGGCAAAGGTGATTCCGGCGTTGTGGTTGATGACAATGAGGGCTTTGCCATCGGGAACTCTCTCGAGTCCTTCGACCTCCAGCCGGTAGTAGATCTTGGTCAGAACATCGAGCAGCGGGGCCAAGGCCTGGAGAGTCTCCGGGTCACGGGCATCGAGGTCGTCCGGGTCGGAGGGGACGAGAAACGCGTTTGCCAGTTTGGAAAGGGTTTGAGTGATCGCTTCGCGCATGGGGAAACCTCGTCTTCAGGGCTACATATTACCACGAAGCGGGCAGGTGGAGAAGGGAAGGTCGCTAGGGTGGGGCGGCAGGTCGACGGATGGTTGCGGTGACAACCGCGGCCAGAGTAATGGCACAGCCAATGGCCACCGGGGCCGGGACAGATTCATTGAGCCAGAGCCAGGCTATGAGGGCGGCTCCTGCCGGTTCGCCGACCACGGCCATGGCGACCTGAGTCGGATTGGCGTGGCGTAATGACCAGGTTAGTAGCGAGTGGCCGATCAATTGGGGGATGAGGGCGGCCAGAACGATGTAGAGGAGCGCCGTGGGTGATGCCGGGGTCATGTCGACGCCGAGGACCAGACCAGTGGCAAATAGCGAGGCGGCCCCGACGAGGCATGCGACGCAGGAATACCCACCGATGGGGAGCCGGTCTCCTTGAGCTCGACTGATGACGAAGTAGAGGGCGATGGCGACAGCTCCAAGGAAGGCTAGAGCGTCGCCGACTAGGGCGTTTGGAGCGGCGAGGCCGTCGTAGCCGCCGATCATGGTGACGCCAATGGCCGCGACGGCGAGGGCAACCCAGATGCGTCGGGTAGGGCGGTCCTTGCCAGTAATCAAGCTCAATGCGGCCAGAAGCAAGGGCGTCGTCGTCACCAGAGTTACTGAGGCAGCAACGGAGGTGAGGGTGAGCGAGGAGACCCAGGCCCCAAAATGGGCACCATAGGCGATGCCGGCGAGCAGCGCCCCACGCATCCGCCGGCCCCTTAGAGAACCATCCCGATAGGCGGCGATGCCCCACGGCAGCAAGACGACGCCGGCAACGGCCAGGCGGATCGCAGCCATGGCGAGGGGATGGGTGGGGGCGGCAAGCTTGAAGAAGCTGGCCGCGAAGGAGATGGCCGCGACCGCGGTCAGGAGAGCCAGAGGGACCAGTCCACGTCGACGCGCGTGAGGAGGAGCGGCTACCTGGCTGGGGGATACTGGTTCAGCTTTCACGCGGCTCGTGATCGATAGGTATCTTGAATCCAAACTCGGCCCATTCACCCTCTTGCGAACGAGCACTCACTGTGCCGTTGTGGAGTCGAACGATCTGCCAGACGACGTAGAGTCCGACGCCGGAGCCGGGGCGAGTGACAAGTTCTGATTTGTTTAGCCGGGAGAACTTCCGAAAGAGGTGGCCGCGCATTTCGGGAGGAAACCCGGGGCCATCGTTTCGAACGGTAAGCTCCATAAACCCGTCAAGATAGCTCAAGTTGAAGTGAATTCTCCCGGGGGTGTTGCCATACTTGATGGCGTTGCTGAGCAAGTTGGCGGTTGCCACCTTCATCAGGTTGGGGTCAAAATCAGAGAGAACAGGTTCGTCAGGAAGACTCACGGTGAGTTCGACATTGGCCTCCTGCAATTGGGCGCGAATGGCAGTGGTGGCCCGCTGGCAAACCAGCTCAACGAAGTCGACTGAAGATTCCATCAAGGCGACTACACTGCCACCCTCAAATCGGGCCAGATCGAGATAGTCTCCTGTCAGGTTGAGCAGGTGTTGCCCACGTTCCTGAATCGCCTGCAGGATTTCCATCTGACTGTCGGGTACCTCCCCAAACATGCCATCCTGGAGCGCCCGAGATTGCATAATGACTGATGCGATGGGGCTCTTGAGTTCATGGCTGACGAAGCGGAGCATCTCGGCGTAGTTCTGCCCAACTCGGGTCAATTGTTCGATGCGCCACGCCTTCTCTACCGCCTGAGCGATGCGCTCAGCCATGGCAGCATGAAGTGCTGCTTCATGATCCGAGTAAGCTTGGGGTAGGCGGGAGGATCGGAAGAGCAACCCCACCCGACGTCCATCGACAGTAAGGGGACAGGTCATGCTGGAGCGGACACCTTCCTTCAGCAAGACAGGAGTTGAGTGGCTTTCCGGATGGTCCACGAAGTAGGCTTCAAGGTCGTTGATAATCCGCACCGAGTCTTCGGCGAGTACCTGTTCCAGCGTGGAGCCGGCAAGCTCCCCGGTATAGCCAACTCCAAGGAGAACGGGTTCGTAAGTGGCCCTGGCCCAATGAGCGACAATCCGCTCGCTGTCGGCATCCACAAAAGCGCACCCGATGCGGTCGCAGGGCATTATGGTGCGGGTCTCTTCAAAGACGAAATCGAGGATATCGGTGAGGGTCTCTCCGGCCGCCACCTTGGCGTTGACGTGGGCCAGAACGGCCACCTCGTCTTCATTGAAACGTGGGGTCGAGGTTCCGTTGGAAGTGGTTGCTACGAAAAGTGCGAGGGGGCTGGAGTTCGTCGATTCCATAGTTTACACCCTGGCGATGTTGCTGCGGCTAACCATCCTGTCCCTCTGAGAAGTCTGACCCTCTTCTGTAAGAATAATAGGCGTCGAATCGGTGCTCTTCAACAGTTCATTTGCGTGGTCCGCTCTGCTAGCATGTAAGCGGAGGTGCCCGATGCGATTGTGGTGTTCTATTCTGGCGATGCTCTTCATCACCGCTTGTACGGAAGGGGGGAGCGTCCCGACGACTGATGCGGGCGTCGACTTGCTAGCTGCGGACCTTTCCCCTGAAGTCGTGCCATGGGTGGGCCCGCCTGCCCCGGAGTATCGCGAGCTTGTGCAGTTCGTTGACCCGATGATCGGGACCGACGGTTCAGGCAATTCGGTGCCAGGTGCTCAGGTCCCCCACGGAGTGGTCAAGCTTTCCCCTGATTCAGTCCAGGAAGTGGGACTCATGGAGTATGAGTGGGACGAGGATGGGCGGCTTTTCGGTTTCAGTCATACTCATCTGCAAGGCCCCGGGGGGTCGGGCTATGGCTATAACCAATTGCTGGTGGTTCCGGTGACCGATCGGCGGGGCGACGTCGAGGGTGATTTCTCTAGTGCTTTTGACCACGAGACAGAGGAGGCTCGCCCAGGTTACTACGGCGTGACTCTGGCCGACTATGACATAGAGGCCGAACTCACGGCGACACGTTTGGCTGGATTGCACCGTTACACCTTTCCCGCTACGGCTCAGGCTGAGATCCGCCTCGACCTTTCCCACACCGGCGGTAAATGCGTCGCTGCCGAGGTGACCTTCGAGCCGCCCAACCGATTGTCTGGTCAGGCGACCTACCACGTCTTCCCGCTCTATGCCTCCTGGCTGGTGGATGACTGGGGCGTGACGGGAGCGCGAACCATCTACTTTCAGGCCGAATTCAGCGAACCCTACCTCTACCATGATACCTGGACAGAAGAGGGACATGCGGCGGACAGCGCTAGTGCCAAAGGCGAAGTCGTTGGTGCTATCGCGGGCTTCACCGCGGCTCCAGATGCTCCGGTGCTCTTCAAGCTAGGCCTCTCCTTCATCTCGCCTGAGCAAGCTGCAGCCAACCTGGAAGACGGGATTCCGGGATGGGGCTTTGACGCGATCGTGGCACAAGCTGAAAACCTGTGGAATCTGGCTCTGAATCGAATCATCGTGGATGGTCCGCAGGAGTCCAGGGAGGTCTTCTATTCCGCCCTCTACCGGACCATGTTCGAACCCGTTGATTACACTGAGGGGGCCCGGGCCTGGATCGGCCCCGGGGGACCTGGCGAGGTGGTGGACCTTGGGGGGGGGCGGTTCTATGCCGACGATTGGTGCCTGTGGGATACCTTTCGCACCTCCCATCCGCTGCGGACGCTAGTGGAGCCGGGAATGTGCGCGGATGTGGCTACTTCTTTGCTGCGGGTCTACGACCGGGGAGGGTGGCTGCCAAAGTGCCCCTGGCAGGCCACCGGATACTCTCGCATGATGATTGGCAATCACGCCATCCCCGTGTTGGCAGATTTCATCATGAAGGGATTGGACGGCTTCGATGTGGCCCAGGCGTTCGAAGCCATGAAGAAGAGCCAGACCGAGGATTCCATCGACCCCGCAGACTGGCCCGGAATGTGTGGATATGTGAATCTTGGCACTCCGACAGAGTATCTTTCGAAGGGCTATGTCTCCCAGGAATGCGATGAAACTCAAAGCGTCTCCATGACCCTGGAATACGCATTTGACGATTGGTGCGTGGCCCAGGTGGCGGACAAGCTGGGTGAGGTGGGCGATGCTGCGGTGTTTGGCAAGCGGGCCGGCAACTACGTCAATCACTGGGATGAGGAGACGGGCTTTCTTAGACCGCGCATGAAAAATGGCTCCTGGTTGACGCCATTCGACCCTCTGGCTGAAGATGGTTTCTGCGAAGTCGATGCCTGGAAATATCTCTGGTTTGTGCCCCACGACGTTCCCGGTCTCGTGAGTCTGATGGGCGGAGCGGAGGCCTTTGCCGCTCGTCTCGACGAGTTCTTCGCCGGTGGTCACTACACCTCCGACAACCAGCCCGATTTCCACGTCCCATATCTCTACAATTATGTTGGGCAGGCCTGGCGGACCCAGGGGTTGGTAACGGAGTTGCTGCAATCCGAGTTTGGAACCGGCCCAAAGGGATTGCCGGGCAATGATGACGCTGGCAGTACCTCGGCCTGGTATCTCTTCGGGGCCATGGGCTTTTACCCGGTGGCTCCCGCCAGCGGCCGCTACCAGCTCACCTCTCCCGTCTTTGACCGGGTAGCACTGCGATTGGACGAGGTTCACCACGCTGGCGAGGCGTTCATTATCGAGGCAATCGATCGTTCGCCTGAGAAGATATACATCCAATCGGCCACCCTGAACGGCGAACCACTCAATCGCACCTGGCTGGCCCACGAGGAGATGGTGCGGGGAGGACACCTGGTTCTTCAAATGGGGTCTGAACCCGGGGCGTGGCCTTTACTCTAGCAGAGAATTCTTGACGCCAATATCGTAGTCCCCATAACATAGCTTCGTCCCAGATTCGGGAGGTCATATGTGCTCACCTACTCGGCTGCTGCGCTGGATACCCTGGCTCATTGCATTGATCCCTTTGACCTGCGGCGGGGGAAGTTCACCTGAGTACGGTCCAACGGAAGATGACCAGGCCATGATCGCCATTGAGCGATGTTGGCTGCCACCTGCTGAAGAGGGCCTGGTAGTGGCTCTGGAAGAAGATGTTGAGCTATCCAGCACCGTCTCCAATTCGGGCTGCGAAGTTGACCATGTTGTACGCGGCCAGGGGTTGGGAGAGCCGCACAAGGGGGCTGAATCGGGAGTTGGCTGTGGCGGCTGCCCCATGGAAGTCGTAGCTCACGTTACCGGGACCGTGGAAGGTGGCCCCTTCTCCGATACTCTGACTGTTACGGGCCGGGTTGTACTGGGCAATAACTTCGACGACTCCCCTTACGATTACCCCTATCACGTCGAACTTGATGCCGTTGACGGAGATAGTATCTACCGCTTGGAAGGGGTTATGACCGACACCGAACTCAGAGTTGAGATTCGCCAGCCCTCTCGGACCGACTGGGCGGACCCGGTTGCAGAGCATCGCCTCGAACCGGTGGAGTGGTAGCGAGGTCATTCTGGCGTGGCACGTCAGCTAGGAATTGGCTCCAGGAAGGTCCTTGACTCGCGCGTCTCGGCAGGCGATACTCAGTGCTCCAAGAATTGGGAATTACACTATCAATCCGTTACGGCGAGGCTCTATATGAAACCTCTGGAAGTGCTCGGGTGGCTGCTACCTGCAATAGTACTTGTGACTCTGTCTGCCTGCACGCAGGAAACTGAACCTTGTCTCTGTCAGAGCGGAGGAGATTCCTCGCCGACTGGGGAAGCAGGTCAGTGTATTCCGGCAGGAGATGCCGACCTCCAGCTATGGCGTGGCGAGGGATTGCGCATGGACGTCTTCGTGGACGTCTTTAGCGACGAAATTGTGGACAGTGACTCACACGTAGATTTGACCGATGCAGATTCTTACATAGAACCAGGCGACGCGGATCTACTGCCGGACCCTGTTGACGTTGATGCGCTGATGGGAACCGACGCTGGACCTGACAATATAGATTCGTGGACGGTAGACTCGTACGAGGTGGCCGACCCGGACGTTACGCCATGCTCTCCTGCGGGGCCTACGCAGCGCATGCTCACGGTCTCATCGCCGTCCCTCTACCCGATAGATGGGTACATTCTGAAGTTCAGGGCCCACTACGGTTCCAGCATAGGGTCCGTCGAACCAAATGAGGTCTTTTTTGACCAGGCGTGCGACACCGAGTTTGACACGTTGCGGATGAGGACCGAGGAAGGCGATGAGATTCCTCTCTATCGCGCCAATTACGGCAACTACGAACTGGTGAGAGATGAGGATCGATTCGGTTCTGGCTGCTCCTCAGTGATACCGGGGCGAGAAGGAGAGATCTACTTAAGCGGGCTGATAGATGGAGTGAGTGGAACGTGGAGATCTGACGATAACGGAGTGACCTGGCAACTGGTCATTGCCGAGCCCTCCGGGACACTCTTCGTTGACTCTCGGAACTACGTCTACGCCAAGTCTAGTGGTGAATGGGTGAAACGCTCCGTCGACGGTGGGCAGACATGGGAGACCGTTTTGGACCTCACTGAGCCAGTGGGAACAACGGTTCTTAAGATTGCAGCCACAGAGGATGCGGAGGGCAACGTCTACATTGGCCGCTATCAGTCTCTCTGGGATACCGTCATCTGGAAGAGTGAGGATGAAGGCGCTCCCGGTAGTTTCAACGTTGTCTATGCTGATGAGGGAATGACGCAGCACGTGCATGGCCTGGCTTATGATCCCTTCAGCGATTACGTGTACGCCGCATTGGATGCCTCGGGAAGTGACAAACAGCTAATGCGAATCGAGGGTGGCGACGGCGATGAGTGGGAAGTTATTTGGAAGGATGTTGTTGCCGATGTTGGCCACATGTTCTTTCGAGATGATATGCGGGTATTCGGCACCCGTGCCGGGGGCGGGTCAATTGGTGTTTCGGTGGTGGCAACTCTGGACGATGAGACCTTCTTTCCAGTTCTTCGCAATGGCCAAACCGTCAAGTCTTTTGCCGACTTCGGAGATGCCGTATATGGCACGGGGGTATCGTATCGGCACAACTACTACCCCCAAATCTACATGTCCAAGGATGACGGTCTGACCTGGGAAACCGTTTGGATTGGGCCCTTCGAATCGGACGTCGGGTTTTCTGGCTACGAGTGGGCCTCTGCTCCAGCCGTGCCAAATAGCGCGAATGGGGAACCGCAGGCCTACGTTTCAGGAAACTGCGGTGTCCTCAACTACCCGGTCATGCGTCTCTTCTCTGGAATTCCAGGTCACCACGAAGCGACCTTCTATGCGAGGCTGCCTGACATGGCACCGGGGGCGACCACATATGAACTCTATTGTGATCCTGCATGTGGCGACAGCAGCTTCCCTCTCGACGAGGTCCTCTCCAAGGAATTTGCAGATTCCCAGGAACCGGGCGAGTTCCGTTGGTCGTTGGACGAGTGCTACGGGGTCCAGGCCGATTCTGCGGGACCGAATCCGCTGGGTGGTACCGTGACGAGCCCGAGCATTTGGAGTGATGGAGATGGCCGGACTTTTGGCTATCGATACCCGCGTCTATCGCTGCCCGGCTGCCACCTCGCGCTGGACGGAGAAGAATATTTCAAGACCGCGAATCTGCCGGCGACCCCGGGGGCGACGGGGTTTGCAATGGTAGCGTGGTTTGAGATTGGCCAGGAGTCCGGTGCGTCAATGCCATACCTGGCCTCGGGGGGTAATGTGGATGCAGGGTGGGAGCTTCGACTGGCAGCAGGCGGCTATGAGACGCTCTATGTCTGGAATGGGGAGGAGACCTGCTTCATCGATTCAACCTCCCCCGACAAACGACTCAACGCCTGGATCCAGGATGGGTTCTTTCTGACCTGGGACGACGAATCCCCGACAATCACCTACGTTTCCAACGGCATGATAGGGAAGACCAAACCCTACCCTGTTGAGTGCGGTCTGGAGCCATTTCTCGGGGGCGGTCCTGTTTCCCTGGGGGGGAGCATGTTCCATGATGGCGGACTGGTCGGGGCAGCCGACGACCTCTTCGTGGCGCAACGGCCCATCACGGCACTTGAACTGCGGTCCACATTTGAGATGCGCCCACTAACCGAGACGGAGCCGACACTTATCTTCTGGGAGCCTTGAGATTCCCCGCAGACTTGCAACCTGCCGCCGTAGACGTATCATCGCAGCTAGTCTTACTTTGGAGGGAGGTCTGTACCATGCGGACGGTTTGGATTTGGTGTGCGGCGGTTTCGTTGATGTTAGTCGCTTGTGGTGGCGGTGCGGTGAGTGTCAATGGCGTTGGCGATGTAGTTACTGATAGCAGCCCCGATGGGGTTGATGACGTCGCCGGTCGAAATGGCGAGGGGCTCTTCGATGCCAATCAGTTCGACGGCGAGACTCTCGACGATCTTGTCGTACCACCAGATGTTCCACCAGACGTTCCACCAGACATTCCGGAAGACCTACCCGAAATCGAAGAAGAGGATGTCTGCTGCCCGGACGACGAGCTGTTGTGCCGGCCCTGCCTTGAGAACAACGAATGCGAGGCGGGAGACCTACCCGACGGTGAGGGTGCCTTCTGTATGAGATATGGCGTGGGCGGCAATTACTGCGCCTCCCCCTGTGTCTCCGACGATGAGTGCGCCGATGGTTATGAGTGCGACTCCTGGTTCGACGTCGACGGCAACTCGGTTGACGGCTGTCGAAAAGCGTCGGGTGTTTGCGAATGCTCCGACCTCTCAATTGCCCTGGCAGCAAAGACCTCGTGCAAAGTAGGTAATGAATTTGGTGCCTGCACAGGGGAACGCTACTGCAGTGAAGAAGGGCTCACTGAGTGTGACGGAGAGGAGGCTCAGGAAGAATCGTGCAACGGTCTCGACGATAACTGCGATGGCGAGATTGATGAAGATACGGGCGGCGAGTTGTGCGAAGACGAGAATGCCTATGGAATCTGCCAGGGTGAGATGGAGTGCATTGACGGGGAGTTGGCCTGTAACGCGGCGGTGCCTGCACCCGAGGAGTGTGACGGGTTTGACAACGACTGTAATGGTACCTCGGATGAAGGCTTCCTGGACACCAACGGAAATGGCATCGTCGACTGCTTGGAATCGGATCTGGATGACGATGGGGTTCTAGACTACAACGACAACTGCATCGAGTTTCCGAATCCGGAACAGAAAGACAACGACGACGATAACGACGGCGTCGATGACGAAGACGATTGCGAGCCCTTCGACGACGCCGTATCGCCGGAGGTGGACGAAGTCTGCAATGGAATCGATGACGATTGCGATGAGGTTGTGGACGAAGATTTCGTGGATTCCAATGGGGACGGGGTAGCTGACTGCGTTGAAGAAGACAGTGATGGCGATGCAGTCTTTGACTACGAGGACAACTGCCCGGCGGACAAGAATCCGGCTCAGACAAACAGCGACGACGATGAATTGGGCGATGCCTGTGACGACGATGACGACAATGACAACTGGAAGGACGAAGTCGACTGCGCTCCCACTGATCCCGCCATCTACCCCGATGCATTTGAACTGTGCAATGGGCTGGACGACAACTGTGATGGCGTGGCTGATGATGGCTTGCTGGAAGAGACCTGTGGCGTCGGAATCTGCGCCGTCACCGTCCAGACCTGCGTCGAGGGAGAGGTGCTGGAATGCGTGCCGCTTGACATTGCGACAGAAGAGATTTGCGACGGACTGGACAATAACTGTAATGGTGAAGCCGATGAGGACCTTGGTACGACAAGCTGTGGCGAAGGTGTCTGCGTTACGGAGGCGCCAAATTGTGTCGATGGGGCGCCGAACGTATGCATGCCACTGGACATTGCCGGTGACGAGAAATGCGACGGACAGGATAATGACTGCGATGGAGAGGTGGACGAGGAGCTAGGCACTATTTCTTGTGGCCTGGGGGAATGCGCCAACGAGGTTCCGGCCTGCGAAGATGGCGCCGTCGGATTCTGCGAGCCACTGGACGTTGCAGTAAGCGAAGCTTGCGATGAGTTGGACAATGACTGCGATGGGTCGGCCGATGAGGAAGGAGCATGTTACGAGTGCCACCCGGAGACCTACGGCAACCACCTCTACCTCTTCTGCACCCTTGATACTGATTGGGTCTCAGCCCGTGATGTCTGCCTTGCCGAAGATATGGATCTGGCGGCATCCAACGATGCAGAAGAAGACTCCTGGATCTACGGAAAGGTGACGGATTATGAGCAGGCCCTGGGTTGGTTCTTCGGCATCAACGATCAGGCGGATGAAGGTATCTACGTCTGGTCCAACGGTGACGAGTCGGACTACTCGGCGTGGGCTGCCAACGAGCCCAACGACTATGGCACCGGCGAGGATTGCGCCAGCATCTCCGCATATGGAGGGGGACCCGGCTGGAATGACATGAAGTGCAGTGATGCGTTGCCCTACGTCTGTGAGGATATTGACACCGATGGCGATGGCGTGCCGAACCGCATCGACGAAGATGATGACGGCGATGGTGTGGCAGATCTCGTAGACAACTGCCCCCTCGACGCAAATATGGATCAGGTTGACATCGATGAGGATGGCTTCGGCCAGCCCTGCGATGATGACGATGATGGTGACGGCGATGTCGATGCTGTGGATTGTGGGCCCGAGGACCCGGCGATCTTCTCGGGGGCCGTAGAGGCCTGTGACGGCCTGGACAATAACTGCGACGGAGCAGTTGATGTCGAAGATTCCCTAGGGTGCCAGACCTGGTATCTCGATGTGGACGCGGATGGCTGGGGCATTGCGGAATCTGCCTGTCTGTGCGCTCCCACAGCCCCCTATACGGGTGAAGATATGGGGGACTGCGATGATAGCAACGAGCTGGCGAACCCCGACCAGGAGGAAGCGTGTGGTGATGATTTCGACAACGACTGCGATGCCTCAACCAGTTGCTTCTGGGTAACTATTGGAGAAGAGATTCACCCTTTCGAACCGGTTATCACCGACAGTGAGGTGACGACCTTCTACGGTTACGCCGGAGCGAGCGCTCATACTGGCTACGAGAAGCTTGAGACGTCCCGATTTCTGATCCATCAGGGTCCCGATGGGGTGCTCTCCCTGGTCTTCCTGATGGACGCCCTCAATAACGTTGGCGGCGGCGACGTCGATGTGAAGATCAAGAGTGGTTTTGGCGAAGCGCAAATCCTCCTGTCAGATGATGCGGGAGAGGTGAAGTTCAATAATGACAGTCATTTCGATGCCAAGTGGAAATGGGCCACATGTTGCACGGACGGCGGTGTTCTAGGGCCTCTGGATGGCACCGACGGCCTCGAGATTCCGGTGGAAGTGAAGCTGCAGGCGGGGGTCAGCGGAGCGGACGTCGTCAACGGTGCCGGAGGCTCGATTCCGCTGGGCACTGGGAACTTCCAGTTCACAATTCACAAGATGGCAGACTAGCGGGCGATTTGCTACAAGATTCACATCCCCCAGCCCGTTGACTTCCGGGCACCGGTTTGAGATCATTGCCTCGACAGCGACAGCGACAGCGACAGCGACAGCGACAGCGACATTGCAGAGAGGCTCGAGCAATGCCAACTCCTGTGAAATCACACTCTGGTCTGGAATCGCTGGCAGCAATCCTCATTACTGTGGTTTGTCTGCAATCATGCACCGGAGAGAAGGGCCCTGCTCATCGTGGCGGTGGAGATGGTCTCTTCGTCTTGGAGGCGGATTCGTTTTCGAGCGCTCCCGTCGAAACTGTGGAAGCGAATCCTGCGGACTGCTCGCCAACCGGTGAAGCGTTGCAAATGCTCACTGTTCTCTCGGAGTCACCGGAGCCGATAGAGGGCTATGTCCTGAAATTCCGAGCCCACTACGGTTCCCTCCAGGGTAGCCCCGAGTCCAATGAGGTCTTCTTCGACTCGGCGTGCGATCCTGAGTTTGACACACTTAGAATGAGATTGCCGGGAGGCGAGGATATACCAATCTACCGTGCCAGTTTCGGCAACTACGAGTTCGTCAGAGATGAAGAGCATTTCGGTTCAAGCTGTAGTGCGGTCATGCCGGGGCTCCAAGGCGAACTCTATCTGAGCGGGTTGCTGGACGGAGTGACCGGGGTCTGGAAGTCGATCGACAACGGAGTGACCTGGGAGCATGTGATCAAGCAAGGTTCCGGGATGTTGTTCGTCGATTCCAGGAACTGCATTTTCGCCAAAGCCAGCGGGGATTGGGTGAAGCGCTCGACCGATGGCGGCAAGACCTGGGAAACGGTTCTTGACCTTACGGAGCCAGCGGGCACCACGGTTCTTAAGATCGCAACTACTGAGGATGCTGATGGCAGCATTTACATCGGCCGCTACCAGACGATTTGGGATTCTGTTATTTGGAAAAGCGACGAGGCTGGCGCTCCAGGAAGTTTCTATGTGATTTATGCCGATGGCGGGCTGACCCAGCATGTCCATGGAATGGCATTTGACCCTTACTCCGGGTACATATACGCAGCATTGGACGCGTCTGGAAGTGCGAAGCAGCTCATGCGTATTCCGGGAGGAAATGGCGGTGAGTGGGAGGTCTTGTTGAATCACGCGGTGGCGGATTTTGAGACATGGTTTTTCGAGAAGGAATGCGATTGTTCGGTACCCGAGCAGGAGGTAGCACCCAGGGCGTTTCAATTGTCGCTACATTTGATGATGAAGAGTACTTCCCCGTACTGAGCAATGGACAATGCGTGAAAGCCTTTGCGGACTTTGGGGACGTCGTCTTTGGCACAGGAGTTTCATACCGCCACAACTACTACCCACAGGTCTATCGATCCCGGGATGACGGATTGACATGGGAGACGGTCTGGATCGGTGCTTTTGAATCTGACGTAAAGTTCTCCGGCTATGAGTGGGCATCGAAACCGGCAGTGCCTAACGGCGCCAACGGAGAGCTTCAGTCCTTCCTCTCTGGCAATTGCGGTGCGCTCGAGTATCCGACCATGCGGCTCTTCTCTGGCACCTCGGGGCATCATGAAGCGACATTCTATGCACGGCTCCCCAAACTCGTCCAGGGGGGCTCCAACTACGAACTCTACTGCGACCTCAGTTGCGGCGGCAGCAGTTATGCTCCCGAGGAGGTCTTCTCCAAAGAGCTGATGGATTCGCCGCACGAGGAGGAGTTCCGGTGGCCGCTGGACGAATGTCAGGGGACCCAGGTCAGCGCGTCTGGTCCGAATTCCCTGGCGGGTACTCTGTCAAACGCAGGCCTTTGGAGAGAGGGTGATGGCCGCAAGGTGGGCTACCGGTATCCGCGACTCAGTCTACCCGGTTGCCACCTCGAAACGGACGGCTTGGGACGTCTTCAGACTTCGGGTTTGCCGTTTGCGGAGAGTGCACCGGGATTCGCAATGGTCGCCTGGTTCCGGCTGAGCCAGGAGATCGGAACATCGGAGCCCTATCTCGCGTCGGGCGGAACGGACGAGGCGGGGTGGGAACTGAGGCTGGCAACAGGCGGTTACGAAGTTCTTTCGGTCTGGAACGGCGACGCTACTTGCCTCATTGACTCCACCTCTCCAGATAAGCGACTCGACGACTGGATTCAGGACGGCTTCTTTCTGACTTGGGACGAGGCGAGTCCAACCATCACCTTTGTTTCCAATGGCATGATCGGCAAAGTGAAGCCGTACGCGGCAGAGTGCGGTCTAGAGCCCTTTCTTGGCGGGGGACCGGTGACTCTGGGCGGAAGCATGTTCCACGATGAAGGACTGGTTGGTGGTGTTGACGAGCTATACGTAGCCTATGGTCCGCTTACCGCGCTCCATTTGCGTTCCGCCTTCGAAATGTGCCCGGTGGAAGCGCCTAGCCCGAAAGTTGCTTTCTGGAGGCCTTGACTCTTCTTGTCCACGTCGCTGTCGTTGAGGCATCTACGCTGCCGCTGGTTGAGTCCTTCTTGCATCTCGCCGGGGTTGGAAGGCCAGCAATGGTAACCTCGGTAGCGAGTCCGAGGCTGGCCGATTCCCGAGTCCGGCCGCTACTCGATTCCAATCCCTTCGATCTTCGGTGGCTTTGGTAGTTCGTTGGCTTCCAGGTGGATGCGCTGGACGCTGATCTGGTCATACTCTCCTGTTCCATCAACAGGTTTCAGGACGAGGATGTTTTCACCAGTGGAGAGGGCCCCCGAGGGAATCTCCAGTTTGACCTCGACCGCGCCCTCTTTCTCTTCTGAGGGGAAGGTCATTGAGCCCAATTCATAGATGCCCTTCTTGCTGACTATGGCAGCGTTGAGTTTGTAGGGGGCCAGAGATAGCGAAGCGCCGGTGATGGCGAGGTGTGCCCCGGAGTGCACGAAAGCGAGCGAGACTGCGATGTGAATCCGGATCCTGGCATTCTGGCCGGTGAGCACTTCGGGCACGGGTGGGGGACTGACTTGAGCCGGTCGCCCTTCGAAGAAGATATTGAAGGGAACATGTTTCGGGGGTGGGTCGAACCAGTCGTCCCAGAGTGAATTAACGCCCGTCTCCCGGTCGCCCGCTGGCCAGATGTCGACGATGGTTGTGGTGTCTGTGAGGGGAGCCGGCAAATAGACCTCGACCCAGCCTTGCGACCAGGTCTCGGCATCGTCGTTCTTGCGGTCCTTGTCGAGGTCGTAGGAACGCACCTTGAGGTAGATGAAGGTGTCCTCCTTCTTCTCCTTGTCGGCGGCCCAGGCGAGGGCCCCTTGCTCACCCCACGGTGCCACCGCAGTGAACCAGCCTGGGCCTTGCTTTGGCGCGGCTACCAGTTTTGCAATGCCATCGAAGCTCTCGGCACTGACGTTGCCTTTGAAACTGTAGTAGAGCTTGGGCCAGGCGTGGTCGACGTAGATGCCGCTGGCATCCTGGAGGTGGACGTAGACCTGGAACTGCATGTTCTCTGCTCGGCGCGCCACGTACTGGACGACCACCGGACCCAGCGGGTCATCGTCCTGGATGGGAATCGTAAACTTCTTCAGTGCCAGGGCCCCGTCCCCTTTGCGGTCGTTGTCACCATCCTGTGCTTTGACCCAGACGTAGAGCGCGCCCCCGACGTTCTCCAACCACTTGTCCCGCGGGATATTCTTCCAGTAGCGTCCTTTGTCGTTGCCATCGAAGGAGCCGTACGATTTGGGTTCCTTGTCCTCAAACGCGTAGGCGACCTGCGCCGCATCGATTGGGCTGGCGTCGTCTAAGCGGACTTCAAAGCGGTGTGCCCCACCTTCACTGTCCCAGACAATTGCCGGGGAGAGTAGAGATATTTCCGGTGGCGTGGGGTCATCGTCGCGCAAGGTCAGGTTAGCAGTCGAAGTAGCTACCGCCGGGCGCAAGAGTGGCAAGGGCATGGTCTTCTTGCCGCCGTCCTCCTGGCTATCGTCGAAGACGGTGATGGTGCGTTTGTGCAGGAAGTGGGCGCGGTCATCTGCGTCATGGACGGTGCAGGTAGTGGTCACCGTGATATCGGTACCCGGTTGCCCCTCGGGGAAGGTGAGGTCGAAGCGACCGCCGCCAACAAACTGTCCCGGAAAGAGCATCTTTCCATACGCCGCGGTGACGACTACCCGGTCGTTACCCCGCGTATCTCGGAGATCGGTCCAACTTCCCTTGGCACCGCCGCCATGAAAGCGGGCACCAGGAGCGTCGACCCGGCATTCGGTCTGGTAGCTCTGGCCAAAGCGGTCCTTCCCGGCGAAGGCGGGGGCCTTAGGGCCTTCCATGGAGAGCGAGATGTTGGCTACTGTTACCGGCTGAGATTCGGTCCCCACGGCCGGTACTGATAGCCCTGGGCGAGGCATTGGGGGCCCAATGAAGTCCCCTGGCGCACCGGCAACAAGGCCCCGCCGGAAATGGTGCGGAGTCTCACATAGAGTTGGCAATTTGCACTGCTCCGTGTACCACGCTCCCCAGTAGTCGGCGTCGAAGGCCTTGTAGGAGAAGGTATCAGCCAGTCCAAACGGGTTGTTCACGTAGACTCTGGAATGGGAGTCGGAGAAGCCGGTTATCAAGACGTACTGGTCGGCCCCTTCAGTCTTGCCCATACCGTCGGCATCGATGGCCGCAATGACCGGTGTCTCCCGGAGAATCCACTCACGAAAATCGCTCACTTTGTCGCTACCGATATCCCCGGCGTTAGCGATGGCCATACCTGGACCGTACCAGAACGTCCTCAGGGGTTCGGAAGCATAACCTGCTTTGTCCCCTGGACCGTTGACAGTAAGGCGGTAGACCGCTTGCAGGCTCGCGCCCTGGCCGGGGGCGATGTTCGCCGCTCCCTGCCATTTGGTGCGCAGGTCTTCGCGGGAGGCGAGGGTTATAGGCGACCACCACTGACGAACCATGCTGAGAGCGTGGGCCCATCCATCGGCGGCGCCGAGATTGGCCAGCAGTGGAACGATACCCACCATTTGAGTACTTGCGGTGGCGCCCCCCAATCCGTCCCGAGCCAGATCGAACACCGGTCCCGAAGCCTCGGGGACGAGGCGGTCAGGGATTGCTGAGCGTCCACGGGAGAGAGCCTCCCACAGTTCTCCCGCCTGCGCCTCACCCGATGTGGGGAGGGCGAGAGAGGCGACCAGATTCTCGCCTTTGGCCGGCGCTACCCAGTAGTAGCTCCCATTTACGGAGACCAGGACGGTGCGGTCAAAGTCCAGGGTCTTGGCATCGTAGGGACCAGCTTTGAGCGCTTTGGACATGGCTTCAGGCTTGCTGCTAAGCAGTCGTGCGGCGAGCTTCGCCTGAGCTTTGGAGAGACGGGTAGAGCGCCAGACGAAAGATCCCGCCTGGGGGGAGAGCCCGAGCAAGCCAATTACGGCCTTCTCTTTGCGGACTTCCACTAACCAATAGGCCGGACGCAACGCGTTGATCGACTCCGCATAGCTCCAGACGATTACTGTCTCACCCGCCTTTGCCCCTTTCCAGTTCTTAGCCTCCGGCCACTTGTGTTCGCTTAGTTCCGTGGCGGTGGAGGAGATCACTTCAGTAGCTCGGGAGAGCACCGTGGCACTGTCAGGCAGGTCGATGGAGTCGGCCAGTGCCGGGCATGCCAGAAGAAGTGAGAAGAGCCAGAGAAGCGTTACTGTCATCCGTCGATTCATGTCGACACACTCCTGCATCTTATGAGAACAGTCTGCGCGTATTATAGAGCGTGGGTGCGCCCGCGCAAAAAAGGGTACCGAGGTGCCCTCCTCCGGTCGCTCTGCTCCGGCCTCCGGTCACTCTGCTTCCGGGGATCCCCTCGGACTGCGACTTGACGTCGGTCCCGAGGCGTGCCCCTCCACGCTCCTTCCGGCCTCCGGTCACTCTGCTTCAGGGGAGCCCCTCGGACTGCGACTTGACGTCGGTCGAGATTGCTTCCCTATGTGCCGGCAGTCTAGGTGTTACGCAGTTTGTCGAGGACTTTCTGGACGATGAGGTCGGTCAGTCCAGCCCCATCAGCACCCTCGTCGGGATAGCGCCAGGGCAGCCCTCGAGAGGTGACCGAATCCTTGAGTCGGGTTAGCTCGTCAGGGCTCAGGGGCATTACGGAACCTAGATTGTTGGCGAGGAAGAGCACTTGAGCGACGTGCTCCAGAGCCTCCAGGCGATTGTAGGCTTCCGTGACATCGGCACCAAAGGTGATGGAGCCGTGGCGGGCCAGCAAAATGGCCTCGCGGTCAGCGATATAGGGGTCGAGGGAGCTGGGTACTTCGGTGGTGCCCGGAGTAGCGTAATCGGCGGTGGGTACGGCCCCCATGAGGAAGGCAGATTCGGGTACTACGGCAGTCTCCATGGAGAGGCCTACCAGGGTGCAGGCAACACAGTGTGGCGGATGTGCGTGTATGATGCATTTCACGTCTTCCCGCAAAGCGTAGACACGCAGGTGCATCTTGATCTCGGAAGAGGGAGCAATGGACCCCCTCAAGAGCTTGCCCGACTGGTCGACGACGACGAGATCCTTCTCCTCGAGGAAGCCCTTGTTGACTCCCGTCGGCGTGCAGAGGATCTTGTTGGCGGCTAGACGTACCGAAATGTTTCCGTCGTGTCCGGAGATAAGGCCTCGGACGTGCATCAGGCGGGCGGCCTTCACCATGTCGCGGCGAGATTCTAGTTCAAAAGGGTAGCTCACGGTGTCGCCTCCGCAATTCGAGGTAGGGCGATGCGCCATTCGCCTTCCACCAGCACCAGATTCAGGGTGCCCTGGCGCCCTTCGTGGCTGACTGTGACAGTTGCACTCTCGCCTTCCACTTCAGCCCCCTCAATGGTCATATCAGAGATCATCGAGAAGGTCTCATCCTCAATGTACCCGTAGTGTGTTGAAACTGCCCGATAGAGCGCCAGGCGGGCTCGCGTGGCTGGCTCGAAGTGGTCGAGGAAGGCTTCGGTCCGCCCGGCCTGGGCCTCGGCAATGGCAGAGCGCACAGTGGCTTCTGGGCTGCGAGGGCCGCAGCCGGTCAGGCAAACAACCAGGACGACTGCGGCAGGAAGCCATCGGTTCACGGAGTCTCCTCCTTGCGTCCACTATAAAAAGCACTCTCTTCGCTCAAGAAGAGGTCGACGCGCCAGGCACCGTCGGACTGCACGACTGCCACATCCATGATGCCTACGGAAGTTGTAACTTCCAGGATTCGAAGGCCCTCTCTGACACCGCCTGCTTCCGCAATCTCCAGATCCTCCCCGGCCGCGCAGACGAAAGCATCGGGGGAAAACTCGACGAGTCCCTCGTAAAGGGCAACTGAGGGTCGAGTCAGCCTGCTCTTGAAGCCCTCCGGGTCACCATTGCAAAGTGCTCCAAACGCCTTCCTCACACACTCTTCCGGGCCTTCCGCGCAACTCGCCACCGACATCAGCAAGAGCAACATGACTAGGATTCTCTTTTGGATCATGACTTTGGTGCGAAGAGGGGGACTCGAACCCCCACAGGCGCAATGCCCACAGCGACCTCAACGCTGCGTGTCTACCAGTTCCACCATCTTCGCACTTGCAAAGAACAACATCGGCGATTTTTAGTCCATACGTGGGGCACTGTCAAGGGAAAAGCGGAGGTGAGGTGGGGCCCTCCGGGCCCGTTCGCAGGTCGCTGGCGCTCCCGTTCGCAGGTCGCTGGCGCTCCCGTTCGCAGGTCGCTGGCGCTCCCGTTCGCAGGTCGCTGGCGCTCCCGTTCGC
>CAZFVN010000035.1:0-39767 GCA_964522395.1 uncultured Myxococcales bacterium
TAGCTGCACGCCAAACATCATGACCACCGTGGGGTACGGCCGTGATCAGATCGGTCTCTCGGGAGGACCTTCGAAAAGACCTTGTCCGTGCCATTTGTCGGTGTTATTCTGGTCAAAATCAGGAGGATACAAAATGGACCTTTCGAATCTCAAGCCGGCGCAGATTATGCTCGTGGAAGATTCCGAGGGAGATGTTTACATCTTCAAGCGGGCTATCGCAGACGCCAAGATCTTGAATGAGATACGTGCATTCAAGGATGGCAAAGAAGCCTTGGAGTATCTCCATGACGAGGCCAACGAGTTGCCTGGAATTGTCTTCCTCGATATCAATATGCCCATGGTTTCCGGTTTCGAAGTGCTCAAGGAACTAAAGGCCGATCCACGCTTGCAGAAGATTCCTGTTGTAATGTTGACTATCTCCCAGGAAGAAGAGGACATCATCCGCTCCTACGATTATGGGGCGGTCTCTTTCATCACTAAGACAGTTCGCCCCGAGAATCTCCTTGATATCGTCTCGGCATCGCCCGGGCTGCAGTTCGTCATTTATGAGAATCAAAGGTAAGGATCAAAGGCTGGCCGATACTGGTCTGCGCTTTCGCCGTCCTCGAGTCTTCATCATCGATGATGAAGTGGCCGTTACTGAGCTGCTCGAAGGCTACCTTGAGCAGGCAGACGCCTACGCTATCAGTTGCTTCACCGATGCCTTCCAGGGCCTCAAGGCGATTGCCAGCGTCAGACCGGAGGTGGCTCTAGTCGACCTGAAAATGCCCGGGATGCATGGAATGCAGCTCGTCTCCGATGCCCAGAAGGTATCACCTGCCACCTCCTTCGTTGTTATCTCCGGCTTCACCACCATTGACACGCTGCTCGATGCTATTCGGCAGGGCGTTCACGACTATCTCACCAAACCCTTCTCGTCGGCCGAAGCCGTCCGACTCGTGGTTCGAAATGCCGTGAAGAAGCACGAGTTGGAGTCTCAAGTCTTGCTCCATTCCAATATCGCTACCGCAACTTTGAGGCTCGGGGAATTGAACGCGGTCGGTGAGGCGCGTTCGTCGTTCTTCGAAATGGTGCGTGAGATTTTCTTGCGACTGCTCGACGCGGAAATATGTGTTTCCCTCTTCAAAGAAGGTCCCGGGCTCGCTTTCTATGGAGACACACTGGTGCCCGTCTCAGACGCGGCCGTGGATCAACTGATGGCCCTGGCGTTGCAAGCCATGGCGGTGTCGGACCCGCCCCTGGATATTGAACGCAATGTACGGTTGATTGCGTTGGATGCGGAGTCCGGCGAGTTGGACGAATTTGCCTCAATTGTCACCCTGTCGATTCCCGTAGCAGATGGTATCGAGGCGCAGCTTGCACTGGGCCACTCGCGCCAGGGGGCGTTCGCACAAGAGGCGGTGCGCGCGGCGCTGACTCTCGCCCAGAATGTGGGAATAGTCGTCGAGCGTCAGATCCTCGGTGTCAGCAGTGAGCACCAGATGATTGTCGACCTTCTCCACCATCTCAAGGATGGAGTTGTGGTCCTCGACAAGGGCTATCAGATTCGATACGTGAATACTCAGGCACGCCGGATTCTTGGGGTGGAAGATGATGCTCCGGTAGACAAAGCGGTCCACGCCATCGCTACCATCGACCCATCTTTGGTGACACCGGGACCGAAGCACAACTTCATGGCTGCCCTCCAAAAACAGGTGGAAGCGAGAATCGGGGGAGAGGACCGCTTCTTTGATGTAGATGCCTATGCGTTCTACACGCCAAACAAAGTGGCCTATCGGATTGTCCTCTTCCGTGACATCACCCATCTGCGCCGTGAGAAGGAGAAGATCGAGCGACTCAACCGTCGACTCAATACCCTCAATGATGAGTTGCGGGAACGGAATTTGCGATTGGAGGGACTGGTCAAGGAGTTGGACAGGTTCGCCTACATTGCCTCTCACGACTTACAGGAGCCCTTCCGCCACATCGAGATATTTGCCCAGTTTCTGGAGCGGGATCTGGCAGGTCTCGAGGAGATTCCGGAGGAGGTCAGCTATCACATCGGACAGATTGAGCAGAACGTCGACGTGGCTCGCCGCCTCCTGGGGGACCTGCGGACGCTCTCCCGGATAACCCGCATGAGAAACCCCTATCTGGTAGTCGAACTAGTGGACATGGTGGCTGAGGTTTTGGAGCGATTTGAGCCCGACCTGCAGCAACGAGAAGCGCGTGTGACGGTGAACCAATTGGCAACGGCATATGGCGACCCGATTAAGCTCAAGGAAGTCTTTCATAATCTCATTGGAAATGCCTTGAAATACTCGCCAAGTGATTCCCCTCCAGTGTTGGATATTTCCACTACGAGCAGTGAGAATGAAGTGCTCGTTTCGGTTTCGGATGAGGGGTATGGGGTTGACCCTGAGTATCACGAGTATATCTTCGAACCTTGCCGTCGGATTCCTCACGCGGAGGAAGTGCGAGGGAGTGGTCTTGGCCTCGCCATTGCGCGTAAGATCGTGGAGGAACACGGGGGTCGTTTGTGGGTCGAATCGACGTTAGGAAGCGGCGCTACCTTCAAGTTTACGCTGCCCGAAGGAGAGAGCCCGGTTCCGGAGTCAGATTCTGGCGAGCCAGAAGATAATCAAGGGGATGTAGAACGCGGCAAGTAGTGTCGAAACCAGAACTGCCCCCGCGGCCCTCGCCGGGTTCTTCGCAAACTTGGCGCTCAGAATGTAGGATTGAACTGCGGCCGGCATGAAGGCTCCCAGCAAGACTGCGCGGTGCACCGCTGGGGATGGATCGATAATCCAGACGTAGAGGAGACCGGCCATCCCCCCCCCGAGGACTCGCAATGCGACGATGGGAGCGACCTCCTTGAGGGCGATTCCCATACGGCGACCGATGGTAAATCCGAGAGAGACGAGCATCAGGGGAATCGCGGTTTGGCCAAGCATCTCAATGGGACGAGCCACCACCACCGGAAGGGTTGTACCTGTGACCGAGAGCCAGATACCTACAGCAGTGGCGTAGACTAGCGGCAGCTTGAACACGAGGAGCCATCCCGCTCGATTACGTGATAGCAGGGCCACTCCGAAGGTGTAGAGCAGGACGACATTGCAGGTCATGTAGACGATCTGGTGCGAAAGCCCCACTTCTCCAAAGGCGAAGAGAGCGAGGGGTAGGGGGATGTTTGCCGCGTTGGCGAAACCTGCGCAAACAGGCACTTCTGGCTCGCCATCTCCCGTCATTCGAGCGTAGATAAACGCCATTGCCACAACTGAGAAGACGACGATGAGATTGCCGAAGCCGACTTCAGCAAGATGGCCTAGAGCGATGGGCGTGCGGGAGAGCGAATGGATGACCAACGCGGGCATGCCGAGGTAGACAACCCAGTCGAGCAACGGCTTAATGTCGAGTTTTCCTCGGCGCCCCAGAAACCATCCCAGTGCGACCAGTACGAGAACTGGTCCAACACTTCCCAAAACGGTTTCAAATGCGCCCACGTCATTTCTCCTGCTGCGGTGACCCCTGGTCTGCTTTCCCATGGGTTAGCGACGATGTAATCTCATCGTAGACGATTCTCTCGGCCGAGGGAATGGTCTCGGTGGTACAGCGCAGGGACGTGAGTGCCTCGATTATTGGTGCGATGTGGATCTGTGCCCCGGCAAGAGAGAGGGGTGAAACGATGCGGAGATCAACGGCGAGAGTCGTAGTGTCGCCTTGACGCTGAAGCGTAGCTGCAAGGAACCCGCCGGGAGTCCGCAATCGAAGATGGAGCACGCGGTTGCAATTGTCGTTATCCGGCCACCGTTCGCGCAGCTTGAAATGGCGGGGCCACCCCGTCGTGAGGCTCTGCTTGACGCGCGTCTCCACCTCGTCGGTGAGACCGCGCAGCCCAGGTGTCAGACCGTCATTGTCGACCAGGGATTCGAGTCCCACATTGTCGAGGTCGAGGGACCAGATGTTGGCCGCGCCCTGCGGCGCGGGTAGCGGTCTGGGTCTAGCCATGGCGGGGGCCAGGGGTAGCCATTGTCCCCACGGGCAGGGAGGTGGGGCGAACTCCTCAATGTCGCCCATGTTGCGGTCCGGCAAAACATAGTCTCCGCCCGGAAGTCGCCACGTGGGGAGCAGCCAATCATCGAAAGAGAGTGTGGCTGGGCCGGTCCAGGGAGAGCACGTCGCGCCGGCCAGATATGCCTGCAGCCCAGCCGCCCTCATTAGCGCCACCGCAAGAATCAGCCGATCGAACTTGCTTCCGCAGCCATCGTCGTGGATCGCTGTTGCCCCCGGCCCAAAGGGTATGGGAGGACTCTTCGTTGTAGGGCAATTAGAGTATTCGCCGACAACGTGCTCTAGCAACGCCCGAGCCCGACTAGACGGCTCGTCATACGCATCGGCAATACCGCGGGCGGTGGCAGTCAGGGAGTCGGAGAGGACCAAACCGGGCTCGATGGAGAGGGCCAACTTGCGGGCTCGCTCGTTCCAACTCGTTGGTGGAGGTTCCTCTCCTCTGGTTGTGCCGCCCAGAAGAAGAAAACCTGCGACCAAGCTCAACGCTGCCAACCAGAAATGACCCTTCACAAGCACTCCACTGACGTCATCAAGGCCCTTCTACCACGTACCGAAGACGTGATCCAGGGCTACGCTAGACAGGCCGGTTGTGTTATGCTGCGGCCCACGGCTTACCAAGGAGTCGGATGACCTCCTTTCGCTACATCGTCCCCCTCACCGGGGACCTCGGTTTCGGGCGCCCGATTCTGGGTGGAAAGGGCCATAATCTGCAGCGTCTGGTGCATGAGAACTTCCATGTTCCAGGTAGCTTTGTGATCACCACCGAGGCCTATCGAGAAGTGCTCCGCGGTCTGGTCCGTGCGGAGCGCACCTGGAAAGGAATAGAGGAATTTGGCAAGGCCGTCTCAGCGGTAGCTCTACCGGCCCAGGTCGAGGCTGAGATTGTACGGGCCGCCGAAGCGTTGAAGACCATAACCGGGGGGGCCCTGGTCGTCCGCTCATCGGCTACTTCAGAGGACCATGCGCAAGGCTCGATGGCCGGCCAGGCCGCGTCATTCATGAACATTCTTACCGAAGAAGAACTTCTCGACTCAGTCCGCCGTTGTTGGGCTTCCCTCTTCGGTCGGGAGGGTCTCACCTACCGTTCCCGACACCCCGGCACAGCAGACCTGCCGGAGATGGCCGTTGTCGTCCAGCAGTTGGTGCCAGCCCACCGGGCCGGCGTTATATTCACGCAGGATCCAGTTAGTGGCGATGCCGACCGGCTGATCGTTTCTGCCTCCTGGGGCCTCGGAGAGACGGTGGTCGCAGGGAGGGCTTCGGATACCGTTGCCATAGACCGGCGTTCCGGTGCCATACTTGAAGCAGAAATTGCCAATAAAACGGAACAGCAGCTTCCGCGACCGGAGGGTGGGACAGTCGTCGAGACGGTTCCCCCGTTAGATGCAAAGCGCCCGGTGGTGGACGAGCTCTTTGCCAAACGACTGCATGAACTGGCGCTGCGTGTGGAGAGGGTCTTTGGAGTTCCCCAGGATATCGAGTGGGCGGAGTGGGGCGGCCGTCTCTACTTGCTGCAAGCGAGACCGGTGACCGCCGGCACCCGGCCCCGCAGAACTGTCTGGTCAAATACCAATGTCGGGGAGGCCCTTCCCGGAGTCGGAACTCCATTTACGTGGGGCTTTATCCGCTCCTTTTCCCGAAAAGGGCTGGTCCACGCCTTCAAAGGACTCGGCTGCAAAGTGCCGGAAGAGTATCCAATCGTCGGCAATATTCGTGGACGGATCTACATGAACCTCTCTGAATTCATGTCCGTCTCGTCACAGGTTCCATTTGTGACACCTGATACTCTGCAGCGTCTGGCCGGCGGCGGCGGTTCAGAGGCCCTTCCAGGGACGTACGAGGCGTTGCCTCGCACTCGGTTCCTGATGCGCTTTCCTCTGACTGCGGTGACACAACTTCTAGCACGGACAATCACGCCCGCTCGCATCGCTCTCTGGTCGCAGCGATTCAAGGCGTTCAGTCGAGAGTTCGCCGCGCGCCAACCGGCAACCCTCTCACGTCAGGAATTGGTGGAATGGTGGCAGCGCACCCACGACGTATTTGAAGAAACCGGTACCCTCACCCTCGAGTGCTCCGGCGAATTCCTCATGGGTTATCTCCTCACATCGATGGCCCTACGATTGGCTGTCGGCTCCCGGTCGGGACAAGTTGAGAGGGAACTCTTTTCGGGACTCTCTGGCATTCGCAGCGCAGAGCCCGGGCTCGATTTGCTTCGCATGGCCCGTCGCGTTCACCAGATCCCGCAGTTGCGAAAGCGGGTCGCCCAACTCCCGGTGAGTGAATTGTTGGCTGAACTGGCCGGGGGAGACCCCGAAGAGCGTTCACTCCATTCGGCTTTCGAGGCCTTCTTGCGGGGACACGGGCACCGTGCTGCCCGCGAGGCGGAGATCTCGGAACCCCGGTGGCGAGAAGACCCCAGCTTTCCCTTGATGATGCTCCAGCGCTACGTTGAGTCACCTGACTTGCCCGACCCCGAAGAGATGGTCCGTCGTCGTATCGAAGACCGAGAGAAAGCAACCCGACTCGCGGCCTCATCCATCACTCCGGCTCTCAGACCACTCTTCCTGCGACTCTTGCGCCAGACTCAGGAAGCGGCCCGCCTGCGGGAGGAGATGCGTAATGCCGTGGTTCACACCCTCGGCTTTTTCAGGACCCTGGCCCTGGAAACCGGCCGCCACATGGTGAGCTCTGGCCTGATTACCGCGGACGACGACGTCTTCTTCCTCGACCGACTCGAACTTCTGGCCTGGCTGAAGGGTACCGAAGATGCCGGTCGCCTACCCCTCCTTGTTGTCATGCGGAAGTTGGAGCATGAGGCCCTGGTCGCGTTGCCCGACTTACCCCAATGGTTTGTTCTCGAAGGCGACCGCATTCACTCCGACGAGCATGCAGAGGTACAGGAAGGGCGCACCATCACCGGACTTGCCGGCAGTCCGGGCGTCGCCACGGGCAGGGTAGCCATTGTCAAGGACCCGTCGGAGCAGCAGAAAGTTGCTGCCGGAGACATCCTAGTCGCCCCGTTTACCGACGTCGGTTGGACTCCTCTCTTCCTGGTGGCCGGGGCTGTCGTAACGGAACTCGGCGGGCCGCTGAGCCATTCCTGTGTTGTTGCCCGGGAATACGGGGTTCCTGCGGTGGTCAACATCAAGGATGTCACCCGGATATTGCAGGATGGGGATATTGTCACGGTTGACGGCACGCGCGGGGTTATCGTGTTAAAACAGTCTCTCTAAACACGTTCTCCTTGACTACGCACGCGCTCAACGTACAATCTACGAAGACAGTTTTGCTTCAAGGCGCGTTCACGCACAGGAGCTGCACATGGTTAGAAAACTGATTGCGGTGTTCATCTCGGCTCTCTTTTGTGTTGCTTGCTCGGCGAGCGACGGCAATGACACCGACGCTCAAAGCGAGGATCTACGCAATCGAGGTGGAGATGCGAAGATTCCCACCGATAGTGTCTACCCCGCCGATGGAATCCTACCACTCGACTCCTATGACGTTTTTGAGGATGAGATGGTGGACGATGATTCCGTCGCCACCGATTCCTCTTTCGATGACCTTGACGACATCGCCTCGGACACGCCCCTTGATCCCGATGGCCCCATCGGCCCAGACGGCTCCGGTGGTGATGGTGGGCTCATAGATTTGGGCGGCGATACTGGTCCGCCACCGGTGGAAGAGGGCTTCTTCTCGTCACCCGAAATGGGTGTCAAGATCCTCGGTCCATCAGCGACCGGCGTGGCCCAGGCTATCGGTGGTTCCATCCAGATTGCCGGTCTCGTCGCGGGTAAGCCAGATGCCATTATCTGGGAAACCGATACGGGTAAGTCCGGCTATGCTGAGGGGGCCCCCTTCTGGCTTTCAGGCAAGATTGACCTTGTCCAGGGCGACAATGTCATCAATGTTACCGCGGTTGCCGGAAATGAAGAGGCAACTGACAGATTGGTCGTCACGTACAACCCGGCTTTCCGATTTGGCGACCTCGAGGCGAGGCCCTTTGCCATCTTCACCAACACCAACACAACCGTAGTTTTCACCCAGGATATGGGGCTCTACTCCAATTTCGAAGCCTCCACACTGAAACTCTGCCAGTGCACTGAAGTCGGGGAGTGCATCAGCGACGTCAAAGCCCTCAAGGATGATGGCCAGGTTGGAAGCACCGGTGACGACGTCGGGCAGGATGGTATCTTCTCCGCCAAAATGAGCTACAACCTGGATGACCCTGGGAAGCTCTGCTTCCGTGCGCATACCGTCGTCAAGGCCGGATACCAGCAGTATACCGCCTACTCGCCGGTTTACTGCGTGGAGGTGGTGGACCATTTCTCACAGGACACATGCAATGACGTCCAGGCGCTCCAGCAGGAAGCCAAGCAGCTCTACATCGACACGGCGGCCATGTCGGATCCTGCGACTGCGCGCCAGGCGGTCGTCGAGCTGCTCCAGGCTGACGCAATGGTCGCTGAGGTGGGCACTGCGTGGAACGGATATGGCGTCTGGGCGCGCTACAATGTAGGCGTCCTCGGAGCTTTCCCCTTTAGCCCGGAAGGTTTGCGGGCTGGCTCCGGCGAGGAGGACGAGGATTACGAATATGGCCAGATTGACGCCCCCCTGCCGGGCCAGGAGATTCTCATTGAGTCCAAACGGTCAATGGTGCTCAGTCCGTCACACACCGAACTAGATGCGTTGGACGAAGCCACTTTCGTCAACAACATCCTTGGCAAATCCGAGTGCCCGGCCTACGTGCTTGACATGCCGTTCTACAACGAAAAAGCTACGCTCTCGCAGTTCCGGCGGATGAATGAGTACGGCATAATTGCTATCGCCGGCCATGGCGACAGCTACTTCAAGCAAATGAGCGCTGATGCCAAGGAAGAACTCGACTGGACACACCTCCATAGTCAGGAGCTTATTTGGACCGGTGAGCCCGTGGATTGTAGCAAGCTGGTTCAAACCACGCCCGCATGCAGTGGTGTAAATGGTTGCCCTGCTGGCAGCGAATGCATCATCACTCAGGCCAGCGTGGGGGGACAGGACGTCTCCGGTGTCTGCATTGACTTCAAGCAGGTCGACTTGATGCGCGGTCGAGTCGTAATGGGGCCCGACAGCTACGGTATTATCCCCTCCTTCGTGGCCAAATACCGAGGCAACGGGCTGCCCAGTAGCGTCGTCTACCTCGGTACCTGCCGCTCCCTTTGGAATGGAACCCTGGGCATGGAGTTCTTCGGGGCCGGCGCCAAAGCTGTGCTTGGATACTCGGACTACGTGACCTCGACTTTTGCATACCAGGAAGGGTCTGCTTTCTGGTCGGCACTTGTGGAAGAGATGGTGCTCACCGGCGATGCCCTCGGTGAGAATCCCCCGTCGGACCCCAATTATCCGGGGAGTAGACTTCGGCTCATGGGGGCTCCCAATCTCAACGCCACCAATGCTGACCTCATTAATGCCAGTTGGGAAACGGGCGACCTCACTGGATGGCAGTCCACTGGCGATGGTCGAGTCATCAGCCGTCTCGGCATTACTGTTCCCGTCGAGGGCAAGTTCATGGGGATTATCTCAACCGGACTCGGCTACACTCCGCAGACTGGTGAGATCTACCAGACCTTCTGCATTCCAGAGGACAAAATCGAGATGAGCTTCTATTGGAAGTTCTACTCGGAAGAGTTTAAGGAATGGTGCGGCTCCGTCTATCAGGATACCTTCGAGGGGAAGCTGGAAGGCGATGACGGGCAGATCACCTTTGTTGATGCGTCCGTGGATAGTCTCTGTCCCCCGCAGGAGTGCGCCGGTTGCGGCGGTCAATACGACGGGTTGATTCAAAGCGATGTCTCCTTCGACCAGGGGGATTGCTGGATGACGCACTGGCGCAAGGCCGCCAGCAACGTAATGGCTCTCGCTGGCAAAGGGGCGGTCACACTACGCTTCTTTGCCACCGACAAAGGTGACTCGATCTACGACACCGCGATTCTCATCGATACGGTCAAATTCAAGTAACGTGGCCAGTTGGCCTCGGAGTTGTTGCTATGAGTAGAAGCGCCTGGCGCCTCGCAGTTTTGCTTTGCACCCTGCTACCACTTGGTTGCTCTGATGGCCCACAGGGGCAGTATTTCAGCGACGTAGCAGTTAGACCCGTTGAGGACGTGCCGAATCAGGAGACCACTATTGACGTGATCCCGGATACTGGCGACCTCTCCCACATAGAGCTTGAACCCATCGAAAGCCTCCATGTGAAGATCACCTCCTTTCCTGCCTCCTCCACGACCTCCAGCACGGGCACCGCCGAGGAGCCTTTCATTGCTCTTGGTGGAACCATTGTGGGGCCATACGATTCATTTTACATCAGAACCGACTATCAGGAAGAACCGGTTTTGCCTGCTGTGACGGAGGAAGGTTCCTTCTCCGAGAAGATCTACTTGCGACCTCCACTCGACAACGGCTCTCTGCTCGAGGCGCAACCAACCACGATCTGGGCTGTTGCACAACAGGCTGATGGCGAAAGGGCCTACGATGTAGCTGTGGTTACGGCCAATCCTGGATTCACGTTCCCCAGCCCATTGCGGCTGACTCCGGATGTGCTCTTCGCCCATGAACCCAACGAGTTGCTTTTCACCCTGGACCTGAACGAGCAAGGGAATTTCATTGCTGATCAGGTGTGGGTTATGGAAGTCGAAGCTGACTGTGCGACCAAGGTTGCCGGAACCGCCCGCCAGCTTGTTGACGATGGGCAGATTGATGAAAATGGCGATCAGCTTGCGGTGGACAAGGTCTACTCTGCCTACATCAAGCTCAACGATTTGGAACCCGGGACCCATTTCTTTAGAGCGGCCATAACCACGGCGCAGGCGGACAAGCCTCTGGTAGCCTATTCTGCTTGTCTTCCAGTTCGAGTAGTTGAGCATATTTCGGTGGCCAGTTGTGAAGCCGCTCGAAATGTGCTCAAAGAGGCTCGTGCAACCCTGGATGACTCCATCGCAGCCAATTGGCCGGTGGATGATGCGCGCCGCTACGCGGTCTCAAATCTGCTGGCGGAACCTGCCGTCGAGGAAGCCGGGGCGGCCGCATACGGTGACCAGATTTGGGTCCGCTTCTCATCGGGGATTCTCGCTGCTGTTCAACCGACGGAGCATCCCGCTACGGCGGCTACCACACTCTTTCATGAAGATGGGATACCGCCGACAGTTCTCTTTCAGCCCTGGTCTCGACAAGTCGTATCGCTGCTGGCATCTGGCGAAGAATCTCACCCCTGGAAAGAGACGATTGAGAACTCCACCTGCCCACCCTGGCGGGATCTTGAGTCCCCCGGACAGTTGAAGCTCGCCCATCGGCTCGTTGAGTCCGGTTTGTTCTTCTTTGCCGGTCGTGGTGGGCCCGTCTTTGGTGGCCTCTCCGACGAAGCTCGATTGGCCGTTGACTCCTCCACCCTCGAATTCGATGCGCCCCCACCGGCTTGGACTGGGTGGGACCACGCTGGGACTCAAGAAGTTCTCTGGTTGGAAGATGACTGGTCATGCGAAGCTCTGGCAACCTCATATCAAACCTGCAAGCTCTTTCCCGATGGAACCTGCCTGCAAAACGGCACCGAAATCAAGTGCGATCCTGCGAAAGCGTGCATCATAACCCACGGCAAGGACGGCACTCCCTCCGGAGTCCTCTTTGACCGGACCCAGGCTGATCTTGCCACCGGTAGGCTGCTGTTGGGCCCCGATGGGCTGGGCATGACGCCCTCCTTCATCGCTCGCTACGGGAGAGGAGGTCTTAATCGACAATTCGCCTGGCTCGGTTTTCCCTATTCGGGGAGGTCGCTCACGTCGGCTCTCGAGTTGTTCGCCGCCGGTGCCAGCGGCGTCGCTGTCATCGTTGATGATACGGACCCGAAGGCGGCCGAGAAAGCGGGCGCCACCTTCTTCAATTACGTTCTTACCGAGAAGTTGACGCCCGGGGCCGTGCTCCCGAAAGTTGGTAGCAGTTTCTCTGACCACAAGTGGCGTCTCTTTGGCTCGGGCAATGTTGACCTCACTTTCTCTGGCTTGATTAACCCCGATTTTGCCACCGGGAATCTGAAAGGTTGGTTGCGTGAGGGAGATGCTCGTGTGCTTCTGGATTGGTGCGACGCCGGGCCGGCAACGAAGTATATGGTCATGGTTTCCAACGGCCTCTCTTATGCCGTGGACAGAGGCTCAATCAGTCAGGAGTTCTGCCTCACAACTGACAAACTCATCTTCGAGGCCTATTACAATTTCGTCTCTCATGAGTTCCTCGATGAGTGCGGCTCTGAGTTCTACGAGGACCGCCTGGAGCTCTTCATTGAGGATGAGGAGGGCCAGCGAGTTTACCTCGCGGCCACAGATAAGCACGACTATATCGGCATCAATGCGCTCTGTCCCTGCGAGGCAGGTGCTTGCGGCAGTTGCGAGCAGTGCGGCTCCTCCGCCTGTGACTGCGGGGAGCTTTACCACCCCGAGATAGATGAGGAGCTGTCCGTCTGGCCCGAAGAGTGCCGATTCGACAGTGTCGTATGGGGTGATGCCTTCTCCAGTGGCTGGAGATACACTGGGGAGGTTGCCCTCAGCAATTTGGGCCAGGGCGGTCTCAATAAGCCTGTTCGCATGGTCCTGAGAGTCAGCGATGAGGCTGGTTCGACCGGGAATACCGCAGTGCTTGTCGATTCCCTCATCTTGAAGTAGAATCATTCTTCAGACAGGTTAGCGAGGAGCCCCATGAGCCAGAAGGACTGCGGTTGTCCCATCGTTCTTAATGAAGAGTGGGAAGGTCGGACTTTCAACTGGGAGGGCAAGACCTTTTACGCAGAGAAGGTGAACCACTTCTTCAAGGTACCACTCAACGTGGAAAACAAGATGGCGGTAGCTGCGGAGGCCATCGAAAAGCAAGGTTACATGCTCGAAGAACCACTCATGGTTCTCGTTCAGGAGGGCACCTTCACTGGTGCGGTCTACGTTGCAATTCTCCCCACCGATCAGCCCGATGCCAACGTCGTTACCTTTGGCAATACGGTCATTGAAACCACTGTATATGATCGTCGGGACAGCAAAGTGGGACCCGGAGTAAAGGCCTTTCGCAAGCGACTCGAAGGCCAGGGAAAGCGAGTGAACGGGTTCTATCTCTGGCACCTGGGGTGCCCACGCTGCGCAGCCCTGGAAGGCTATAAGACCGTTATCTTCGCTGAAACGGGATAGATTTCCGCTTACGGACCTACAGTACTTTTTGTGCCGCTGGGAGCGTCAAGGGGTACGCTTCGCGACCGACGTCTGGTCGCAGTCCGAAGGGCTCCCCGGAAGCGAAGCGACCACCTCTTTGCTGAAACTGTGTAGGTTTCGGTTTGGAAACCTGAAGAACTTCTCGTGCCGGTGGGAGCGTGAAGGGGTACGCTTCGGGACCGACGTTTAGTCGCAGTCCGAAGGGCTCCCCGGAAGCGGAGCGACCACCGGCCATCTGCCCCACATTCCGGAATAGCCGTGTACCTTACGCCTCAAGGATCTCTACCAGCGCAGTCTGATATGGATTTGCCAGCCCTCTGTGGCGAGGCATCACCCGTAGTGCAAATCCCATCTTGCCGCTTGCCGTACAAGGAATCTCTCCCTTGAAGCGGCACGCCCCGTCCTCTTCGTTGGCTTCAAATTGCAACAGCACCGTGCTTGAATCTGCAATCTCGAAGTCTGGCCCAATACGCCCGTAGACGGCCTCGATACGCAAGTCTTGGGGGAGCAGCGGTGCCAGGCGCAGCCAGGCCGACACCTGGATGGAATCGCCCATCCGAGCGTCATCGCCGTGGTCCGTCTCCAATCGAATCATCTTGACCTTGGACCAGTTGGAATTGACCGTCTGCTTCCATTCGGCCAGTTGTCTCGCGGTTTCCAGCTTCTCCCCGTTTAGCTGCTTACGGTGCACAAGGGCTGGAAGATAGTAGTGTTCGGTATACTGCTGGACCATGCGATTGGAATTGAACTTCGGGCAGAGATTGGCCAGAGAACTCTTCATTCTCTGGATCCACCCTCTAGGAAGATCGGTACGTCCCCGCTGGTAGAAGAGGGGGATAACTTCGTTTTCCAGCAGGTCATAGAGCGCCCGGGCCTCAACCTCATCGCCATAAGTCTGCAGGTCTTCGCCGTACTCCTCGCCTCCACCAATGTCCCAACCCAACCCCTCCGCCTCGACTTCCGCCCACCACCCGTCACGAGTGCTGACGTGGATAGCGCCGTTGGCCACGGCCTTCATCCCGGAGGTCCCACTGGCTTCCTTCGGTCGCCGCGGGTTGTTCAGCCAGACGTCGACACCCTGCACCAGATAGCGTGCGGTATTCAGATCGTAGTCCTCAAGGAAGACGATGCGACTCGCCAACTCAGGGCGCCGAGAGGTCATATAGATATTGCGAATCAGCTCCTTGCCCATCTCATCTCGGGGATGGGCCTTGCCCGCAAAAATGATCTGTACCGGCTGCTCTTTGTTGGCGAGCAGCGCGGTGAGTCGTTCGATGTCTCGGAAGAGCAGGTTGGCCCGCTTGTATGGTGCTAAGCGACGAGCAAATCCGATTGTGAGGGCCTCAGGGTCCAGCACCTCGACGCTCGCCTCCAGCTTCCGACCAGCAATGCCCTGTCGCACCAGGCGTGCCCGTGTACGCTGCCGAGCGAAAGCGACCAGACGCTCGCGGCGACGCTCGTGAGTATGCCAGAGCTCTTCCATAGGGATGCTCTCTATGCGCTTCCACACCGTGCTATCCCGCGGGGTCTCACGCCATTTCGGCCCGAGATAGCGGTCGAACAGGCTCCCCATTTCAGCCGAGATCCAGGTCGGGATGTGGATGCCGTTGGTTACGTGGCCGATTGGGACTTCATTGAGCGGGACGTTGGGCCAGAGCGCCTGCCACATCCGCTTGCTCGTTTCCCGGTGTAGCAGCGACACGGCATTTGTGCCAAAGCTCATGCGAACCGCCATCACCGCCATATTGAACCCCTTCTCATCCTCCTTGCCCGGCATCGTGCCAATGGCCAGGAGCTCCTTCAGGGGGATACCGACATCCTTGCAATAGGAGGAGAAATAGGACTCCATCAATTGTTGGGGGAAGACGTCAATACCCGCTGGGACGGGAGTGTGGGTAGTGAAAACGACCCCCGCCTGAGCAGCTTCTCGGGCAACGTGGAAGGGGACCTGGCGTTCTTCCATCAGCGCTCGAATCCGCTCAAGTACGAGGAAAGCAGCGTGCCCTTCGTTGGTGTGGAGCACCGGGGGAGTCAGGCCCAGTGCGGTGAGTGCGCGGATGCCACCCATGCCCAGTAGAATCTCTTGCTGAATACGGGTCTCCTGGTCACCACCGTAAAGCTGACCGGTAATCTTCCGGTCGTCCTCCGAGTTGTTGGGATGGTTGGAATCGAGCAGATAGAGCAGAGTGCGCCCGACCCTTACCTCCCAGATGTATGCGTATACCGTCCGGCCAGGATAGGGCAGACTGATGGCGAGTTGGCCACCATCAGACTTCTTAACCCGGCTCATGGGCATCGTATAGAAGTCGTTCATCGGATAGGTCTCTTGCTGCCAACCTTCCGCGTTGAGATACTGCCGGAAGTAGCCCGCCTGGTACGCCAGGCCAACACCGACAATAGGAACTCCGAGGTCGCTTGCGGCCTTCAGATGATCGCCAGCCAGTACCCCCAGGCCGCCCGAGAAGATGGGCACCGCGTCGCCGATGCCGAACTCGGCCGAGAAGTAAGCGACCATCGGGCGCTCTGCATCCGGGTGAGCCTTGGCAAACCAGGAGTCCTTGACCTCCAGGTACTTCGTGTGGGCCACGCGCACCTTTTCCAACTGATATAGAAAGGACTCGTCTTCGAGCAATTTGTCGTAGCGGTCTGCGGCAACTTCTCCCAGGAGCTTGACCGGGTTGCGACGGCAGCTCTCCCAGAGGTCGGGGTCGAGCCGATGAAAGAGCTCCCGTGTATCGGCATCCCAGGTCCATCGCATATTGAACGCCAGCTCACTAAGGAGAGCCAGCGGGCCGTCAAGATTCGGTTCAACAAAGTAAGTGCGAAGCGCCTTCATATCCAAAAACCTCCAACCATGAAAGATGCGGACGCAACGATAGTCGATCACTGCCCACTATTCAATCCCCAAGCGTGCCATCTGATGTGTAACTCTTGACGAACCTCCTGGCCGCCAGCTACCTTCACCATATGAGATCATGGCCGACTCTGACACTGACGCTTCTTCTCCTCAGCGGGTGCTTCGCCGCTCCTCCACTGCAATCCTGCGATGAGCGCAGCGACTGTCCTAAGGAGCGTGCCACCTGTCAGGAGGGACTCTGCTTCCACCACGCCATCAATTATGTCACGCCCCTGTGTGACGGCGAGGTGCTAACCAGCGGCTGTTGCGAGTTGGAGTCGGGGGAGGGTTGTTACCTTGCTGAGAAGGCAGCGGAGTTCGTCTCTGCGACGATGACCGCAAAGTGGGTAGCGGCGCTGGACACTAACGGTGCGGTGCGCTGGTTTGACTTCGAACTGGTGCAGGTGGGAGTGGCCGACGTCGAGGGAGCCATTGGCCCGCTCTACGGCGACGGTAAGGGACAGGAAGTCTGTTTGCGGGGAGCCTCTGGAATTGTCTGCTCGGCGGGACCGGGAACCGAATTTGAGACGAGATTGGAAGTTGCCGGTGCCGTGGGTCGTGGAGCCGTTTGTCCAGATGGATTTGCCGTCGCAATAACGGCAGATGCACTCTATGTGCCCAAAGGGAATCCCACCAGCAGTTTTGCGTTCCCCATTGGCGAGTTGAGTCCGGACCTCGGCCCCATCGTCCATCGCCCCACTGGAACTGTGGCTGTGCCCATAGACGGGGGCACAGCCGTACGCGTCTTGCTGCCCTATGGCAATATCTATGATTTGACTACGAGACGGGAATTCGATGTCAGTAAAGAGGAGCTCCCTGGTGGGATACTCGGCATGGCTTTCGGCGAGCAAGAGCTTTTCGTCGCGGCCCGGGACGCGAGATTGGTGGCGGTACGCCTTGATGCTGTTCCAGATAGTACAGACCATAACTGGGCCGCCCAGGCGAAGGAACAGGACGCGTGGGCAAGTGGCCCGGTAGTGACGGCCCTTGGCGATGTCCTGGTGCTGGGTTCGGACGCCCATTTGCTGCACATTAATCAGGCCAACAAGGCCAACCCCGCCAGATGGGGCAGCGCCATCCCCTTCACAGATCTCCACGCCATTCCTGGCGGGGGCGTGAGCGGCCTGGGGACAGTGCAACTGCTCGCGCAGGCCCCGGCCGAGCTCTTCCCGTGGCTCTCCACCGAGGCTAAGAATCCATTTGTCGGCTACCCTCTTACCGGCTGTCAAGCCCCTATGAGGCTGTTCCTCGGAGGAGAAAACGGTCGGGCGCTCGTTACCTGCAAGAACGCTCTGCGTTTGGTCGTTCCGCCCGCTCCGACCGATAGCGGGTCGCAGTGGCCAACGGCGCACGGGCCAGATGGGTCGGGTTGCTTCATGGGCGATGCAACTGCACCGCCAGGCTAGATACCTCAGCCACCTGGGGCACAGCCGCCACCGGGAGGCTTGCAGCCCGATGGCCCTCCCCCGGGAAGGGGGCAGGAGGCCTGGCTGGCGGTGCGGGAAGAGAAGATCGAGAGTTGGCGCGTGGTCCTGGCGCTTCCGCAAGCCGGGCAAGGGGCTTTCGGGTTGTTGCGAGGGACAAGCTCCTCAAAGTCCCTACCGCAATCGTCGCATTTGAAATCGTACATCGGCATGAGTGCAACCTCCTGTGGCATCACATTGGAGACCCCGCTTGTCCAAAAGGTTACACCGCGAAGTTGGCCACCGGAAGGAAAACGTCTATGATATATGGTGAGTACTGAGTGTCAGGCTCCCGGGAATGGCCAAATGAACAGCCGAGAAGATGGATACCAAATCGAGAAGCTGCTACGCAGAGAGCGTGGTGAGCGACTTTTTACGGCCGTTGGAACCAGCGGCAAACGCCTCCTGGTTTTGCAGGTGGCCTCCAGAGCGGATGATGCTCCAGAGAGACTCAAAGTCCTGGGGAAGGGGCTCGCTGCAATTCACGCCCCGCAGATACCCGATCTGGTTGATTGGAGTATCAAGCCTTCGGGTCTTCTGGAGCTGGTCACCGAGGACCCGTCCGGGGTCTTTCTCCACGAATTGAGCGCAGATGGCCCCCTGGAATTGCCCATTGCAATTTCAGTTTGGGAGGCCCTGCTGGCGGCGATTTCACCGCTGCATGAGGCGGGGCTGGTCTACTGTCTCTCACATCCGGAGCGGCTGCTGCTCAACCGACGCACCCAGGTAATGTTGCCGGAGGTGGGTCTGGTGGAGGCTCTCTCCGACCGTTTGGGGCAGGCTATGCCCTCTGCTGGCTCCCTCCTGCAGAGACTTTTTGTCTGGTCCGAATTGGTGCCTCCGGAATTGGTCAGAGGAGGGGATTTGAGTCCAGCTTCTGACGTCTATCAGAGTGCTGCACTCTTCTACCGCCTGGTGACCGGAAAATCGCCATATGGGCCGGGAATGTCTGTTGAGGTCTACAATCGGATGTTGAGTCAGCAGTTCGACTCACTTGAGGAGCATCTTCCCGAGGCTCCACCAATGCTTTGTGCGCTCATCGATGAGTGTCTGCGAGCCGAGCCGAATGAGCGGCCTGCCAACGCGACTCAATTGCGCTCCCGACTGGCACACCTCTCTCTCCCCAGGGAAGCGTTGGCCGAAGTTGTCGTGGCCCAGGTGGCGCAGCCATACTCGAGCCGTTACCCAGGAATCCTGTCGGTTCATTCGAGCCCGGAGGAAGCAGAAGATTCCCTTGCCGTAGAACAAGACCTGAAAGTCCGGGATGTTGAGAAGGAGGTCCTACTAGGCCAACTGGAGCAGCTCCGAGAACAGCGAAACCAGCGGGCTCCCTCATCTCGATGGGCAACCTGGGCGGCCCTTGCAGGCGTCGCGCTGCTGGTTGTCCTCGCACTGCCCTATTTTCTCGAATTGGGGCAACCCTCAGTCCGCAAGCATGAGGGCAAACTTCCTTCAGACAGCGATGGCCTCACTCATCGTGAGATGACGTGGGCGTCCGGGGGAGTCGCACCTCACCCGACCATACGCTCTCTTTTTGAGGCTGTTTCCGTTCCCTTGCGTCGCCGTTTGGAGGCCCTTGGAGTCCCGGTTGAGGCCGAGTTTGAATTCGTGCCCCCGGTCCTGCCCCCCTATCGAGTCCGTACCGCCCATGAGGGCAGTCCACTGGTCTTTGAATTCACCGCTCGCAACAGATTACGATCCATAAAGTTCGAGCAGCCAGCCAAGGGGGGGAGCGCAGAATTTCTGATACTATACGACGCGGCGGGAGCGCCACGAGTAATCGCTATCTTCGGTGCTGACGGGCTGCTGCAAGACTATGCCGGTATCGGGATTCAAAAAGCTGCCGAAATCCCCAAAGAATAGATGTCGTAGCTTGTCTCAAAGCTGCCAGCACCCACCTTGTACTTCTCATCGGTAGGGGCATCTTTTCGCAAGGCGAAGCTCTTGTAAACCTTCGTCTCTGCCACCGACACATCTCGAACCGCCTGGAAGATGTGCGAGTATCCCAACGAGGCAGTTAGCCATTGCCAACTGAAAGAGAGCCCTCCAGCGACTCCAATGCGGTCAAAGCTGGCGAAATCGACATTGGTGTAAGCATTGGGAACCGCACCAGTTTCATAGTAGGTGCCCGCTCTCACTCGCAACCACTCACGGGCCGCAATCTCCCCACCCAGCCGGAATGACCACGTGTCCTTGTAGTGACGGGGAATGGTGATTGGCTGAAACTCGAACTTAGTGCGCGCCCCAGGCTCCGGCGTGAAGCCATCGCCGACAATCTCCATATAATCCTTCAACTGAACATCATATCGCTTCAGCACCGACCAGCCCTCCCAGACGACGTCAAACTCAACGTCGAAGAGTTCCCGAGCCTCCTCGCCGCTCCCCTCCTCGTGGACGTAGCGTATTCCGAGGCGACTCTTCATCGGATAGGAGAACTTCAATGTAGTCGGAACCCTGGCGCCAGTGGCCTTTCCGTCATTGGTGAAGGAGACCAGCCCGTCCGTTCCTCCCGTATCGAGTCCACCACCGTAGAACTGGGCAAGCAGGGGGTCCTCAAAGTGCAGTTCAGTACTTCCATCAGCGTTGAAGTCTAGATTCGGTCCTCGTACCGAGAGCCCGATTTCGAGGCTGCGAATGGGACGGAACCAGGCTCCCAACGTGGCAGCAAACTGAAAGCGGTCAGAGACGCTCGTATTGGCGCGCACGTCCATGGCGTCTTCCCGGAAGAAGGGGCTCTTGGGCAATTCGGGATCGTATGCATCCACCCACAGCGACATCTCAGCGGAGATCAAGTCTACCCAATGTAAGTCGAGACCTACCCCCCACTTTTCGTTGCGGCCGTATGCGGCGCTGACGGTATAGAACGCCATGAGGACGCTCATGTCTTGCATGAGGTAATGGTGTGGGCGGCGCGGGTCAGTGCTGGACTCGTCCTCCATCATCTCGAAGATGCCGTTGGCACTGGGGCCGAATGCGGAGATGGCGAAGCGCCAATCCCTCAGGCCAAAGTCCGTGGAGGCCGCGACGAAGGGGGCCGCGTACATAGGGCCACCTTCGTTGGAGACCTTTTCTACCGGTGATCCGTCGGGGCGCAATCCCGAATAAGACATGTTGTACCGGACGATATTGTTTCCCAGGTAGACGTGGTTTCCAGGCAGCTTGATGAGCCCCGCCGGATTATATTCGAGACAGATCAGGTCGTCTGCCTTCGCAGCGAATGCGCCGCCTCGTCCCAACGCCACCGAGCCATTGCTGGGAAACTCGAATCCGCCAGCAATGAGGGTGGCTGGGAGCAACCAGAATGCGGCTGCAACAAGCAGGTGGGAAAGCCTCATACGTACCTCGTGTTCCTGGTGTCGTGTCCGACTGAATTGCCTTTAGCTTGCATATCACAGGACCTGGTCGCAACGGAACAAAAAACCGCGTTTTAGAGGGAGGGTCGGCCTTGAGTCGCGGCCCTTGCATTGGTCGCTGGGGGGACTGTATGATGCGCTCCAGAGAGGTGCTGAATGAGAATCTTGATTACGGCTTTGGCCCTGCTGTTTTCTGTCCTGAATGGTAGCGGCGCTGAGAGTCGAGAGATCGCCAGTCTGCCGGCTAACGGGGTGGAAGTTGTTGACACCTACGTCGGCCCCAAGGTCGGCAGTATCGCCTGGATAGTGAGTTTCGAAGATGGCACGCGGCTATTCGTTGATGGGGCGGAAATCGCCCACGAGGAGCAGATTGAACAGGTCCATGTGAGTGACGGTGGTGAAGCGACCTACTGGGCCAGCAGCGGAGACCAACAGGTGGTCGTCTACCGAGGTGCCGAGGGCCCGGAGTTCGAGGACATCTATGTCCCGGACCTTGAGGTGCTGGCCGGACTCTCCACGCCCGAGAGTAACGAGTATTCTTTCCTCGGTGGTACCCGAGTAGCGTTCGGCGCGCGTGACCGGAGCGGCGAGTGGACCGCGCTCCTCCGCTTTCCCGCAGCCTGGCAGAATCAGGAGAAGCGCCCCCTTCCGGTAACCCGGGTACACTACGGCAGCCCCGATCCGGCCAGTCGCACTCATCGCCCACTGCGATACCGCTTGCTACGGGGGAAGGTCCCAGTCTACATCGGGCGCCGGGACCGGGAGGAGTGCGTTGTTATTGGTCGAAAGATAGCTGCTTGCGGCAAGCAAGTGTCACTACTTGCCGTAGCCCCTGACCTCAGTCAAGCGGCCTTTGGCATCATGACTCCGCAAGGCATCGAGTTTTACTCTTCGTTTGGAATGGTCGGTCCTACGAGCAACCTGGACTGGGTCAGCTTTTCCCCCAATGGAGATCACCTGGCCTGCGTGGTTCGGCGGGAAGCGCAGCAGGTCCTCTATGTTGATGGGGTCCAAAGGAGTGTCCACGATGTGGTGGCAGCGGCCGTCTGGTTGCCAGACAATCGGCTGCTCACCCTGACCCACGGTGCGACCGGGTCTCAGGTGTCGGTGGATGGGCAACTACTCCTGGAAAAGCAGCTCATCGAGCGCCTCTACGTTTCTCCCGATGCGCGGGTGTTGGCCGTCGGCAAGGATGGTGACGGACCCTTCCTCGACCCCGTGGGCCGCCCCGGTGGATTCAGCTCTATTTGGGGTGAAGGGTTTTTGAGTTCCGGTCTCTTCTACGGATTGCTGAGATTGCCGGACGGTAAAGTGAGCTTGTTGCGGGACGACCAAATGACTCTACCTTTCTCCGCCATCAGCCGCGTCTCTCTGGCCCCCGATGGGACTCACCTCGTGGCTGTGGGTGCCTCGGTAGATGGAGATGCAGTGCTCCTTGATGGGGATTCGTGGCAATCGGTACCCGGTAGAGTGGAGCGCTTTGCGTGGTGTGGCGGCAGCAAGCTCCAGGTGATGGTGCGAGGCGCCGACCTTGAGTGTCTGATGGCAAAAGAGGTGGCCCAGCACTGCTGTCCCCGCTTTGTCGCCACCGGCTGTGATGCCGCGGGTCGGCCCACGGCTGTATGTTTGGAGGAGAGTCGCTACGTGGCCACTCTGGCCGGTGAGCGGGTAGGGGAGCCCTTCGAAGATGTACCCCTCCATCTCGTCTTCCAGGACCTTGCTACCGGGGAGCTGGATTTTGCTGGCCGCAAGGGCGAAAGTTGGAGCCTTGTCTTTAGTGGTCGGGCCACCGAAGCTCAGGGCAAACCTCTACAGGTCCATCCCGGAGCCGGCGGCGCGTGGTACCTGGTGCAAGGGGAGAGTGGCTTTCGCTGGGCGACGGCAGAGGGAAAAACCGAGTGGTTCGACGCGGTTTCCTCACCCATGAGCTACAACGGGCACAGTCTCTTCCGGGCGCGTCGCGATGGCCGGGAAGCGTGGGCCGATGGGGGGCGGATCTTCGGTTGGCACGACGCCATCCTCTCGACGCTCTACACCGTCGATGGCGGTGGCTTCTACTGGGCACGTGACGAAGGTAGGATCCATTTGGACACGTTGGAATTCTAAGCAACCATTTGGAGGCAATCGTGACCCGAACCTACTCAATCTGCTGTTGCGCGATGGTACTGCTCCTGGGGGTGGCTTGCAGCGGTGACGACGGTGCTGCGTCCACTCCAGGCGATGTCGCGGCGAAGAGCGATGTGGTGAGTGACCTCGCACCAGCCGGTGACTCTTCCGGTGATGGCGACGAGTTGACGGCGCCACCTCCTTGTACGCCGGTGGAGCAGGGAGTATTGCTCCCGGCTAATAGCGGCACTCGGAAGTTCGCACTCAGCCTTTTTCACTACAATCTCCAGTACGTGGCCGGCGGACTCGTGGGTTTTCTTGATCGTCCAGGGATGGACCTCACAGACATTGAGGTGCAGGATCGGATCATCGTCGAGAGCTTCTTTCCAATGGTTGAGATTCTCGAAGAGCACCCCACCTGGGGAATGGATGCAGAAATGCAGGGGCTGATGGTTGAGGCCATTGCCGAGCGTCATGCCGGGATGTTGCCTCGCATTAAGGATTTGGTGGAGCGGGGCCAGTTGCACATCGACAGCTTTCATTACTCGGATCAGCTCTGGGTTGCCTATCCATATCCATCTATGGAACACTCTTTCCAGTTCAACAGTGCCGCATTTGCCAGAACCTGTTTGCCGGTTGGAGGCGCAGTCTTTACCCAGGAAGGACAATTTGGCCACGGCATGGCCCACCATATTCGAGCTTCGGGACGTACTGCACTCTACCCCACCAATCTCTTCAAGTACTTCTCCGGCGATGTTCCCGGGGCGCTGGCCTATGATTGGGACGGCACCACAGTGGTTGTGGCGGGCAAGGGAGTGACCGAGCAGGTCGGCGGTGAGAGCGTCCAGGTTACCTGGCACTTCATGAATGACGGAGAGTTGGCCTTTACCGGCAATGCTAACCCCTATTTCGGGTCTCTCTTCGCATACGACGAGGCCTTCACCAAGCAGTATGTGGAGAAACTGGAGCAGTTGGAGGCGGAAGGCTGGACCATCGCGACAGTGGCGGATTATGTGGCCCACCTCAAGGAGATGGGCTACCAGGCGGAGCAGATGCCTCTGGCCCTCGATGGTGCCTGGCAACCCAAGGATACGCAGAATGTTCTGCGCTGGATGGGGCAGGTTGGAGAGTTGGGGGGGCCTGAAGAGGACGACAATGGTGTCTTGACTGGTAACGTCAAGAGTCGATTCATGTTGCAGGCCGTGGAGGCCGCCATTGGGCCATTGGAGTTGGATGCGCCGAGCGTGTCTGAGGCGCTAAATGAGGCCTGGAAGCATCAGTTGCTGGCCGAAGTAAGCGATTCCACGGGGTGGAATCCGTGGCCGGGGGAAGTGGCCTACTCCAAGGATCATTCGGCTGCTGCGGCGCAGGCCGCGTGGGGCCAGGTTGAGGCCGCTTTCGCAAAGCGTGCGAGCATCCGTGTCGACACCGCCACCGGGAGCGCCTATGAGGGGAGTGATGAGCCATTATTCAGACTGCTTGGACCAGATGTTGTGGAGTTGGTACTCCCCGCCAAGGCGGCGGTCGAACCTATCCTAGACGTTGCCGTGGAGGCTCCTGGTAGAGAGATTGAAAGTGGCTGGTTCGACACGGGTATGCCCGACGTCTATCTTTTCAGGGTGGCGCTCAGCGCAGGCAGTGACAAGGAGCACCGCCTTGTCCGAGTTACCTTTCCCCGCACTGGCGACACTTTAAGGTACGTGCCAGCGCTGCTGGAAGAGGAGCAGCAGGTCACGGAATTTACGGTGACAGATCTGCAACTGGACGACACGCAGTTTCTCGCCCTCGGGCTGGCCAATGGGCTTATCGAACTGGGTGACAACGTGTGGGTGATTAAGGTGGAGACGACGGTCCACCTGGCTGCGATTGTGCCCAAGGGAGTGCCTCACGTGCGCTTCGAGAATCACACTCAGCCCGTGGGTGACGCGAGTGAGTGGCTCTTCCTGGTGCTGGACAACCTGACTGCCATCGAAGCCGCCGACATGGCCAATCGCATCAATGTTCTTCCCATAGTCGAACTATCGATACCCTAGGGGCCGATGGTGTTCCTCGTGCAATCTGGACTTTAATTCCGGCCCTCTTTGTCATATCATGGGGCCAGTGGGTCGCCCCGTAGTTCTGACCCGATACTGACTGCTGGCAATTTCAGGTTGGATAATGACCGACGACCCACATGCCCAGAGGATCCAGCAGCTTTTGCGTCAACTTTCCGCAGTTCCTGACCCGAACGTCCTTGAGCGTCTCGCCCACGAGGTCCTCTCCGAGCGGCCAGTCGCGCTGCTCGCCGATTTCCTCTGCACTCTCGGCAAACTTGCCCGCGATGAGAAGGTAAGGGTCATCTACACAGCAATCGTTCGGCTCTGCATTGGTAGCAACGAACCTGATGATGATGTTCGGGCCGAACTCTACTCGGCCGTTTCCGAATTGGGGAGAGGGGCTTATGTTCGCTTCCTGCTGCCGCTGCCGCCAGCGCGTACTCATGTTGACGCTGATGTCCCCCATGACCCACTCCTCGAGGATATGTCGCTGGGCATGAAGAAGTGGCGAGCTCGACTGCAAGACCGACATCTCCTCTCGCGTCTGGCTCGAGAAGGTGACGTGCGGGTCCTCAGCATTCTCCTGGACAACTCCCGGGTGGTGGAAGATGACGTTGTGACCTGGGCGGCCCGCCGTCCCATGCGACAGGAGGCGCTCCTCGCGGTGGCCTGCCACCGTCGCTGGTCCTTGCGACCCCGGATTCAGGAGGCGGTCGCCCGCAATCCATACTCGCCGGCTCATGTGGCCGCGTCGTATATGCCCGTTTTCCCCAGCAAGCTTCTGCGCCTCATTGAACACGATGCCAGCCTCCATGAGCTGGTGCGAGAGGCCGCTGCGGAGAACCTTCGATTGAGAGAGGAATAGAGATGCTCGATTCCCCAGGCCGGCAACTGAAGGTCATTGAGATTCCCTACGAGACCAGCCACGTCGATCACATCAGGGCGCGCATCAAGAGTCGTCCAGAGGACTTCATGGTGGACGAAGAGCCAGCTTATGAACCGTGTGGAAAGGGGGACCATCTCTACGTCCAGGTGGAGAAGAAGGGCTGGTCCATGGAGCGGCTGCTCCTCCATCTTCGTGATGCTCTGGATATCAGCCAGGGGGAAATTGGCTATGCTGGTCTGAAAGACCAACATGCCGTGACGCGGCAGTGGATTTCGGTTCCGATACGCTGTGAGGAGAGACTGGAAAAGGTGGAGAATGGTGCAGTACGGGTAGTCGACACGGCTCGCCACACCAACAAGATCCGCACCGGACATCTGCGGGGCAACCGGTTCAATATTTTGCTCCGAGGCACCCCGGAAAACCGGGTCGACGCAGTTCGGAAAGTGACCGATTGGGTGGCGGCCAACGGAATGGTCAACATTTTTGGTAACCAGCGTTTCGGCCGGGACCTCGAATCGGCGAGGGTTGGAAGAGATGTGGTGGCGGGCGCGATGCGAATAAGCGGCATGTCACGCCTGAAGCGAAAGTTCTCCATAAGTGCTATTCAGTCTTACCTGTTCAACCTCTATATGCGGGAACGTATGGCCGAGGAGCGCTTGCGCAAAGTGATGGTCGGCGATGTTATGAAGAAGCGTGATACCGGTGGCCTCTTCGTTGCCGAGGACGTTGCCGAAGTCCAGGCTCGGCTCGACGCGGGCAAGCTCGTCGTGGCGGGTCCCATTTTCGGGCGCAAGATGGTTCGGGCTGCCGGTGACTCAGGTCAATTTGAAATCGAAGTCATGGCGAAGATCGGGATGAATCACTATAGCTTTGACTCATTCCATTCTTACGGAGCCGGCACCCGCCGCCCTCTGCTCACCTTTCCAGAGGAGATTGAGGTGGAAGGGTGCAAGAGCGGAATTCGCATGCGGTTCTTCCTGCCCAAGGGTTGCTATGCCACCGTGCTGCTCAGGGAAGTCTTGAAGCGGGACATCTAGCGGCAATCAGTCTGCCGCAGGCAGGCGAATGGTCATTATCGTCCCGCTGCCGACTGTGCTGCTGCATTCCATGGCACCGTCGTGCTCTTCGATGATCATGCGGCTGATATCGAGGCCCAGCCCCATTCCCATGCCCTCTTTCGTCGTGAAGAAGGGCGTCCATATCTTCTTCAGGTGCTCTTCGGGAATGCCGCATCCGTTGTCCACTACGCGAATAACCGCATCCTCGCCGTCCCGGTCGAGGGTCACGTCGATGGAGCCGTCGACCTCGGGAAGAGATTGGGCCGCGTTGCGGATGAGGTTGATAATGACCTGCTTGATTCGGTCGCCATTGATTTTGGCGGTTATCGGTTCGTGGACGTGGAGCTTCACGCCGGCCCGTTTCACATCCCGGTCGAATTTCAGGAATTTGACCACCGATTCGAGCAGCGGGCTGAGGGAAGCCGCCTTCCGTTCGTAAATTCGGGCTTCTCCCTGAGTGAAACTGGCCACTTCAGAGATAATGGAGAGGATGCGGTTGTTGGATTCCAGTATGAGGTCTGTGTACTCCTGCAGGACTTTGTCCTCCGGGTGACGCTCACGGAGCAGATGGACCAGAGAGACTGGACCCAGCGAGTTCTTGATTTCGTGGGCGATTCCGGATGCGAGTTGCCCGACCGTGGCAAGCTTCTCCTGGTGGACCAGTTCGGCCTGAGTTCTAACCAGGTCTTCGTGGGCCCGCCGAGCGTCTTCAAGGGCCTCCTTCTGCCGCTCATAGAGGCGGGCGTTTTGAATGGAGACGGCGGCTAGACTGGCAATCACCGTGAGCAGGTAGAGGTCATCCTCGCCAAAGGCCGCGAAGTCCTTCTCGCTGACTACCTGGACGATCCCAATGACCTTCTCCTGGGAAATCATGGGCACGCACATAATCGAGCGCATTCCGTACATAATAATGGAGTCCGAGGACTTCAGGCGCGGGTCGGAACTGGCATCGGTGGAGATGACCGCCATCCGGCTGTTGAGCACCTTCTTGACGACCGTGCGACTGATGTTGACCGTGTCACCAACCTTTCCCTGCCGGTCCATCGAAAGGACTGGAACCAGCTCCTCAGTCTGGGGATTGACGAGGACGATTTCCCCCCGTTCAGCTTTGGTCACCTTGAAGACATGGTCCATCATTGTGGCGAGTAGACGGTCGATGTCGGTGGCCTCCTGCAAGCTTTTGGAGACGTGGAAGAGAATCGCGAAGCGGCGTGCGTTGGAGAGGATGAGTTCGATGGAACGGTCATCCGCATTTCGCACTTTCTCCACGGACGGAAAGGCAAACCCGTCGATGACACCGTGGGAAGAGCGTAGCGCATCGATGGTGGGGGGGGCGAGGTCTCGGGCGTTACGCTCGATGGTGGTTGTCATGGTGTCGGCATCTTCGGCAATCCTCATCGCCGTGCGCGCCGTTTGCGTCCGCGTTTCCGGGAGCGAGACGTCGATGCTCGTGTTACCAACTCTGATTACGTCGAGGTCCCTCAAGACTTTGCGGTTCTCGAGGCGGATGTCGTTGACATAGGTACCGTTGTGGCTGTTGTTGTCAGAAACCCAGTAGTTCGTTTCGTCGCGTTCGATGAGGGAGTTGGAGCGGGAGATTTGAGGGTCTGGGAGAAAGAGGCCAGCACCCTGACCACGGCCAATTGTAAGTGTCTCCTCTACGTCGACAGTGACGCCCTCAAACTGGCCGTTCTTCACTGTTAGTTTCAGCACTTTCCGGTCCTCCTCGACGACAATCTTACGGGAATGGCCCCAAGGCATGTATGCCAGTCGTGGGCCACCTTGTCAATTTGCATAGTCCTTTGCCAAGGCTTTGCCTTAGTGGGGAGGCGGGTTGGCGCCGGCATGCGCAAGACGAACTCGCTCGTCCCCTTACGGTTCGCATCCGCCACCTCCTCTTATCGCGCGAGCGCGTACTTTTCATTAGTCCTTACTAAAGCCACTTCTATTTCGCCCTAAAAAAAGGGTTGACTTTGCCCCCTCCCGAGAGGAAAATCCCGGGACACGTGTGGATTGATGCGCTCATGCGCCATTGGTCCTGTCTTTGGCGAAATGTTGTCTGACTTGCGAGGAGCTTCATGAGATTGGCAACCAGGGTTGGAATTAAGGGAGTGGTTGGGATTCTACTCGTCTTTGCGCTACAAGTGCTGCTCTCTTCCTGCGACGCTACGGCGATTCTCTTTGTGGACCAGGTAAAGTGGGACAAGCTGCACGTCCTCTCCACTGTGCCAGTGAAGAAGGAAGGGGGGGAATATGTCCCCCTTTGTAGGAGTACCACCGAGGACCCGATGGGCCTGCAGTTGAATGTCCTCTTCCAGGGAACGACCAAGAAGGGCGATTCGGGGGAGCGTGACATCTCCATCAAGCCCTTTGACCTGGTGGACAACCAGACCATCTACCCGGACAAGGTAACTGCGGAGCTGTTCAAACTGGATATGTCCTGCCTCGAATCCTATCCGGACGACGACCTCTATACTTGCTCTGGCGAGTTTACGGGTGACGACCTGCCAATCGAACGTGTCGACTACTTCAATTACCATCAGCCCGAGTTGACCAACGGCGAGCGGGTCGCGGTGGCCGTACTGATGGACATTTCTGGGTCCATGAGGGGATTCACCCTACCTTACTACCCCTTCAACGAGGATACTTTCGGTGCGGTTTCGAACCTGTTGACCGATCCGAACGCCGTCGCCACGGACCCGAAGAATGCTCGATTTGGTGCCTTTGACTCCTTCTTGAAGACCCTGAATGACGATGATGCAATCATCCTCTTCGCCTTCAACGAGAGCGGAATCAATGTGATTTGCGAAATAAATGGCAAGGCTGGGGCAGACCAGCCAACCAAATTGGAGGAGTGTTTCGATACTGATCGGGCGCTCATCACTAGCGCGACCGAGAGCTCGGTAAAGAGTGCGCTGGAGAAGCTCAAAGGGGAAGAGAAGGGCCGGACGCCACTCTGGTCTGCTATTGACAAAGTTTACAAGTACATGCAGGGAGCGACGGACGAATCCAAGAAAGCCGGCGTCACCGACTACAAGCTCCGCCACATCCTGGTTATCGGCGACGGACCGGATACTTGCGCACCTTCTCCCGAGCAAAATCAGTGCTCTGGAGGTTGCCTCTCGTTTTCTACGGCGTATGAGTCAGTGCGTGACCTGATCGCGGCCGATCCCATGTCAGAACGCGTCCCCATCCACTTCGTGCAGATGGCCGCCAAGGGTTATCCCGACCGCGACCCTCGGCAGCAGGAAATTGCCTGCATGACCGGTGGTCACTACAACTTCGTCAACACTCTCGATATTCCCGATGGGGTCCTGCAGGACGTTTTGACGAAGACCATCAACCGTATCCGCTATACCTTTAGAGGTTACTGGCGCTTCGAGGTACCCCTCGGTACCCTCCAGAAGGCCAGCGAACCACCTCTGGGCCGGCTCTACGGACTCACCGGTGGGGGCAAAGTGCTGGGGGGCCAGGAAGGAGTCCTGGTCAAGAACGACAGCAACTTCATTTTCAAGGTCAACGATGATGCGGTGGCTGGTTTCAACAGCGCGGATAAGCGCATCTCCTTCCGAAAGGAGTGCGATCCAGATGCCCCTTCGGTCTGCCCCCCCACTGAGACCTTCAACGAGTGTTCCTCTCGGGAGTCGTGGTGCGACTCGCAGACGCTAACCTGCCTGAGCGCCGATGTGTGGACTCCCAACGGCGAGAAGTCCTCGTGCAAGTCTCAGGATGTCTACATCTCCCTGGCGAGGCGGATCAAGATTGGGGAGAACACCAAGGTGGAGAACAGCCTCTTCAAGATTGAGGATGTTGAAACTCGTTGTTGTCGGGGTGGCTGCATGCCGCCTAATCCCCCGGAGGTACCGCCTGAAGTTGTGAAGCCCCCGGAAATGACCTCCGCCTGCTTCTGGTATGACGAGGCCAAGGGTTGGGTTTTGACGAATCCCGCGCAATTCGACGGATCGACAGTTGAGTGCGTCAAGGCCTCCGATTGTGGCGAAGGATTCAGTTGTCAGGCGAATGCCTGCGTCTTCACCTGCGTTTTTGAGAGTGATTGCGGCGAAGCGCTTGGGGATGGCTACGAGTGCGCTCAGTCCAAGTGTGTGAAGAGTTGCACCGGGAAGGATGATTGTCCAAACGGTTGGGCCTGTGACGTCGCCGGCAAGTGCGGACCAACGGCGTGTGAAGCCGACGCTGCGTGCGACCCCGGGTATGTCTGTGACGGCGAATTGTGCGTCTACAACTTTGACGATGAGAGTTCGCTGGCCTGGATCTACTTTGGCACCTTGAACGTCAAGGAAGGTTGCCAATTGGAGGATTTCGAGCCCCACCTCTCCGATTACGATGGTGAGCCCTTTGATGCCGAGAAGGATTGGTCCCATTGTGCCAGTTCCCAGAATTGTTTCCCACCACCGGGAGCCGAGGCTGAGACACCGGAAGAGACACCGGAAGAGACACCGGAAGAGACACCGGAAGAGACACCAACTGAATAGAGCACGCAACACCTTTTGAAATAGACGAGTTATTGAACTGACGGTTCGTAGATAGAGAGGTAGACATGAACGGAAGGAAGATCATCGGCCAGGCCATCATCGTGGCGGTCATTGGTTTGGTTGCGTCCACCGGAGCCTTCGCTCAGGATGCTGGGCTGATGGACAAGTATTTGGACAAGTACTGGGGAAAGAAGCGCTCCGTAAAGGTGATCCAGAAGCGTCTCTTCCAGAAGGACGGTCGTCACGAGTTTGGTCTCTTCTTCGGGACCATCCCTAACGACGAGTTCATGATGTACTACCCCGTCGGTGGGCGGTACAACTACTTCTTCTCGGAAGACCTCGGCTTCGAGGCCTTCGGCCAGTACATGATTGGTCAAGAATCGGATCTCTCCGTCTTCCTGGAGGACCCTGACACCTTCAACGTGGCGATTCAAACGCACCTGCCACAGAAGTTGGTCTGGACCGCTGGTTTGGAGGGTCTTTGGAGTCCAATCCACGGTAAGGTTGGGCTCTTTACCAGCAAGCTCTTCCACTTCGACGTCCATGTTGCTCTGGGCGTGGGGGCCATCGGTACTGAGGTTTCCACCCGTGAACAGGGCGGCGCAAGAACCAGCAAGATTGACGTGGCGGCCAATGCTGGCGCCGGCGTCCGGATGTACTTCCTGGATTGGCTGGCGATTCGCTTTGAGTATCGCCATTTCTTCTTCGCAGCGGCCCCAGAAGGTGGCGGCGGCCTCTCCTACCCGCTTGAATTGTCGCTGGGCGCAGCGTTCTTCCTGTAGGCCAGAGGGTATGGAGACCAAATTGTGTACACCGGGGGTTGCGACATGAGGAAAGGAATTGCGGTTGTCTGGCTGGCCGTCATGTTCTGCGGCATTTTTGCTGCCCAGAACGATGCCCGCGCAGTAACCAAGGAAGAGATTATCACTTTGGCCCAGTTAGGCATCTCGCCTGACGAGATTGTCAAGGCCATAGAGAAGGACCGAACCATCTTCAACCTTGAGATCAATGATATTCTTGAGCTGAAGAATGCTGGCGTGCCGGAAGAGGTAATCCGGTTCATGCTCCAGACGCCGCAACGCTATGGCACGGCGGCGCCAATCGAGAAGCAGCCGGATGAGAAGCAGCCAGATGAAAAGCAGCCGATTGCGGAAGAGAAGACGCCCGAAGAGATCAGGGCGGAAGCCGAGCGCGCACGACTCGAAGCGCTGCGGATGAAGCAGGAGCAGGACAAGGCTCGTCAGGCGCAGCTCCGGGCATTTGCAGAAGGGCAGCTCAAGCAGGGCATGGAGTGGGCCGAAGATGGTCGCTACGTTGATGCCATCAAGCACTTCCAGAAGTTCGTAGCGGACAATAACTACACTCCCGACAGCGACGAGTACTACAATGCTCGCTACGGGATTGCTCTGGCATTGGTCCAGGCCGACCTCTATCGAACCGCGGCCGACCTGTTGCTCGAGATTGTCCTGCAGGGACCGGACAAGCCCTTCTTCCAGCCGGCCTTCAACCATCTGCGCACCATGCGCCAGAAGATTGAATTCTCACCACCCAATCTGGAACAGCTCACCAACTACTTTGTTGGGAACTTCTCGAAAGCCTTCCAGGACAACTACAATTACTTCCTGGGCGAGTTCTTCTACGAAGGTGCCAACTACTCCATGGCATTGAAGTACTTTGAGCAGATCTCCGAAGGTGCGGATGACTACGCCAGGGCGCTTTACCTGCGTGGCTTGATTCAGGTTGCCAACCAGATGTATAAGTCCGCGGTCCAGAGTTTCCAGCAATCGATTCTGGCTCAGGAGTCCAACGATTCCGATGTCCGAGTCGCTCATCTGGCCTACATGGCGCTTGCTCGTATCGCCTATGAAACGGGCGACTATGATGCATCGATCTTCTACTACCGCAAGGTTCCCCAGGCTTCACTGCAGCTTCCAGTGGCCTTCTACGAATCGGGCTGGAGCTTCTTTGTGAAGGGTGATTTCTCCCGGGCATTGGGCACTTTCCACGCGCTCCACTCCCCCTATTTCGGCCACTACTTCTACCCGGAGTTGTGGATCCTTGAGGCCACTATCTACCTCAACATGTGCCACTACGAATATGCCAAGGACGCCATCGGCATGTTCCGCAACCATGTCTCGGTGTTGGGTGTGCCGCTGGCGCAGTTCATGCAATCCATGCGGACTCCGGCTGAGTATTACATGGCCCTCATGAAGATCCTGGAGGGGGACCGCACGTACAATATGCCGGAGATGCTGCTCTTCCCGGTGTTGAGTAACGTCGAATTCTATGCCCTCTATCGAACCATCGACCAGATCTCGATGGAGGTTCGTGAGTTGCAAAAGAACCGTGCAGCGCTGGGTCGCTTCGCGGAAGAGAAGCTGGCTGTACTGGAGGCAGATAAGGTTGCCCGCATGAATGAGATCGGCATCAAGATCCAGCAGGTGTTGCGGAACGTTGAGGCGAGCCTCCGGGAGTATGAAGTGAAGGTCACCGAGATCGAACTCGACTTGAATCAGGTTGAGATGGAGAAGATCGAGATGCAGACGCAGATGCTGCTCTTGAAAGACCAGCTCGATCGTGCCAGCCAGGCTTTGGTGGCGATGACCAAGCGCGATGTGCCGAAAGAGAAGATCATGGAGAAGATCAAGTCTGACGGTATATACCGCCGCTTCAAGAAGGAGCAGGTCGCCGCTCTGGAAGATAGTGGTGTAGACGATGACATCGTCTCGTTTATCAAGCAGATCACCGGGATGGAGAAGGTTGGTGGCGGCTCAGTTGCCATCGTCGGATCCGACGCCCTCGAATGGCCCTTCGAGGGTGACTACTGGGCAGATGAGTTGTGGGGCTTTAGAAGCTTCCTGAAAGAGGAGTGCATGAGATGAAACATGCGTTGGTAGTCCTCCTGGCGTTCTTCATATCTTTCCCGGCCCTGGGCCAGGATTTGAAGCGCGGTAAGAAGAAGAAGCGTGAGTTGACGGTAATTGCAGCCAAAAAGGCCAAGGTTACTGAGAAACCGTGCGAGTTTGATTCGGATTGCGAAGAAGATGAGATTTGCGACCCGGTTAAGCGTTTTTGTGTTCGCAAGGCCATGTCGCTAGTGGAATTGGAAACTGCAAATCTCTCCAAGAAGGTCCAGGAGATGCAGGAGAAGATGTCCGGTCTCCGGCAGTCCCAGATCAAGAAGATGGAAGAGTTGCTGGCAACGCAGCCTTATTACGAAAACAAGGCGGAGATCTACTTCCGCCTGGGTGAAAGTTACTGGCAGGAAGGTCACTACCAGTACTTGCGCGCCCGTAAAGTCTGGATGGAAGCCCTCGACAAATTCGATGAGGGCGTGGTCAAGGAGCGACCCGTTGAGCCTACCGAGGATTATACGGTGGCACTGGAGTATTACCGCAAGGTTCTGCGGGAATTCCCCGACTATCCTCGCATCGACGAAGTCCTCTATTATCTAGGGCGTGGTGCCCTGGAAGCGGGTCGTGGCAACAAGGATGTTCAACTCCAGCGTGAAGGCGTCAAGCACTTCACCAATCTGGTGCAGAACTATCCCGACAGTCGGTTGATTCCGCAGGCTCTCTTGCATCTGGGTGAGTACTACTTCGACACACACTCCCTCTACTATGCAAAGGTCAATTACGAGAAGATCATTAACAACTACCCGGCCGCGGGGATGTACAACTATGCGCTCTACAAGCTGGGGTGGGTCTACTACAACCTCACCGAGTTCCGTCGTGCTATCGAGACCTTCCAGGCCGTAATTGAGACCATCAAGTCGGATGGGGCTGCGGGCAAGGTTGAGTTCCGGGAACAGGCGCTCAATGACCTGGTGCTCTCCTTTGTGGAAGTGGAAGATGGCTGGCGGGAAGCCCGCGAGTACTACACCAAGGAGATCAAGGAAGAGGGCGCCTACGTCAAGTTGCACGTTATGGGCGAACTCTATGTGGCGCAGGGTCAGGACGACTATGCCCTTGAGTTGTACTACCACTTCATCCAGAAATGGCCGAATACGAAACGGATTCCCGACTACTACCAGACCATTATGGATATCGCCAACAAGCGGGCTGACTGGAAGATCATCGAAAAGGTCATTCGCGAGATCATGGCCTACTTCAAGAATGAGACTCCCTGGCGCATTGCCAACCGGGATAACGGTGAAGTTACCGAGGCTGCTCTGAAGATGGTTGAGGAGCTGATGTTCTATCTTGCCAACCACTTCCATGTTGATGGTGACAAGCTGGACAAGAAGGGGCAAAAAGGGCTCGCCGAAGAGCACTACATGAAGGCGGCTGAGTACTATTCTGAGTACCTGAAGTGGTTCCCCGATTCACCCCGAATCTACGAGATCAACTTCTGGTACGCTGAAATTCTCTACTTCAACCTCGGCAATTACGAGCTCGCAGCCGAGCAGTACTCCTCCGTCATTGAGAAAGACAAGAAAGGTAAGTTCGTCGAGGACGCGGCCCTTGGTGTCATCTACTGCATGGAAGAGTTGATGGTGAAAGAGGGGCTTCGCAAGCGCGCCAAGCGTGGCGAGGTCCAGGTCAAGAAGGTGTCCGCTGAGGACATGCGCGATGCCGCTGAGGAAATTGCCCGAACTGACCTGCACCCGCTGGAAGGCAAGTTCATTGCCGCCGCGGATAAGTACACGGAATTGCTGCTCGAAGCTCGCAAGGATCCGGCATTCTTGAAGAAGTATCCCAAACGCGGCGAGATGATCCCGAATATCATGTACATCGCGGCTGAGACCTTCTACAAGCACGGAATGTTCTCTGAGGCGGTGCTTCGCTTCGAGAATATCTTCAAGTACGACACCAAGCATCGATTTGCGGCTATTGCTGCAACCATGATTATGGATTCCTACTACCGGGTCCGTAACTGGGACCAGGTTGAGGAGTGGGCTCGCAAACTTATTCGGGAGCGCAACTTCCTCTTCAAGTCCAAGAAAGACCTTGAGATGATCATTGCTACCTCGATTCTGCTCAAGGCCAAGGACTTTGAAACTGAGGGCAAGACTTCAGCTTCCATTGTTGAGCTGAACCGGCTGCAAAAAGAGTTCCGAAAGAACAAAGAGATTATGGCCGGCGTTACCTATACTCTGGCCTACCTCTATGCTCGCGCCAAGGACCTGCCCCGGGCAATCGAGAAGTACGAAGAGCTGATTCGCAAGTATCCCAAGAGTCCCAAGGCGGCGGAGGCGCAGTTCGTAATTGCCGAGATTTACGAAGCTCAGACGCAATTCCGCAAGGCCGCTGGGGCCTTCATGGCGATGAAGAAATTCAAAGACGGGGAACAGACAGCCCGGGCGATTATCAATGCCTCGACGATTTATCAGTCACTGGGCGACCTCGATGCTACTATCTCATCGCTCCAGACCCTCTTGAAGCTCTTCCCGAAACACAAGGCCGCAGCCCGCGGATTCATTAAGATAGCGGACTTCAAACGTGAGAAGGGTGACCTGGCGGGTGCTTACAAACAGTACACGAAGTTTATCAGCAACAAGAAGTACAACAAGAAGGCGAGGATGGTTCTTGAGGCCAATGTGAAGGCCGGTGTGGTGCTCTTTGAGCAGAACAAGATGAGGAACCGCAAGAAGGCGATGCGGCACTTTGAGAAAGCAGCAACGCTCTTCAAAAAGATGGATGCTGCCTCTCAGGCCAAGGCCCGGGAGAACGCCGCCGAAGCGACCTTCTACATTGCGCAGTACGGCTATGAGGACTTCAATAATTTCCCCATTGATACGCGAAACTTCTACCGAATGGTGGGTTCGCTGGAGAAGAAGGCGAAGATTCACCAGGACGTAGAGGCGCTTTACCATACGTGCATAGGTACCAAGTCCCGCTTCTGGGCCACTGCCGCTTACTACCAGGTCGGGCTCATTTACCATGAGTTTGCAGAGACTCTCTTCGCATTGCCGCTTCCCGAAGGTCTTGATGAATACGAAGCTGACATGTACAAGGCCGAGTTGGAAGACCGTTTTGCGTCACCCCTGGAAGAGAAGGCCAGAGCCAACTTCAAGCAGGCCATTTTGATGGCGCACAAACTGGGTGTTTACAGTGAATGGTCGAAGAAATCGGCCCGCATGGCTGCCAAACTCACTCCGCAGGACTTCCCGATTGACCGGGAGGATTTGGTCAAGACCAACCGGACTAAAGACACGCTCCTGACTACCAGCTTCATCAGATCCCTCCGAAGAGGCGACGTTGAAGTCGACTTTGTCACCTTCAAGGATGAAGAGAAGAAGGAAAAGGAGCCCACGGAAGGTGGGGACGGCACAAAAGAAGGCGAACCTACTGACAAGGCCCCGGCCGAAGCTGCTAACTAGGAGGGGCAAAATGAAATCCAAGACCATTTCCCGACTGTTTCAATTCGAGGAGAAGGGTATGATGCTTTTGAGCAATCGTTGGGTGGGCCTGCTCCTCCTGACTACGTTCTTGCTGGCTACTGCATGTGGCCCTGCCACCATGCAGACGCTGCCGGACGACCTGAACAATTCCCCCCAACTCACTGAGGAAGAGAAGAAGCGCCTCAAGGAGAAGGAGGCGGAAGAGGCTCGGCGAAAGAAATTGGCCGAGTCACTCAAGGTGCGTCAGATTGTTGTTGCGGAGACGCCGGAGTTTGTTCCGGGCGTAGAGGTCGAAGCTCAGAAGTCCTTTGCCGGCGGAGTCGTATCTGTTTATCAGATACCGCCTGACTACAGTGCGGCAGCCAGCAACTTTGAGGAAGCGCTATCCAAGGACAAGAATTTCCTGGAAGCTTACTTCAATCTGGGCATGGTCTTTGAGCGTGGTGGCGAAGAAGAGAAGGCTCTAAACGTTTATCAAAAGGCCCTTGATGCCAACCCCGATAGTGGGTCGGCCCGAGCCTACATCGGCAAGGTCTATCTTGCTAAAGCGCGTGAAGCGTGGGAGCAGGGGGACGATGCAACTGCGGCCGAATTGGAGCGAAAGGCCAAAGACCTCTTCGACCAGGTTATCGTGAAGACGCCGGACAACGTGGAAGCAAATAACGCCCTGGCACTCTACTGGTTGATGAAGGCGCAAAAGGAAGCTGATAAGCCTCGCAAGCTTGACCTGGTGGCCACGGCTGAAGACTTCATCCAGAACGTCTTGACGATTCAGCCCAGTAACGTCATTGCTCTCAACACCCGCGGACTCATCTACGTCTTGAAAGAGGACCTGCAAATCGCCAGGTGGATCTTTGAGAACAAGGTACTGACTCTCGACAAGTTCTCTACGGAGGCATTTAACAACTTGGGGCTGACCTATTTCAAGCTAGGGGAAACTCCAAAGGCGATGGTCAACTTCCACAAGGCGATCCAGACGAATCCTGAAAATATTGAAGCTCGTCTCAATCTGGCGGCTGTACTACTCAACTACTTGAACTACCCGGCTGCCCGAGAGCAATACGAGTACATTCTTGCCATGCGTCCAGAACATGTCGAAGCGACTATCGGTTTGGGCAGTAGCATGGTTGGAATGCAGGATTTCGAAGATGGATTTGCCCTCTATCGAAAAGCGGTGGAGTTGGACGAGAGGCACATTACGCTGCTGCAGCGCATCGCCCGTATCTACCAGATGAAACTGGTGGACTTTGACAACGCCATTGTTGCCTATCAGGCCTTCATCGACCGTGCGACTCTTCTGGGTGTAGATGTGACTGAGGCGCAAGCGAGCCTCGAGCAATCGAAGAAGATGGCCCAGCAGATGATCATCATGGAAGCGGAGATGAAGAAGGCCGATGCTGAGGCCAAGAAAATGGAAGAGCTGATGGCCAAGAAGGCCAAAGAGCTTGAGAAGCGCATGAAGATCGTCGAATCAAAGGCCAACGATTTCCGGAAGAAGTTGGAGACCTACGCGGCCGACAATGCCACTAAGGGAAAGAAGAACCGAGCTCAGCGCAAGAAGAACAAAGCGGCCCTGAAGTTGGCCGAGGAATTGGGTACCGTAGAGGCCCCCTTTGCCGAAGCCCGAGAGTATATCCAGATGACCATGGTGGAAGATGCTGAACCGATGGTCAAGGCGGGTGAGGACGCACTGGCTACCCTGGAACCGCAGGCCGTTGAGGCATTGGGAATCGAAAAGGTCCAGAAGCTGGAAGAAGAAGGCGGCATGCCTAAGTCCGTGGAAGGAAAGGAAGAGCCAAAGGCTGAAGAACCGAAGGAAGAGCCAAAGGCTGAAGAACCGAAGGAAGAGCCAAAGGCTGAAGAACCGA
>CAZFVN010000036.1:0-39641 GCA_964522395.1 uncultured Myxococcales bacterium
TCCTTGCGGCGTACCGTCAGTACGCCTCACTCGCTTATCGCCTCGTGCCTTGCATCCGCACTACCATCAACCGCCAGTATCCTGGCTGATTGTCAGCGGCATTACATCGGGTCTTCGCTCCTTGCGACGTACCGTCAGTACGCCTCACTCGCTTATCGCCTCGTGCCTTGCATCCGCACTACCATCAACCGCCAGTATCCTGGCTGATTGTCAGCGGCATTACATCGGCCATCCGCCCCGAGCGTCATTCGCACACGTGAATAATGCGTGATCGCACGCGCGCGCGAAAAGACTTTCACGGCAGATATGCCTGTGTTATAATTCACGCGAGAAAATCAAGAACCTGCAAGGTTTGAAGGAAGGCAAGTATGGCGGACAAGATCATCGCAACAATCGAAGAGGAAATCAGAAGCTCATACATCGACTATGCCATGAGCGTAATCGTGGGGCGTGCCCTCCCGGACGTACGGGATGGGCTCAAGCCAGTTCACCGTCGTGTCCTCTATGCAATGCACGAGCTGAAGAACACCTGGAATTCGGCCTACAAGAAAAGCGCTCGTATTGTCGGTGACGTCATTGGTAAGTACCACCCCCACGGTGACCAGGCGGTCTACGACACCATTGTCCGGATGGCCCAGGACTTCTCCATGCGCTACACGCTGGTGGATGGCCAGGGGAACTTCGGGTCCATTGACGGTGACCGTGCGGCAGCCATGCGATATACCGAAATCCGTATGGAGCGTCTGGCCAGCGAGATGCTCGCTGATCTCGAGAAAGAGACTGTGGTCTTCGCCGATAACTACGATGGCTCGCTCCAGGAACCGACGGTCATGCCGGCGGGCTTTCCTGCGTTGCTGGTCAACGGCTCGTCCGGTATTGCCGTGGGGATGGCTACGAACATTCCGCCCCACAATCTGGCTGAAGTGATAGATGCTACGCTGAAGGTCATCGAGAGACCCGACGTATCAGTTGAAGAGCTCATGGCCATCGTCCCGGGACCGGACTTCCCCACTGGCGGTTTCATCTTTGGGGTCGACGGCATACGGGAAGCCTACACACGGGGCCGTGGATTAGTCCGCATGCGGGCTCGAGCCAACATTGAACGTAATGAGGCGAGCGACCGAGAGTCCATCATCATCACCGAGTTGCCCTACCAGGTGAACAAGGCCAAATTGGTGGAGAAGATCGCCACATTGGTCAAGGACAAGGTTCTCGAGGGTATCTCTGACTTGCGGGATGAATCGGATCGTGAGGGGATGCGCATCGCGGTTGAGTTGAAGCGAGACGCCATTCCGCGAGTGGTCCTCAATAAGCTCTTCACGCACACTCCTATGCAATCGACCTTCGGCGTCAACATGCTGGCCATTGTTGGTGGGCAGCCCAAGGTTCTGGGGCTGCGGGATGTGTTGCAGTGCTTCATCGACCACCGCCGCGATGTAGTCACCCGTCGGACTCTCTACGACCTGCGAAAAGCAGAGGAGCGAGCCCACCTGTTGGAAGGCTTCGTCAAGGCCCTCGACAACCTCGATGAGGTCATCAAGACCATCCGGGCCTCTCGTGACTCAGAGGATGCCCGCAACCGTCTCATAGCGGGATTCGAGTTCTCTCGGGCACAAGCTCAAGCGATCCTGGACATGCGGCTCCATCGCCTCACCGCCATGGAGCGAGAGAAGATCCTGGAAGAGTACAACGAGATTTTGCGTGAAATCGCTCGCTACAACGAGATCCTCGGAGATGAGTCAGTACTGATGGGCGTAATCTCCCGCGAGTTGGAAGAAATCCGTGATCGGTATGCGGATGAACGTCGCACCGAGATTGTGCCCCAGGAAGGCGAGATCAGCATCGAAGATCTTATCGCTGACGATGAAATGGTGGTTACCATCTCCCGTGAAGGCTACATCAAGCGTGCCCCTACCCACCTCTACCAGGCGCAACACCGGGGTGGGCGTGGCAAGAAGGGGATGAGCACCAAGGAGTCCGATTTCGTTACGGACCTCTTTGTCTCTACCAATCACACCACGCTCTTGATCTTCACTGATGCCGGGAAGGTCTATTCAATCAAGGTCTACGATGTGCCCATGGCTGGTCGCACGGCCCGGGGCAAACCCATCGTCAATCTGATTCCCACCGAGAAGGGGGAACTGGTCCAATCCATCTTGCCCATCCGAGAGTTCCTGGAAGAGTCGACACTGCTGATGTCAACGAGGCGTGGTATCGTCCGCCGTACCGCCACCAGGGCTTTTGCCAAAATCCGGCAGACCGGTATCCGTGCGATCCGATTGGCCGAGGGTGACGAGCTGATCTCGGTTCGAGAATTGCCTCCAGAACACTTCATCCTGCTGGCCACGAAGAATGGACTCTCCATTCGCTTCCCCGGGGATTCCCTGCGCATCCTTGGGCGCACTACCATGGGCGTCAAAGGGATCAACTTGCGAGATGGCGACGAAGTTGTCGGGGTGGCAATCATTCCCAACGACGACGTGACTATCTTGACTGTGACCTCCAACGGCTTCGGTAAGCGTACCCCTGCTGACGAATACCGCATCCAGGGACGCGCCGGCATGGGCATCATTACCATCAAGGTCAACGAGCGAAATGGCTACGTTGTGGGGGCCATGATGGTGGAAGACGAGCATGAACTGATGCTTGTTACAGACTTCGGTAAGATCATCCGCACACCAATCAGAGAGATCTCGGTCATCGGACGTAACACCCAGGGCGTCACCATCATCAACCTCCAGAAAGGGGAACGGGTCGTGGCGGTTGAGCGTATGGCAGAGCGGGAAGAAGAGGAAGTCGAGGAAGACCTTGAAGAGCTACCAGCTTCCACCCGGTTCCATTCGAGCCAGTTGTTGCGAAAGGACATTCTGGCGGGCTCGGACGATGACGAAGAGGCGGCCAGCGAAGATGCAGATGACCCCAGTGACCAGATTGAGGGGGACCTCTCTGGCGATGCCGAGGAGAGTGACCAGATTGAAGGTGACGTTTCTGGCGAAGCCGAGGAAGACGAAGCAGAGTAGTGCCCTTTGGTCAAACAGTTCTAAAGTAGAGCCCCAGCAATATCATCCACTACTACTGTCGCCCCGCTGTGTTGCTTCAGCGCGCTCGCTGGTAGCTCTGACCCTGCCGCGCTTTCCTGGAGTTGCTTGATGACCCGTTGTTTGCCCGGTCCACTGGCCATAAGCAATACTTCCCGCGCCGCCATGAGGGTCCCGATGCCTATGGTCAGGCCGTGGGTTGGCACGGAGGTTTCCCCTGGGAATAGATAGCCATTTGCCTGGCGGGTCTTTTCGGCCAACACCCGTAGCCCCGTGCGGCTTTCCGCAGGCGTCCCCGGCTCGTTGAAGGCGATGTGCCCATTGCTGCCAATGCCGAGGATGGCGAGGTCAATGCCACCGACCTCCAGAATCTTCTCTTCGTAAGCTGCTGCCGCGGTTGTAGCGTCTCCCCAGGAGGGCAATGAGAAGAGTTGCCCTTGCGGAATCCCTGCCGGTGCGAGCAATTGCTCCAACAGGAATTGACGAAAGGTGGCAGCCGGAGGCACAGCTTCCCCCCACCATTCATCGAGGGCGAAGAGGCGGGCCCTGGCTAGAGGAAAGTCGGCCTTCACCACGGCCTCCACCAGCTTGCGATAAAGAAGTATGGGAGTAGCGCCAGCAGGAAGAGCAAAGACCGGTGCATCCTTGAGCGTCAGCCAGTGTCGGATGCGCTGCATGACATGGTCGGCGACGTCGTCCGAAGAATCAACTCTGCAGAAGTTCATCGTGGGTACTCTCATCGGCGGAGACCATGCGGATTTCCTGGAATCGAGCTTCGACTGAGAGGAAGACGGATACTATATCAGGGTCGAACTTTCTGCCCCCCAAATCAGTGATCATCTGTTTGATTTCTTCGTGGGGAAAGCTGGTGGGACGATAGACTCGGGGGAATGCGAGAGCATCGTAGAAGTCTGCAAGGGTGACGATGCGGGCGCTCACGGGAATGTTGGTTCCGGAAAGTCCGTCCGGGTAACCACCTCCATCCCAGGCTTCATGATGGAAGCGAGCCACCTCCTTGCCCATGCGCAGGAAGGACCCCACCTTCGAGGTTGCCAGTTCGGCCGCGCCGTCCAAGCACTGTGCCCCAATAACTGAATGCGTTTTCATTAGCTCGAACTCTTCGCGGGTCAAGCGTTCACGTTTCAGCAGGATGGAATCGGGAATGCCTACTTTTCCGATGTCGTGAAGGGGGGCCGACCGGAAGAGGTCAATGACGAAGTCCTCGTCTATTTCAGGGTGTTCATTTTCCAGCATGTACCTGGCGAGCGCGACGCTGTAGTCGCGCATGCGCTCAAGATGGAGCCCCGTTTCGTCGTCCCTGGACTGGGCGATTTTAGCCATTGCAAAAACCGTGGCATCTTGGGCCTCTTGCACCTCTTTGGTCCGTTCGGCCACGGTTCGTTCCAGGCCCTGCTTGTAGCGCTCGTTGTCTCGTTCCAGCTCTCGCTTCTCTAGGACCCCGCGGATGCTCGAGAGGAATGTACCGTGGGTGTAGGGCTTGACGATGTAGTCTCTCGCCCCCAAGCGCATCGCCCGGGCAGCAACCGAAGCATCGTCGACTCCGGTGGACATGACGACGATGGTCTCGCCCAGTTCCTCGGAGATTCGTTCGAGAAAATGCAGGCCGTCCTCCCCGGGCAGGCCGATGTCCAATAGCATGATATCGGGCTTCTCACGCTGGAGAATATCGTAAGCTTCGGTAGTGTTGGTAGCCTCAAAAAGGGTGGCTTCTTCGTTACGGAGAAGGAGGCCGACGATCTTACGAATCGAAGGTTCGTCGTCGACAAGGAGAATACGTACATGCTGCTCAGGAAGCAGTTGAGTCATGATCTCAATACCTCTACCTGGTCTTCCGCTGTGGCGGAGTGTTCCCCTGGCCACCCTTTCTTGTAACAAGAAGCAGGAGGCGGAGCAATTCCTTTCGGGCGACGAGTAGTGCCCCTAGAGCAAAGACGATTCCGCCCGTCGCTACATATGCCAGTAGGCGGAGCCCCAGGGCCAGTTTTCCCTCCGCTGCCTCCGGAGTGAACCACGCCAGGAGTACGACCAGGGTGGCGACCATGGCACCGCCAGCGACGAGAAGTCGCAACAGGAGCCAGACATGACTGCGGAAATTGACCACTACGCCCCGTCGATGCAGAAAGAGGAAGAGGAGGCCAGATGTGGCGAGGGCACTCAGACTGTTGGCCAGAGCGATGCCGCCGTGACCCAGTGGAATGGAGAGGCTATAGCAGCCACCTATGTTGATTGCCATAGCGATGGCCGCCACGACCATCGGTGTCTTGAGATCCTTCATGGCGTAGAAAGTCTGGTTGAGTGACCGGCTCGACGCGATGAAGTAGATACCCATGCTATGGAAGAGAACCGCCAGACTGGTGAGGTCAGTGGAGTGCGCATCAAACTCGCCCTGTTGGAAGAGGAGCTGGATAATGGGCCGTCGCAATGCCAGCAATCCCAGGGACGCAGGAACCGTCACCAGTGCCATCATGTCGAGGGCGAGCAGGTTGGTACCCGTGAATCCCTTCCGGTCCCCTGCCGCGTGCTGGCGAGCCAGAGTCGGGAGAATCACCGTCGTAACTGAAACTACGAAGAGACCCAGTACCAACTCTTGCAGGCGAACGGAATACTGTAGAGCTGCAATTGACCCTTCGTAAAGGCTCGCCGCGATCATCTGAGAAACGAAGACGTTGATCTGGTAGATGCCGGCGGCAAAGGCTCCCGGTACGAAGATCCGGAAGAGCTCACGCACTCCCGGATGGCGCCAGTTTGCTGAAAGAGAGACGCGGATGCCGAGGCGGAAGAACCAGGGGAGCTGGAAGAGCAACTGAACCCCTCCGCCGACCAGGAAGCCGGCGGCAAACGCGTAGGATGGATCGGGGAAGTGGTCCTGAAATAGTACCGCTCCCAGGATAATGCAGAGGTTGAGCAGGACGGGAGTGAAGGCCGATGGCGCAAAAACCTTGAAGCTGTTGAGCACCGCCTGGATGATTGCTGCCAAACTGACCAGAAGCAGGTAAGGGAACATGATGCGAGTGAGGAGAATAGTCAGGGCCAGTTTGCCCTCTACCTTGCCGAATCCAGTGGAGAAGAAGGTGTGTACAACTACGTCTGCGTAAACCACGCCCAAGAGACAGACCACCGTGGTGATGAAAGTGAAGAGTGAGATGAAGTTGGAGAAGAAAGCGGAGAGTGCCTTGCGGTCGCCCTTCTTGACGTAGCCGGTGAAAACCGGAATGAAGGCCGCAGTCATGGCGCCTTCGGCCAGCAGTCTCCGAAAGAGGTTGGGAATGGTGGCAGCCAGCCCGAACGCGTCTGACGATGTTCCGGTACCAAGGTAGTAGCCTCTTACTTGCTCGCGCACAAGCCCAAGAATGCGGGAAAGAAAGGTAAGGAGCGTGATTATCGCAGCCGATTTCATTACTCCCCGATGGGAGTCGCTGGCCTCAGTGGGTAGATCAGCCTTCATCTCGCTCGTGTCTTTTAGCCTGTTCCCAGAGTTCATCCATCTCTGCCAACGTCATGCTATCAAGCTCTCTGCCACTGGACGTGGCGGTCGTTTCGACGTGACGGAACCTCTGCTGAAAACGTTGATTGGCCTTCTGCAGCGCTATCTCGGGTTCAATATTCAGGTGGCGTGCTAGATTGGCAACGGCAAAGAGTAAATCGCCAAGTTCAGCTTCCTGCTCTGCGGGCGACGCCGCTTCAACAAGTTCGCCGGCCTCCTCGTGGACCTTCTCGAGGACACCGCTGACGTCGGGCCAATCGAAACCGACTCGAGCCGCCTTTTGAGTCATGCGGTGGGCTTTTTGCAAGGCTGGTAGGTGGCGAGGAATCCCGTCAAGGAGTCCTCCGCCAGCCCTCTCTGCTTTTTTGGTAGTCTCCCAAAGCTTGAGAACATCGTCGGGTGTCTCGGCCGAAGAATCGCCAAATATGTGTGGGTGGCGGCGGATCAGTTTGAGAGCGATTGTCCGGGCCACATCCTGGAAGTCAAACCATCCCATTTCGCTGGCAATCTGGCTTTGAAACGCAATCTGCAACAAAACGTCTCCAAGTTCTCCACAGACCTCATCGGGGTCACCGGAATCGATGGCGTCGAGAACCTCGTAGGTCTCTTCTACCAGATAGGATTTCAGTGATTCCAGGGTTTGCTCTCGATCCCAGGGACAACCTAGCTGAGGATGGCGCAAGAGAGCCATGACCGCGACGAGCCGGGCAGTCTGGTCTTCCATGTTGAGGATTGCCTGAGGGTCGAGAGTGGGCGGCGGTGAAGGCATGGCTCATTCCTGTGGTGGGAGGAAACCGTGGCTTTTCAGGGTACGAAAGTGACGCGGCCAGCCAGGGCCATGTCATGGAAATCATTCCCAACCGGTGACCATGCCGCGGCCCAGGTCCCGGAGTTGGAGAGTCTGAAGAAATTGAGCCGGAACAATCGGTCTGCCGACGGAGGTCCATCTACCCCCGGCAATTCTTTCCATGGCACGGCAATCTCGACAACGTAGCCCTTGTCGGGCTGATCGTCATTCAAGGTTCCGTCGAGGACTACTCCTTGCTGAACGTCGAGGTCAACCTTCGAAGCCTCTTGCCATGCGGGGGAACGATAGCGGGGAAAGATGGCGTCAAAAATGGTGCGGGCAGGGGAGACTTGAAGCTCAAGGTAATCTTTACCGTCGGCGTCGGGATCGAGGAAGATCTCCATGACATCGGAGGCCCCTCGTTTTCCGCCGCTCCATAAGGTTGAATCACGTTTCGTGTAGGGAGTGTGGATATTCTTGTCTTTGACCTTGAAACCGAAGTAGACGTTGGTGTCATCCCATAGGATTCCAGCTTCCACAGCTTCGTCTTCAGGTAGCGCTTTGCCGTCGGTCGCGTGGAAGTCTCCGCCATTGATCAGAGCCTGTTGCCAGGCTGGCTCGTCCAGTTTGCCATCGATGGTCGGGGCGGTGGCAACCTTCTTAACTTTGAGCCTCTTCTCGGCGACATCGCCGACCATGAAGGCGGTGACCAGGAGACGATCAGCTTTGTCCGCTCTGACTGAGCCAGGATCCTTGACGGCGAGGCGGACGTTCTGTTTCTGCTCCTTCCACGCGCTGGCATCAAAGAAGCCGAGCCAGAGCTTTGCGGGGCCCCCCGGGAAGTTCTTGTCAAGCTCCAGAGCCATTTCGTCCTTGATGATCTCCCCTTTCTTCCAGTTCGATGTCGGGTAGAGTCCGCCCACCGCATAGTGGTCAAAGGTCTTGCGGGCCTTGGTTGAGTCGAGGTGGACGAAGATCTTGAAGTCGCCGTCTACGGGTGCCAGGCATTCCCAGTAGAGGGTCATGGCGATAGTATCACCGGCTTTGGCCTGCTGCTTGTCGACAGAGTAGGAGAGGAGTTTGACCTTGTCTTCGAAGAGAGTGTTGACGGGGACGATTTCGGGTCCGGTCGGAGGCTCAGGCAGCAAGCTATCTTTGACTTGCTGCTTGTCATGCTCGGTGAGGACCTTCTTGGGGCTGCGGCAAGCCAGCCCGAAGATGCTGAAGAAAAGCAGGGTCACAATAGCGATTGTCCGTGGGTGGTTCATTCTCTTCTCCCTATGCCCGATGGCGTCTCGGCCCTTGCCGAATCAGCGCGTCCGGCGGTTTCGGTGTGTCCGAAAATCAGTTCCTTGAACCTGGGCGAAGCGGCACATCTCCTGAAGGCGCGAGAATATTCGGTCCCCAACTCGCTCTCTCAGTCCGACGGCAGCCTGGCCGTAGATTGCCTTCTCGATACCTCCCGAGAAATCCACCGGTTGGTGATTCCCGTCGACGGTGGAGTCCGGGTTGTAGTTGCTGGTGCAGTGGATGGTGCGCTGGGCGTTGTAACGCGAAGAGATGAGTTGGTCCAGGATATCCAACTCGAAGTCGCTCTTGCGGCCCTTCCCCAGTTCGTCAATCACAAGTACTTCGGTGCTCAGCAGCGGCGCAATAACGGCGGAATCCCACTCTCCTTTGGAGTAGGCCTGCTTGAGGTCCATGATGAGCCGCATGAACTCTATGAAGCGACAGGAGATTCCACGTTCCAGAGTGAGATAGCCGATGAGTCCACAAAGCAGATGGGTTTTTCCAACCCCCGGTTCTCCCCAGAATAGAAAACCTGGCTCAGTACGGCGATAAGTTTCGCGGTACTTCAGGAGCCGATACTTGATCTCTTTCTGGCTGCGATGTGTCTCCTCCAGATCTTCGATCCAGCTACCAGTGAACTTTCCGGGGAGATGGGCATCGTTGAAAAGCTGGATACGCCTATTGAGGCTGTTGCAGCGACAAGGACTGGCCAGCCGGTTGCCCTTTACCGTGGTAACGACCATGCCAGTGCCCAGGCAGTGAGGGCAGGAGCCGGTACATTCACAGCGCCTGGCGTGAGCGAACCCACCTTCCACCGAAAGAAGATAGGTGTCACCTTTGCAAACCTTGCAGGACTTCTTTTTGCTGCCACCACTCATTGGGTCCATTCCAACATTTGGAGCCGGCTTCGCAATACCTGTTGCTTCAAGGCCTCGCGGCGACCCGCTAGGGCGCGCTGGCCGAGCCCCCGTTCCTCGGCCAGAAGGGCCTCGGCTTCCTGGCTAACTGTCTGCTGCACCGTCTCATCCAGACGGCTATGATAGAGAGCGAGGATATCGTCGTCAAGGACTTGCAGAGCGTATTCCAGGCAGCTCTCGTCACCCTCTTCGGCACGTTCAACTATGAGGCGGTGCAGGCGCTCCAACGCGAAGCTCTTGATCTCCCGTTCGAGATCCCGTTCCTCCCGCTCAACAAGCAACTCCAGCTCGCGTTGGAGGTGCGTTACTTCCCCGGGCATCCCGTCATCATCAGCCACATCATGGTTCTCTTCGAGAGCTTTCTGGGTAATCCCCGATGAAGGCGTGCGGTAGGATCTTACGCGTGCCCCGATATGGTGAGAGTAGAATGAAAGTTGGTGAGGCAATCTATCGCCTGGCCCCGATTTGTATCGGTATTGGCGGACACCCTCCAGGATCCCCTCAACAACAATCTGCAACGGAATGCCGCGCAGGTACCAATCCCGCACTCGCTCGACGTCCCTCGGGGAGAGAATGAAGCCAGACAATCTGACCAGGTAGAAGAATCGCTCGACGTCGTTGAGATAGTGGTCGAAGCGAATCGTCACGGCACACCCGAAATCGGTTAGACGTCCAGGTTCACCACGTTCAGGGCATTTTCCATAATGAAGGCCCGGCGTGGCTCAACTTCATCACCCATAAGCACAGTGAATAACTGGTCTGCAGCGACCGCATCGTCGATGCGGACTTGAAGCATGGTGCGGCGCTCCGGGTCCATGGTGGTTTCCCAGAGTTGATCGGGGTTCATTTCCCCAAGACCCTTGTAGCGCTGCAGGCCGATGCCCTTGCGGGCCAATTCCATCAATCGGTCGAGGGTGCCCTCCAGGGTTGCCAGGTTGGAGAGTTCATCGACGCTCCCTTCCTTCCGCAGCACGTATGGGGCACCGCCCAGAGATTTCAATTCCCCGGCGAGTTCTTTGAGTCGGAGGAAGATATTGGCTTCAAGGAAGTCCTGGTTGATGACCGTCAACTTGGGCACACCAGCGAGCACCGAATGCACTACGATCCGGAAGGCGCTGTGCTCTTCATCCCGCTCAATCTGTGGTTCGAAGGGAGTGAGTTGCGGGTAATTCTCCTTGATGTACTCGTCCATTTGCGAAACGGCCGTTTTGAGCGTCTCCTCCGCCTTGAGCGCAGAAGCGGACAGTTCGGTTGCCGAAAGAAGAGTATCGACGATTCGCACATCCATCTTGCGGGCGAAAGGCGCAATCCACTTACGGTACTTGATGATGCCTTCCATGATCGCTTTGAGCTGGTCGCCAGCGATCACTTTCTGACCCTCTCCGGTCACTAGTTCGATGCCGGTGGAACCGCTGCTCAAAAGGTACTCCTGCAAGGCACGCTCATCTTCCAGGTATCTCTCTTTCTTGCCCTTCTTGATCTTGTAGAGCGGAGGCTGGGCGATGTACAGATGGCCTCGCTCCAGGACCTCCGGCATCTGTCGGTAGAAGAAGGTCAGGAGTAGTGTGCGGATGTGGTGTCCGTCGACGTCCGCATCAGTCATGATGACGACCTTGTGATAGCGGAGCTTCTCGATATCAAAGCTCTCGGGGCCGATTCCTGTACCTAGAGCGGTAATCATGATGGCGATTTCTTCACTGCGGAGGATGCGGTCAAAGCGGGCCTTCTCTACATTGAGGATTTTGCCTCTCAGGGGCAAAATCGCCTGGTAGCGGCGATCTCGACCTTGCTTGGCCGAGCCGCCTGCAGAGTCACCCTCGACGAGGAAGATTTCCGCGGCCTCCGGATTCCGCTCCTGGCAGTCGGCGAGCTTGCCGGGGAGTGATGCGCTGTCGAGTGCACCCTTGCGGCGAATCATCTCTCGAGCCCGGCGGGCAGCTTCCCGAGCGCGCGCCGCATCAGCGCTCTTCTCGATGATCTTCTTGGCCTCGGTGGGGTTCTCCTCAAAATACTCGAGGAGCTTCTCATTCATGACGTTCTCGACAATCCCTTTGACCTCGCTGGAGACCAGCTTGTCTTTGGTCTGGGAGGAGAATTTGGGATCGTGCATCTTCACCGAGAGGATGCAGACCAATCCTTCACGAGCATCGTCTCCGGAGAGGGCCGAGAGGTTCTTCAGGACATTAGTGGTTTGAGCGTAGTTGTTGAGGGTTCGTGTCAGGGCTGCTTTCATGCCCGAGAGGTGTGCCCCACCGTCGCGGTTGCGGATATTGTTGGTATAGCAGAAGAGCTGTTCCTGAAACGAGTTGTTCCACTGCAGGGCCACTTCCACGCTCGTTGTGCCGCGAGAGGCCACGAAGTGGATGGGGGTCGGATGGAGCGGGCTCTTCGCCTGGTTCAGGTGCTCCACGAAGCTGGCAATGCCACCGTCGTAGCGGAAGTCCGTATGCTTGCCCGTTTCCTCATCGTCCAGAGTGATGGTTACCCCCGGGTTCAGGAACGCGAGTTCCCGCACACGGTTGGCTAGCTGGTCGTAGTGAAACTCAGTGTTGGTGAAGATTTGCGTGTCGGGCAGAAAGGTGACCTTGGTACCTGTGCGTTCAGTCTTGCCCACCGTAACAAATTCGGTAATGGGGGCCCCGCGGCAGTAGTCCTGTTGCCAGACTTTGCCCTCTCGGCAGACTTCCAGTCTCAGGGCTTCTGAGAGCGCGTTGACCACCGAAACACCAACGCCGTGCAGGCCACCGGAAACCTTGTAAGAGTTGTCATCGAACTTACCGCCGGCGTGCAATTCAGTCATAACCAGTTCAGCCGCAGACCGACCAGACTCGTGAGTGCCTACCGGAATTCCACGGCCGTTGTCAGTGATTGTCACTGAGTCATCGGTGTGCACCGTAATGGTAATGGTGTCGCAATGCCCGGCCAACGCCTCGTCAATGGAGTTATCCACCACCTCGAAGACCATATGGTGGAGGCCGGAGCCATCGTCGGTATCGCCAATGTACATGCCCGGGCGCTTTCGCACTGCCTCAAGGCCCTTGAGGAGCTTGATAGAGTCCGCGTTGTAGTCCGCGTCAACACGGATGTCTTCCAACTGGTCGTCCAGTTCCAGGTCTACTTTTTCGTCGGTCATGCCTTACTCCTTGCGCTTGCAAACGCAGAAAAACCAGACTCTTTTAATAACACGTCATATATGACTTGTAAAGTAAACTCGCGCGTGCGTGAAGCAGCAAGCAAGATTGGTCGGCGCCTACTGTGAGAGCAGCTCGTTGACGCGTTCCTCTGCCTCCTTGCAAAGCGGGGTCTGGAGCAGACTTCGACCCTGGGGATCGAGCAAGAAAACCTGGGGGAGAGAGACCGAATTGTCAGCGGCCACAACACCATATTCCTTGGCCACCATATTGTACTTGTCGAAGACAACGGGGAAGGAGACTGGATGCTCCTTGAAATAGGCCTTGAGTTTGCGCTTGGCGGTGGCGATATCGTCCCCGGCACGCACATCCACAATAACCACCTTGAGCCCTTTGTCCTTGAATTTTTCGTGGAGAGCTTGCCATTTGGGCAAAGCCTTCTTACACGGCTCACAGCCGTCCCAAAAAAAATCGACGGCCACCACTTTGACGCCTTCTTCGTTGGCGAATTGCTTGAGGCGAAAGAGCCTGCCCGCAATATCGTAGAGCTCAAAGAAGCGGTTCGGTTCTGCGGGCGGCTCCGCCATTCCGGAAGGTAGCCACGTAAAGAGCACCATCAATATCAGCGCGATTATTCTGGTCAGTCGCATTGGGTTCCTCCAAAGAGGCTTGTCAGCATATCATACTACAGATCAACGTGCAGCACCTGGGGGAAATCACCGCCCCAGAAGGCGGCCCCCACCTCTCGGAAGGTCTCGGTGGAGTCGGTGGCAAAAAAGCGGTGCGAAGGCTCATCATCGCCCTTGAGCAAATCCGAATCAGTCAAGAGTTGCTCTAACTCGGCGGTGATGCTGACCGCAGAATCAACGAGGACGACCTGGCGCTCAAAGGTCTTGGCGCACAGGTCATTGATCTCCGGCTTGAAGAGCGGATAGTGGGTGCACCCCAGAACCAAGGTGTCAATTTCCCGTTCCATGAGCGGCATCAGGTACTCTTTGAGGACGAGCCGGGAGACTTCTGTACCCAACCACCCCTCCTCGGCCAGAGGGACCAGCAGAGGCGTTGCTCGAGAGTACACCAGCGCTTCTGGAAGGCGGTGTAGTACCGCGGTTTCGTAGCGACCGGAGCGAATTGTTCCCGGCTGGCCAATAATGCCGATGGTCCCCCCTCGGGAGGCTGCCACGGCGGCCCGTGCTCCAGGCTCAATGACACCCAGCACCGGGACATCCATGATCTCTCGAAGGGCAGGAAGCACAACGGCAGAAGCGGTGTTACAGGCCACGACAATGGCCTTGAGTGCGTGCTGCTTTAGAAAGGAGACGTTGCGCACTGCGTACTTGATGACTGTTTCGGCTGATTTGCTGCCGTAGGGTAGCCGGGCTGTGTCCCCTAAGTAGATGAGGGTCTCGTGGGGTAGCCGGGAGGCGATCTCCCGAGCCACAGTAAGGCCCCCGATGCCTGAATCAAATATGCCAATAGCCGCATCTCGTTTCATGAATGATCTCGCTACTTTGCCAATTCAAAAAGGTAACTGTCCTGGCTCACCGAGTGGGAACTCAGGTTCAGATCTTCAAGGAGAAAATTGTCGTTGAAATCGAAGGCCTTTCCATCGCCCATTAAGTAGGCGTTGAATTCCACCTCGAGGGTTCCCTCGCCGTAACGGTAAGCCGCGTTTTCCAGCTCCAGACTGGGTACCCTGTTGCGAAGCAGATCCACAGGTTGACCAGAGGCATCAGTGTAGATGTCGGGCGGTAGCTCCGGTAGCTGGAAAGAGAAGACGTGACCATCTACAACCGTCTCCCAAAGTTTGTGAGAAGTGGGACCTCCAATGCTGTATCCAGGCACCAATCCTCGAGGGGCCGGTGTCAGATAGCCGATGCGCACTGAGTAGGCGTCTGCGTAACGGGGTTGAGCCACCGGATGCCAGGCGATAGTTCTCGTGGAGTCGAGGACACTGGCCGGATCTCGCCAGTCCAGAGGCCAGTAATGGTCGGGAATCTCATCGGCAAAAACGCAACTCCCAGGCGGATCAGGGAGAATAGTGCCGACCGGACATTTCGTTGGTTTGAAAAGCGCTGGAGGAGTCGGTGAAATACCCCGGGGAATAGCTAGCCAGGCGGCCTGCGTGCTCATGTCTAACAGTGAGCCTTCGACGCGATTGCGGATGATGGCTGTGCTGATACCGGGGGGATCAGCGCCAAGATACGCCTTGCGGCCGGCAAGGCCCACCGTCATGTAGAAGAAATCCAGACCCAGGTCTTGTGCTGTTGGTTGCTGCGAACTCGGGTAGACGATGGATAGAGGATTGGCGAAATCGGGCCGGTTGTAGGCGCTGTTGATATCTGCCCAAATGAACCCCAGAGGGCCAGTATCAGCCACCGGCAAGAGCAAGCCGTTGGCCATCTCGGCCCCGGTTATCGGGTCGGTGGGGAACCCTCCCATTGCTACGTCAAAGAGCCCCTCTCCTATGGCCTTCTGGGCCGCCAAATCCACAGTCAAGGGAATCTCCAGGTCACTCAAATCCTGACCCGGTTCGATGGTGATTTCGGCGAACCCCATGGCTCTAGGTTCGATTGTCAGGTCGTAGGGGTTTTCCAGTGCTTCCAGCACGTTTTCCGCTTCGCCGGCGAGTACTGAAATGAGGTACTTGCCGGGTGGTAGTTCGTCGATCCGGAAGTCACTGGGCCCATCGGCGAAGTAGAGTACCATGTTGGGCGGCACGCAATCGAAGATCCCGCCGCCGCTGCCGCAGGTCACCGACTCAAAGTCCCCCCATTCCAGCACCGAGCCCATGGAGAGGGAGGCGAGGTTTACGTTCTTGAGTCCGACCTGGACAATGGCGAGACTGAATGTCTCCGTATTGGTGGGTGGAAATGGAGGTAGCCCGGTTGCCCCGTCAAATCCAATGACCGTGCCAGAAATCGAGCCAGATTCGTTGTCGGCACTCCCTGGAACTGGGTCGAAGGGAGTCAAAGGCAGGCAGATGTGCGACGCTTGCGCGCCGATGGCCGAGAAGGGTCGTTGTCCGTCGAATGCCACGGTAACGTTCACCGGTCCTCTCAAATCGGGGTCTTCAAAATCGACGTAGGCTTCGGGTCCGGTGAATCCTTCCCACTTCTGGCTCGGGTCTGCCGTCAACTGGATCAGGACATAGGCCCCCTCTACGCCCGTCGGCGTCAGCCCTTCGGCGTAGGCCGTGTTGCCATCTACGGCAAAGACGCGCAGCTTCCCCAGGACGCCCCCCAATCCGTCATATGGAAATGGGTTGAGCCCCGCCCGTGGCAACTGGTTTTCCGGTTTCACAAAATAGATGACGACAGTGCTGCTGGCGGTGGGGTAACCAGTGTAGGCGGCCGTGACTTCAATGCGAGCCACCTGGTCATTTGTTGCCGTGACGATTGTGGAGAACTTGTCGTTCTCAAGTTTGAAAGGGGCCGTTTGCGCGGTTCCCTTGACTGCGGTGGCTGCCAGTGTGGCATTGACTGGGAGATTCTCCTGATTTACGACGGTGACGACCAGGCTTGAAGTCCAGCCCTTCTCATCGAAGATGGGTGGTGAACTGGAAATGGTCAAATCAAGTCGAGCTTTGGCGGTGCGTGGAGCGGGGGTGGGATCGACCCCGTCTGCCAGCCCATCGCCATCGCTGTCGGGGTCGTTGGGGTCCGTTCCCAAGAGCAGTTCCTGGGCGTCAGAGAGACCGTCGTCATCGCTATCTTGAACTGCACCTGTACCGCAACTGGAGGCCAGCAGGATGGTCAGGAGAAGCGCTCGTTGCAGGGTTTTCAATAGGATACCTCCAGCCCCATCCCCGAGGCGATCCGAAAGCCACCATACCGAAGGGACGGGTAGCCAGGATTGTCGAAGAGGAGACTCTCCTTCTCGTCCCGGCGAGGCTGCAACAAGGTAGCCGAGAAATCGGCAGTAAGATAGATGGCAGAAATACCAGCACCCCGGAATCCCGGAAGTGGAACTCTGCCACCAAATGAGATCTGGTGGCGGGCATTGTCCAGGACATTGGAGCGTTCAGTTTGTGACTCCGTGGCGGCCGGAACGAAGCGATACCCAAGAGCCGCGTCGAAGGGCCCTGCGAACTTCAGCGAGGCACTTGGCGAGAGCACGTCATGGATAGCGAGAGGGTTCATGGTGGCCGCGAGGGTATCTATCCCCTCATTGTCAAAGACTGCAACGGCTGGGGCAGGACGAGGGAAATCTGCGTAGTGTAGCCAGCCGCAGTCCAGCTCAGCCGCGAAGCCGAAGGGAAGCCGGGCTTCGATACCCATGGAGAGGCGGTGGGGGACGTAGTAGGTCTGAGCAGTTATGGAGGCAGATATTTCCAGTCCTTCGGCCTGGACCTCAACGGGCAAGTCGATTTGCGTCCGATTCTCTCCGCGGTAGGTCAAGCCGATACGGATATCGGGGTGGACATGAAAGAGCAGGCCGGCAGTGGGACTCAGTCGGTAGCCAACATCAACGTGCAGATCGTTCTTCCCGAGGGGATCTGCCAGGTCGGCCTGGACCGCGCCGTCGACGGTGGGTAGTAACTCGAAACCTGCACCGATCCCAAAGAGCCCCCAGATGCTCCATGCTACCGCGGCAGAGAGCGAAAGGCGTCGCTCACGAGTGCCGAAGAGGAGAAAGCCCGGTTCCTCGTCGTCGGCCAGATCGATGTCATAGAGTGAATCCGCTGGCGAGAGGGCGGTGATCCCGAGCCACAGATCTCCCCAGTCTCCGAAGTCGGCCAGCGGCAGGGAGGCCCCCATCTCGACGAAGGTCTGAAGCGCATCGCCATCAGGTAGCTCTGGGTCCAATGAGTTGTGCAGGAAGAGGGCCCCGACGAAAAAACCAGTGCCACTACCCCCCACCAGGGCAGGATTGTAGAGGGCCGCTGCTGGTCCATCGACGCCGGCGGCGCAAGCTCCCGCCGTAGCTCTTCCAGACCAGGAGATGCCAATGGTATCGGCAGGGTCGGCCGAGGCAGGTGTGACGCTAAAGAGTATCGGCAGGAGGATGGTCAGGATGGCAGTTGTGGTGCGCAAAGCGGCTCACTCCGTGGTGGCTCCAAGGGACCGGAGTATAGCTCGCGCGTGCGGGTGTGTAAACCCGACGATTCTGCAAGGATGGGAGTATTACGAGGCGGGGGAGAGATATGCCACCCGGCCTAAGGGTGGGGCACATCTGTGTTAAACGCCGCGAAAGGCAGGGTAATGTGCGGCGCGGCCGGGGGCATGGCGGGGCTTCAGGGAGGGAGATTGAGGCAGTGTCGCCACCGAAGTGGCAACTCGGGGCTCGGCGTCAGGCGCCGTGGGAGAATTCCGTGCGGGTCTTCTTCCCTTGATAGCAGCGCCAACACGCCGAACGTTTCTTGTCAAAGGCATTGGCATCAACATAACGCTCCAGGCAATCGGAAATCTGCACCCGCCGTTTTTTCGAACGACAGTAGAAGAGTTCCACCATGCTCATCCTTGACCTTCGTTGCGTCGCCTCTTTCATTACCAGCCCGTTCAGTTCACCGTTTCATCCGCGCATCCAATGGATGCCACTTGTTTTCTTCTCCTGACTCTAAGTTGCTAACGGCGGGAAGATATTCAAGGGGCGTCAGCGCTGCCGGGGGGGACCGCAGACTAAGGATGTACTCTCATGGATTGGGTGATGGGGGGACTAGCTATCTTCGACGATGAGCTGCTTGACGATGTCGATGAGGAGCTTCCTGGTTACTGCGCCGACGTGCAGGCCACGGGCCAGTGGCGCCTTGTTCTTAGTCTTTTGTAACTCGGGGGGAGCGATGCCCACCACCGAGAGCGGGATGTTCCGGGTAATCGGAGATTTGGAGAGGGCCTCCAGGACTTCCCTTACGTGGCCGCCCCGCAGCGTAACGTCAGCGAGAATCAAGTCTGGCGGATCGTCGCGTAGTGAACGGTAGGCCATTTGGTTAGGGTCCAGGCGATAGACCGCATATCCTGTTTCTGAGAGTTGCTTGAGCAACTCGGGCAAGCCCCGCCGATGTTGCGCTATGTATGCAATTCGGGCCATCATGGCCTCCCCTCTTACGATGATACACTAAGTCCTGAACCTTATAGCACAATTGCCTCTTTAAATGCACGCGAAATCTAACTCTACGTGAAAGCTGGATCGCAGGGATAGAATCAGGGAGAGCGACGAGAAAGGTGCGCTGCAAAAAGGGGGGATGTTTGGAGGCGCCACCCGGATTCGAACCGGGGGATAAAGGATTTGCAGTCCTCTGCCTTACCACTTGGCTATGGCGCCCTCTTTTCAACACGATTTGTCTACCATCGGTAAGGAGGCATGTCAAGCGGATTTGCCGCTCCCTGGGCACTGTCCGCTAGTCGACGATGTCTGGCTCCACGGGACGAAGCTCGGCGATCAAGCACTCCAGATAGTCGGCCCCCTGATAAAGCTGGAAATCGAATTTGATTTGCGGGTGCGGATTGTCTCGGTGGATACGCTCGGCGATGCCTCGCTGTGCCACACAAGTCTTGAGCGAAGCGGCTAGCTCCTTGTTTGCTGACTCGTAATCGGTATCAATCTGTGGCAAGTGGTTGGAGAGATCCTCTTCCCGAAAGCCCAGGGGAATATTACCATCAAGTGTCGGGGCGGTTATTACGTCTGGGTTGACACCCACCACCTGCAGCGTTCGACCGCTAGGGCTGAAGTAGCGGGCGATGGTCAATTTGATGTAGTAGCCTTTGCCCCGTAACGGATTGATAAGGGTTTGGACACTCGCCTTACCGAAGGTCCGTTCCCCCACGATGAGGGCACGACCATTGTCCTGGAGCGCGCTGGCTACAATCTCGGAGGCTGAAGCGGCCCCGTCGTTTACCAACACAACCAGCGGAATATCAAGTGTCTCATCGGCATGGGCGTTATAGACTTCATCACCACCCCCCATGAAGGTGAAGACCGACTTACGGCGATTCTTGACCGTGACGATGATGCCCTTCTTCACAAAGAGGTCTGAGATGCGAACTCCCTGCGACAGCAGACCGCCTGAGTTGTTGCGCAGGTCGAAGATCAAGCCCCGCATGCCGCCGCCTTCGCTGCACTGACCGTTGAGTCGCTTGATCTCCGCGTCGAGGTGGTCGAAGGAGGTATCGATGAAGCCAGTAAGCTTTGCGTAGCCGATGCAAGGGTAATCTTCCAGCAGTCGGCCTTCTACGTTAGTGACTCGAATGCGGGCCCGGGTTACGGGGATTGCGACGTCCCCGGGAACCCCTTCACGTAAGACCGTAAGCACTACCTCCGTGTCTCGCTTACCGCGAATCATGGAGACGACTTTGTCCAGTGGCATGTCTATCACTGAATCGCCATTTACTTTTACGATCTCATCACCAGCCCAGATACCGGCACGCTCGGCAGGTTGTCCCGACATGGGACTCTCGACGAAAGTGCGCCGTTTGAGCTTATCTTCCTCTTTCAATTCCACCAGGAGGAAGGCATCCTTGCGGTCCAGGCTGCGGGTCTTGCCGTCGAGACGATTGCGCAAGGTCTTCGACGGTTCAAAGCGCTGTGTCAACAAGGCCCCAATCCCATCAAAGCTGGCATCCTGTGTTTCGGAAGTTGATTCTTCCCACGCCTTCTTGCTAAGCAATGCAGAGTGGGGATCAAGGGCGTAGAGGAACCCCTGGGCCGCGGCCAGCCAGAGCCGATCTGCTGTGACTTTCTTCTTCCCCTTGCTGCCTTGCACCACTGCGAAGGCCATGAGTCTGTCAAATTGGTCCCTGGCGAAAATCACTTCCTTCCAGGCAGCCTGAACTTCATCGTGGCGCTTGCGAAAGTGCTCTCTTCGCTTGAGGTTCAGAGCATCTCGGTCATCACCTACCAGCTCAACCACCGGGTCGTCCTTGTGGGTCTTGTAGTAGGCTACCGGCATCAACTCATAACCAGGCTCCAAGGTCGAGAGCGCGAAGTTGGCGGCAGAGACGTAAGCGCGGCTCTCGTCGAGCTTCTCCTCAATGTACTCCTGCTTGATAAACTCAAGCACCTCGTCGAATTGCTCAGGCCCAAATTCGATCCCACCCCAGTACTTGTCTCTTTCTTTCTGCTCCTCATCGTCCCCGCTAGGGGCTGCGGCGTTGGCGGCAAGCCATTGTGCCGCACCACCCATTGCCAACGCCGGCCGCTGTGGGCCATCAGTCAACGATGCGGGGATCCCCTCCGATGTTGCCTGGGGTGCTAGAGTGGGAGGATTGTCGGCCTCGGAGTGGCAGGCTACGCTTAACAGGATCAGTGCTGAGAGAGAGGATAGAACCAAGCCGGTTCTTTGTTGCAACATACGAAAGACCTCCGGGATCGTCGGAATGCCAACGGGCATCTTGCTGCCAATTATTGTCATCACTTCCGGCCTACGAATCAAGTGTTACGCTTCAAGACGATGCTGCAGCAAGGAAGTTCTCTGGTGCGCGTCGCTATTTGCAGGTGCCTTGAAGCCCGGGTTAAGAACTCGGAAGGCCCATGAACCATTCCCCGAAACTCAACTGCGACCGGTATGGCCAAACCCGCCCTCTCCGCGCTCCGTTGAGTTGAGGGCGGCCACTTGACGTAGTTCACCTTGAACGCAGGCCGCGAAGACGAGTTGGGCGATTCGGTCGCCGCGAGCGAGTGTAACCGGGTCGTTCCCCAAATTGACCAGCAAGACGCACACTTCGCCGCGGTAATCGGAGTCCACCGTTCCCGGGGCGTTGAGAACGGTCAAGCCATACTTGATAGCGAGTCCCGAACGAGGTCGTACCTGCCCTTCAAACCCAGGAGGAATGGCAAGCGCCAGGCCCGTGGGTACGAGTTTCCTCTCCAAGGGACCAAAGGTGGTTTTCCCAGGAAGGGCACAACGCAGGTCCATCCCCGCGGCCCCGGCTGTAGCGTATGACGGTAGCGCGAGGCCTTCGCCATGGGGCAGGATCGTTATGGGAATAGAGATGGGAGGGGGGAGCATGGCAATGCTGCTAGCTCTGCAGCGCTTCCCTGCGGGAGAGCTTCACTTTGCCATTCTTGGGGTCAATGCCAATGACCTTGACCAGGACGTCTTCGCCTTCCTTGAGCACGTCTTCCACGCTTCTGACACGACGGTCGGACAGCTCTGAGATGTGGCAGAGACCATCAATCCCCGGCAGAATCTGGATGAAGGCGCCAAAGTCGACAATACGAACGACCTTGCCCGTGTAGAGCTTGCCCAGTTCCGCCTCGGCGGTGCAGGCCTTGACCAACTCAATGGCCATGTCGCCAGCTTCCTGATCCACCGCGGCGATGGCCACGCGGCCGTCGTCGTCGACATTAATGTCAGCGCCCGTTTGCTCGACGATGGAGCGGATGTTCTTGCCACCCGGGCCAATGAGTGCGCCGATCTTCTCGGGATTGATCTGGATCGTGGTGATGGTCGGTGCGTAGGGGCTGCGTTCTCGGCGCGGCTCCGGCAGGACCTTCTCCATTTCATTGATGATATGGTTACGTGCGTCGCGAGCCTGCAGCAAGGCACGCTTGAGGACGTCAAATGGGAGGCCCGCAATCTTAATGTCCATTTGGACAGCCGAGACGCCTTCGCGGTTACCGACAACCTTGAAGTCCATGTCACCAAAGTGGTCCTCGTCACCAAGAATATCTGAGAGCACGAAGAACTTGCCCCCTTCCTTGATCAGCCCCATGGCGATACCGCCCACCGGGCATTTCATTGGCGCACCGGCATCGTACAGCGCCAGCGAAGCGCCGCAAACCGTGGCCATTGAAGAGGATCCGTTGGATTCCAGTACTTCGGAGACAATCCGCACGGTATACGGGAAGTCGTCTACTTCAGGAAGCGCCCGCTGAACTCCACGTTCGCCCAAGTTGCCATGACCTATGTCTCGTCGAGACGGTCCACGCATAGGCTTCACTTCGCCGACGCTGTATGGCGGGAAGTTGTAGTGAAGCATAAACTTCTTGCGGAAGTCGCCGGTCAGGGCGTCAATGCGTTGTTCATCGTTGGCCGAGCCGAGAGTTGCAGTAACCAATGCCTGGGTCTCGCCTCTAGTGAAGAGGGCGGAGCCGTGGGTCCGGGGCAGGAAGCCGGTGCGCCCGGAGATGTCCCGGATGTCAGTTTCCTTGCGGCCATCGATGCGCAGGCCGGTGTCCACCATAATGGTCCGGGCTACCGTGCTCTTGGCGCGCCCGAAGTAGCGGCTGAGTTCTTCTTCCCGCTCAGGGTAATCTTCGCCCATCTCGGCCTTGAAGTCGGCTTTGAGGGCGTCAATGGCGGCATATCGCTCCAGCTTCACCTTGATTGCCAGTGCCTCTTTGAGGGGTCCAGCAACCTTGTCAAAAACCACCTTTTCAAGGTCGGCATCTTCCGGCGGAAGGGGGATTTCCCGTTTGGGAATGGCTAATTCCTTGGCCATCTCTTCCTGGAGTGCCAGCAGCGGCTGAGCTTCTTCCTGAGCAAAGACCAGGGCCTCAGCAATTACTTCTTCAGGAACGAAGTCGCATTCGCCTTCAACCATGACCACGCCCTCGCGGCCAACCGCCACGATCAACTCCAGGTCAGATTCTTCCAGGTCGGTTCTGGTGGGGTTGATGACGAGTTTGTCATCGATACGCCCTACCCGCAGGCCAGCAACCGGGCCGTCCCAGGGGATGTCCGAAGTCATGAGGGCACAAGAAGCACCCGTCAAGCCCATAATGTTGCCAGGGTTCTCTTTGTCGTAAGAGAGCATAGTGGCTGCGATCTGCAACTCATTGCGGCAACCTTCGGGGAAGAGCGGTCGCACGGGGCGGTCGATGAGCCGGCAGCCAAGTACTTCGGTCTCCGTGGGGCGTCCTTCACGCTTGAAGAAGCCACCGGGAATCTTGCCTGCCGAATAGGTCTTCTCGGCGTAGTCGCAAAAGAGCGGCAGGAAGGGTAGTGATTTGGGGTTCTTGGACATGACGGCGGTAACCAGCACAACGGTCTCACCGTAGGTAACAAGGACGGAGCCATCGGCCTGCTTGGCCAGTTCTCCAGTTTCGATAGTCAACGTGCGACCACCGATCTCTAGTGTCTTTTTCAGATACATCGTTCTTTTTTCCTCCAAAACATTCGTAGGTGGGGTACCAGGAAGGGGGCTGGACTACTTTCTGAGTCCCAACTCCTTGATCAATTTGCGGTACCGATGGATATCCATCGAGCTTAGATAGGCAAGCATCTTCCTGCGCTGGCCGACAAGTGTCAACAATCCGCGCCGGGAATTGTGGTCCTTCTTATGCGTCTTGAAATGCTCCGTTAGAGTGCGGATACGTTCCGTCAAAATCGCAACCTGGACCTCGGGTGACCCGGTGTCGCTGTCATGCTGCTTGAACTGCTCAATGACCTCTGCCTTCTTCTCCGGGGAAATCGACATGTGAACCTCCAGTGTGTTGATTGTGCAGGGTGCAGAATCCCGGACCTTCCGGCAACCGCTTCCCCCCCCAGTTTTCATTCCGTTCATGGGTCGGACCAGCGTAATAGGTGGCTGTTCCTTTAAATTAACCCGGCGGGAATATAGATGAATCCACAGTAATGTCAACCCCAAACCCAACATCGCGAAGTGATCTACCCGACTTCCACCAGGGTCTTCATTGTAGTCGCCACGCAACTGCGGAGGGTCGTAAGATTGTAACCACCCTCAAGAAAGAAGCCCATTCGTCCCCCCGTATGAGCCCGTGCAATTTCGACCAGGGTGGTGACGATGTTGGCATACCCTCTCTCAGTTACTTGATGACCGGCCAACGGGTCCGACCAATGGGCATCGTAGCCGGCGGAAACCAGAAGCATTTCAGGACGAAAGGTGTCCATGGCATCGGCAAAGCGCTGAGTAGCTTCTTCATACTCATCGTCTCCGGCGCCAGAGGCGAATGGCAGGTTCAGAGTTGTCCCCCGACCATCCCCTGTTCCAATCTCGTCGGCTTGTCCGGTCCCCGGATAGAAGGGCCATTGATGAATCGAACAGTAGAAGACCGACGGGCTGCCGTAGAAGGCCGCCTGCGTACCGTTGCCATGGTGAGCATCAAAATCAAAGATGGCCACGCGGCTCAGTCCTTGGCGGCGCAGCAGGTGGCGAGCGGCGATGGCGACATTGTTGAATATACAAAACCCCATGGCGCGGTCTGGCTCAGCGTGATGGCCTGGGGGACGCACGGCAAAGAAGGCGTACCGTAGGCGTCCGTCCATCAGGGCATCGATGCCTGCCAGTGAACCACCTACCGCATTCAGCGATACGTCGTAGGAGCGAGAGCAGACCGCGGTGTCCGCATCGAGTCGCGGGGCCCCCGCCTCAATTTGGGTTTGCACCCAGGCGACGTAGTCCGGGTCGTGGACCAATTTCAGGTCGGATACAGTAGCGGGAACGGGCTTTAGCGATTCGTAGGTAGTGCTGCCCAGCCCGTCAGCTATACCCTGTCGCACCGCGCCCAGGCGTTGTGGTCGCTCGGGATGCGCACCCGTATCATGTTCTTCGTAAATTCGATCCTGCAAGATCCCAAACATCGTTTCCTTCCTCTCCTCATCAAGCTGTCGTCATCATCGTTAATAACCCGTTACAAATCAAGCTGTACAGCACTTGTCCCGCTCATTGGGCAGATGTTCTGCGGGGGGCGGGTGTGGGGCGATAGTTTTGAGGGGTCGTGGTAGACTTCCCCAATTGATTTGACAAAGGGGTTGCGACTATGGGAAAACGGTATGCGGTAGCTAGCCACAAGCCCTGAAAGTGTTTTCTTGAGTACGGATAGTATTGCACGCTCTTCGAACCGTGGAAGGAGGTAGAGGATGAGCACGAATGGAACTGTTCCCCCTGGTGGTGATGGAAAAAAGCCGGAAACTCCGGTCCCCAGCCCGCCGACAGTAGCAAAGGAGACCCCGTCTCCCGCGCCGCCCCCGAAACCCGCTCCGACGCCAGCGCCGAAACCTGCTCCGACGCCAGCGCCAGCGCCGAAGCCAGCGCCGAAGCCAGAGCCGAAGCCAGAGCCGAAGCCAGAGCCGAAGCCAGAGCCGGTAACTCCGGCCGCTGCCGTGAAGGCAATCGCCGCGGATTCAGGGAGTGCCCAATCACTGATTCAGGAGTACCAGACTGCGGTTAAGTGGAACGGCCTTATTCGGGTGATATTCCCGGTTTTTGTGCTCGCGCTGATCGTGATCTTCATGTTGGTCACTGTGATGGGCATAATGTCGGCATTCCCGGAAAAGAGCATCACCCAGGAAACCGTCAAGGCTGGCGAAGAATTGATGCCGATTCTCAATGATGTTCTGCGTTCTTTCGTAGATGATGTAGCTCCAAAGCTTGCCAAGGAGTTCCAGCGTGGTCTGGAAGAGGGTGGTGAGCGCCTGGCTGAAACGCTGGGCAGCGAGCTGGACCGTCTGCAATCACAGAGCGGGGATAAGATAAAAGACCGAATCCATCAGGCTATGGAGTTGGAGAAGAAGGTCCACAAGGAACTGCTTCTGGAACTCTATCCTGAGCTCAAGGATGACCCCGAGAAACTGGGCAAGATGGTCAACCGTCTGAACAAGGCATTTGAGATGTGGACGGTCAAGTACATGCTCGGCATTGTCGAGGATTACTATCTGGCCATGGCTAAGATCAACGACACGGTGATCAAGGGCTATCGCCCCGACCCGGCCTTGGAGAATCAGTCTGGGCAGGAAGGCGAGATGCTTGAGCTCTTCATGGAGTTGATGAACGCGGCCTACGCAGAGACCCCCGAGGGAACAGCCGCGGCTGGTACCGAGGAGACTGCCCCGCCCGCCGAAGAAGCGCCCGCTGAAGAAGCGCCCGCTGAAGAAGCGCCCGCCGAAGCAGCAGCGCCGGCAGGGGCTGAAGCCGAAATGAAGATTGTCGACGAGCCCGCTGAAGAGGCGGCCGCGGCGGCAACCGAACCGGAAACCGAGTAGCGGGGGAGGATGCCATGACAGAAGAGAAGAAGAATATGACCAGCGATAGTGCAGGGGAACTCAAGGTAGCCAAAGAATTCCTTCGCCTTCAGTTGGATAAAGAGAAGAAGAGCATGAAGATCAGGCTGATTGTCGGTGTTGTAATCAGTCTAATCGTCTTTGGCTACATGTTCTGGTTGTCCAGCACGCTTGCAACAATGGGGACCCCGGCATTTGTTCGGGAGGCCTTTGTGACCACCATTCGCTCCAACGCACCGGAGATGGTGGCGGCAGCCAAAAAACAGATTCTTTCGCAAAAGCGGGATCTCGTGGATTTCCTCACCAAAGAAGGTGCGGAAAAACTCGTCCAGGTGCTCATTGCGGAAGGGGAGAAGTCGCTCGATAACCTCATCGGTCGAATCACCAATGAGTCGGTGACAGAGTTGAATAGCCACTTTGTCGGAGTGCTGAAAAACGAGAACTCCCGACTACGTCAACTCCTTGCGGACCCGGACAAACTCCATCTGGAAGAGGAAATCGTGAAGGCTTTTGACGATGACCTCCAGGAGTCCATGGGCCAGAAGACCTTCGATGATGACTTTGATGAGCCGCTGAGCAAGAAGTTCGAAGAGAGCCTGGCGCAACTCAACCTCATCAACAAACGGTTGCAGGCCATGGCTTCGAGCAAGACTCTCTCCCGTCGGGAAGTCCTGATGGTCCGCTTCATCAAGTCCTGGACCTCCTACGTGCAGCAGGCTGGCGACGAAGAACCCAATCCCGAGACCCGTTGCAACGACGGTTCCAAGGCTGAGGGGGTTCCGCCGCAGTGTGAGAACGGCCAAATTCGGGCTGCCATCGGCGGCGAATGGAAGTGCGTAGACCCCGGGACTTGTCAGTAGCCCCCGGAGTATCATGTCCGAGTCAGAACCCAGGTTGTCCTCGACGGCAGCGGTCGCCATTGTCCTGGCGCTAGCGCTCCTTGCGGGAACAATGGTTCTGTTGGGTACCCTGACACCCACGGAAGAGACTCCTCCAAAACCACAATTTGAGGCGGCCGCGGCAAAGGTCCGGACCCTTCGGTTCGGTCGTATACCTAACGTCTCGCCTCGTGAAGCCTATCGCGTCTACTCCGGACTGGTGACCTTGCTGGATGAGCAATTGCCCTGCTGTGAAGTAGAGTTGGTGCTGGCACCGGACTACGCCTCCTGTGTCCAGATGTTGGCGGAGCGCAAAATCGACCTGGCCTGGCTGGGCACTGCGACTTACGTGGTCGAGCGAGAGCGAACCAAAATGGTTCCGCTGGTTCGCCCGATCTGGTCAGGAAAGACGGGGTATGCCGGGATTCTCTTTACCCTTGAAGGAAGTGGGATCAAGGAATTGGCGGATCTGAGAGGGAAGCGCCTTGCCTTCGTCGATGAGCAAAGCGCGTCGGGCTACGTATATCCCGCCAACTTACTAACTGAGGCCGGTTTTGACCTCGAGAAAGACTTCGAAGCGACTGACTTTCTAGGGTCTCACGATGCAGTTCTCATGGCAGTCTTGCTAGGAGAATACGATGCCGGAGCGGTCTTTGAGAGGGCCTACTTCACAGTCGCGGATCGTGCTCGACGAATGCGGCTGAGAGTGCTGGCGCAGACCGAGGCGATTCCCGGTGAGCCCATCGTCGCGGGGTCGCATCTCGATGAATCCCTGGTGGCCGAAGTTCAGGCTGCGTTCCTGCGCATCAGAACGGACCGTCTGCAAGAGACAGCACTGCGAGACCTGTTTGGCTTTGAACCAGCAACGGATGAGCAGTATACTGGAGTCCGATTGCTGGGGAAATAGGGGTGCAAGGGCCATTTCAAACGATCTTCATGCGATTGCTGCTGGGCGCACTGAGCCTCGTCTTGCTGGCCATCGGTCCCACCGCGTGGGTTACCCTTCATTCATATCGTGAGGCTTTGGAGCGCCATTACGGTGAAGAGGTAGATGTTGTGGCGGCCGGTTTGGCATCGGCTGCTTTCAACTCAGCCGCAGCCAAAGATCTACCGACTTTGCAAGGGATCGTTGCCGAAGTGGCGTCGAATACTCCAGTCGATGTTGCAGTAGTTACTGATCGAAATGGGCGTATCTGGGCTCATTCGGACGAGCAGCGGTTGGGTGAGCAATTCGAGCCTTTCGCCCAGCAGGATTATCTCACCGCCGCGACGGAGATCCGCGCTGGTGGGCGACTTATCGGGACTGCTCGTACGGCGATTGTTCGCAGCCGACTGGAAGCTGAGTCACAGCGCCCTGTAGGGTTGCTCGCCCTTGGTTTTGCGGGGGTGCTCTTGCTCGCCTCCGCACTGGCGGTGCTCTTCTCGCTCTCCACCGCACGGCCCATCCGTCGCCTCACAGAAGCGGCCCGGGAGATCGCCGGCGGGAAGCTGGATCACCCTCTCGGCGAGATGGGCGGACCGCGGGAAGTGAGGGAGATGGCCAGTACCTTCGAGGAGATGCGGGGCAGCCTGCAGACCACATTGCGGCAGTTGAATGAAAGCTACCGTCAGTTGGACCGCAGGGTTCACGACCTGACGATTCTTTATGGCATCTCCGAGGCCATGAATGCCGGGGATTATTCCGAGGGCCTCCTTGATACTATTCTCGGCGAAGCGGTCAAGGGGCTGAAGTCAAAGTATGGGGCCATCTGGGTTGCAGGAGAAACAGACGAAGAAGGCGCCCGACTGGTTGCAACCGCGGGGGTTGACCGACGGGGAGCCACCGGACCGGTTTTCGACCATCTTCACGCAGTGGCCTTACGTGCGGTGGTCGAGGGTGAGCCGGTGACCGACACTTTTGCGGCCGATGAGCAACCTTCGGTCCAGCAATATGTTCGCGGCTTCCCGTTGCACCTCCAGGCGGAGGCCGGCGGTGCCATGGTTGTAGCTCGTCCGGAGCACCCCTTTGAGAGTGAGGATGCTGACCTGTTGGAGGCTCTAGCGTCGCAGGCCGCCCGCTGCTTAGAGCGGGCCCAACTATACACGGCCGCCATCACAGACGGACTCACGGGACTCTACGTCTCCAGGTACTTTCGTCACCGTCTCAAGGAAGAACTGCGCACTGCCAAACGATATCAGCGCCATCTTTCCGTCGTTATGGTCGACATCGACCACTTCAAGAAGGTCAACGATACTTATGGGCATCAGGCTGGGGACGAGGTGCTGCGAGTGGTCGCCCGCTGCCTGTTGGATACTGTGCGAGAGGGCATTGACATTGCGGCTCGCTATGGTGGCGAGGAGTTTGCACTAATCTTGCCCGAAACGAATCTAGAGGGGGCCGGAGCGCTAGCGGAGCGACTTCGGCGCCTTATCGAAAAGCAACGGGTGGAAGTTGGAGGAGAGACCATTCTGGTAACTACCTCGTGTGGCGTCGCCACCAGCCCCGACCATGGCGATCTCCCGGAGGTCCTGGTTGAACGCGCCGATCAGGCCCTCTATCGGGCCAAAGAAAACGGCCGAAACCGAGTGGAAGTCTCCACCCCGCTAACGATAACTTGAGTAGACGCGCGTACCTCCGCTATGATATCAACCGGCCTGGGCGTCGGGCTCAATTTGGACTGGAGAGGGTGAGAGATGGAATGGTGCAAGACGTTGGCTCTAGCTGCTACTTTACTGCTGCTGCCAGCGTGCAGCAGTAGCTCCAGCGAGACGGATGTCGGGTCCGATCTGGCCGGGTCCGATCTGGCCGAAACTCAAGAGGAGTTATCGCCTTGCCATGACAAAGAGGATGGTACGTTCTGTGACGACCATGACCCCTGCACCGTAGATGACTTGTGCAAGGCAGCCCTTTGCGCCGGGACTCCCTACAGTTGTGACTGGGGTGAGTGCGGTGTCGGAGCTTGCGATGGCGAGGGCGGCTGCGGTGATGAACCCGTAGCTGCCGGTTGGTGTTACATCGATGAGCTTTGTGTCGAGAATGGGCAGCCGATGCCCGACAACCCTTGTTTAGTTTGTTCAACCGCGACCCCAACCGAGGCCGCCTATGCCGCCGCGGGCTTCGCGTGCGAAGACGATAACATCTGCACCGAAAATGACTTCTGTGACAATGGCGATTGCCTGCCTGGTTCGCCGCCGACCTGTGCCGATGGAATCCAGTGTACCGCAGATAGCTGCGATCTCGCCCTGGGGTGCGTCCACGAACCTAACCACGAACTCTGTGATGACGATAATCCCTGTACTGCGGACCAGTGCGATAGTGAAGCGGAGGAGGGCGAAGGTTGCGTCAGCCATCCTGACGATTCGCTGACCTGCGCGGATAAGAATGTTTGTACCACCAATGACCACTGCCAGGATGGTAACTGCGTTTCGGACCCCGACCCGATTGACTGCGATGATAGCAACATGTGCACTGATGAGAGCTGCCATCCGGCCTACGGTTGCCTTTACGTTTTCAACGAGATCCCCTGCAATGACGGGGCCGATTGTACACTCGACGATCTTTGTAATTTCGGCAAGTGTATCGGTACGGAGCAATGGTGGGGACTCTGTCCCGCCTGCGACCTTACCTTCAGTGACGAGGCGGTCAAGCTCGTCAATTTGCGGGTTGGAGATGGTGGCTTCCCGGGGGAAGCTCTGAACGTGGACAATGACCTCAAAACGTGTTCCCCGGACGGCAACTGCGAGCAGGGGCTCGATAACTCCTTGATGTTGGCGGGTGATTTCATCGACGAGACCATCGCGCAGAATCTGGTCAACCTCGACAATCCACTCATCTTCACAGTTGAGTTGGTCGAGCCTTCCCATGACGGCGAGGAGTTTGTGCTCAATCTTTACTACGCTACATTGGCCGATTCCAATCCCTCCTGCGATTTTCAGCACGAGGTTTGTGAGTACGATGTTTCTGGTCTCAACTTCGATCCCCTCTGCAACAATCAGGTGGTTTTCGACAACGCGACTATTAATGATGGCGTGCTTGATGCCGGCGGCTCTGGCTATATCTTCCCATTCAAGGCCAGCTTCACAAACGGTGAGAGTTCTGAGACGGTCCTGTACGCGGCGAAAGTCCAGGCCGATGTCACCCTCGATGACGATGGCCACGTAGTGGGATTGGCAGGAGTTGTCGGCGGGGCCATAACCAAGGAGAACCTCGTTGAGTTGATTATGGCCATTCCAGAAGAGTATCTGCCGGTCCCTCCAGAGCTTATCGTTACGTTCGTTGAGAACATCCCTCAGGACATCGACCTGGACGGCGACGGAACCACGGACGCATCATCCATCGCGCTGGTATTTGAGGCGATTCCGGCGGTCTTGCTGCCGTATAATCAGTAATGCCTCTCTCCCCGGCGATTGCCCGCTTGATCGAGACGTTGTGCCACGGCGGAGAGGTGCGCGCCCATGTTTCTGGGGTGGTGCCCGAGACTCTACCTCATCTGGCGGCTTTCCTCCGGGCAGAAACAGGTCGTCGCATCCTTCTGGTGGCTCGGGATGCCCCCAGGGCTGTCGCTTTGACTGATGAATTGCGGCAACTGATAGATGACGGTCGGGAATGGGAGCGTGTTCTGCACCTTCCTCGCACTGCGTTGTCACCCTATATCGATGTATCGGTCGATGCTCGACGTACTCTCGAAACGCTGGGTACGCTGAGTCGCGTCGCGGCGCTGCAACCCGATTCCACCGATGGACCCGGGATCGTGGTGACACCGGCGACGATGCTGCTCACCCGCCTGCCTACGCCCAGCGCATTGCGGGCGGGAACTCAGCGTCTGCGAAAAGGGGATGCGATCGACCGGGAACTCTTCGTGGAAGTGCTCGTGGCAGCGGGCTACACTCGAGTGTCGGCAGTCTATGAAGAGGGCACATTTGCGGTGCGTGGCAGTCTCGTGGACCTCTTCTCGCCCGGCACGAATAGCCCTGTACGTATCGATTTCTTTGGTGACGAAATAGAAGCCATCTCCCGTTTTGTTCCCGATACCCAGATGACCACGGCGCGGGTGGATGAGACTCTCTTCTTCCCGGCCACAGAGGTAGTGGATCGGAGTCAGATTCTGGCTCGCAGTCGCGATGCCGTCTTGGAGCTGGCGGACTCTCAGGATCTCCCCTCCACCAGGTTGTCTGAGATCACCGATACGTTGAGAAATGGTGAATTGCCGGTGGGGGCCCACGCATTCATGCCTTTGCTCCTCGGGCACACCGCTTCCTGCACTGACTTTTTCGACCCCGATCAGTGGCTGCTTCTCTTCGATGACCTCGCCGCGGTAGACGGCGCTCTCGATGCCCAGCGGCAATCGGATTTCAGACGCTATGAGGCCTATCGGGGCATGCAGCGTTTGGCCCTGCCCCCCACCAGGCTCTTTGTGGCGTCGAGCGACCTCGATTTCGCCCGTTTCACACGCGTCAATGTCGGGCTGCTGGATCCCGAAGCCAACCTCCATTTCGAGGTTGAGCTACCCCGTTCCTTGCGCCCCGTGGAAGAAGGTAGCGACAAGATATCACAGTTTATCGAAACCGCCGATCGCTATGGGCGGATGCATCTGCCTGTCCTCCTGGCGGCGGGGTCTGAGCGGGAGGCTCAACAGCTTGCCCGGCGAGTCATGGCCGGGGGGCTTTCGGCCCGCCTGGAAGAAGGCTCTCTGACCTGGTCGGCATTGACCTCTGCGCGCCCCTTTCCAGGGGTCCGAATCCACATTTCTGCTCTGCAGTACGGCGTCGATGCAGCGCATTTCGGGTACTACCTGGCGACTGCTGCTGAGCTCCTCGATCGCAAACATGTGCGGCGGGTGAAGGAGGAAACAAGTGCTGCCCACCAGGAGAAGATGCTGGCCCTTCAGGAGGGCGATTTCGTGGTGCACCGGGACTATGGCATCGGCCGCTTCGGAGGAGTTGAGCGGCGACTCCTTGGGGCCGGCGAATATACCTGCCTGAAGATTGAGTATGCCCAGGAGGATTCCCTCTTCGTGCCGATCCACAACGCCGGTGTTGTGCAGCGGTATGTGGGCTCCGGCAAAGGGGGGCCGCGGCTTGACCGCCTTGGTTCCGCAAGTTGGGAGAACCGTGTCACCAAGGTGCGCAAAGCGGCTCGCAAGCTTGCCATCAACCTGCTGGAACTATACGCCAAGCGGGAGAAGGCCGAGGGCTATGCCTTCACACCCGGAGACGATTATTACCGCGAATTTGAGGCCGGTTTTCCTTACACGGAGACGCCTGATCAGCAGCAAGCTATCGAGGAGGTATTGGGGGACATGGAGCGTCCCGTCCCCATGGACCGTCTGGTCTGCGGCGATGTCGGCTTCGGCAAGACTGAGGTGGCCATCCGAGCCGCTTTCAAAGCCATTCTCGATGGTCGGCAGGTGGTGGTTCTGGTACCCACGACCGTTTTGGCCGAGCAGCATCGCATCAGTTTTGCCCGTCGTTTGGCTAACTATCCGGTGAAAGTAGAGAGCCTCAGTCGTTTCAAGAGCCGGGCCGAACAGAATCAGGTCACAAAGGGACTCAAGGCAGGGACCGTGGACGTTGTCATCGGCACCCACCGTCTGCTCGGAAAGGACATTGGTTTCAAATCCCTGGGGCTGATCATCATCGATGAGGAGCACCGCTTTGGTGTCGGCCACAAAGAGAAACTGAAGGCTCTACGTACCAGTGTCGACGTGCTCTCGCTTACCGCTACCCCCATTCCTAGAACCCTGCATATGGCGCTCACGGGAATTCGCGATCTTTCTGTGATTCAGACCGCTCCGGTGGGCCGGCAGGACATTGAAACGACCATTACGCACTTCGATCCCGACTCCCTGGCTGAGGCTATTCGGTACGAGGTTGGTCGTGGTGGACAGATCTTCTTCCTGCATAACCGGGTGGAGGATATTCTTACCGTGGAGCAGCAAATCTCAATGCTCGTTCCTGATGTGCGCATAATTGTCGCCCATGGGCAGATGGCCGAGGCGGGCCTCGAAAAGGCAATGGTTCGTTTCATGAATCACGAAGCTGATGTGTTGCTCTGTACCACGATCATTGAGTCTGGTCTCGATTTGCCGCTGGTCAATACTCTCATCGTCAACAATGCCGATCGATTTGGCCTGGCGCAGCTCTATCAGATTCGGGGTCGGGTTGGACGTAGTACCCGTCGAGCATTTGCCTACTTCGTTGTTCCGCCCACCGCGGCCATGACGGCGGATGCGCGTGCTCGGCTGGCTACTCTGGCGAAATTCACTGCGGTCGGCTCCGGCTTCCAGGTCGCCAATATTGATATGGAGTTGCGCGGTGCTGGGAATCTCCTGGGAGGCGAGCAGTCGGGCGAGGTTGCGGCAGTGGGTTTCGACATGTATGTCCACATGTTGCAAGAGGCCGTCCAAGATCTGAAGGCTGAGGAGAAAGTGCAGGTACGTGTCGACTGCCAGGTTGATTTCGCGGTGGATGCGGATCTTCCCGTGGACTATGTGGGGGATCGCCACCAGCGTATGGTGTTTTATCGGCGTATTGCCGGGGCCGAATCTGTGGCCGCGCTGGAGGGACTACGGGATGAACTCAAGGACCGTTTCGGGCCCCTGCCTGCCCCTGCCGATGGCCTGCTGGATGTTGCCGAACTGAAGGTGCGGGCGCAACGACTGGGCTTGACGAAGCTGGAAGGAAGTGCCGAGGCTATCAAGGTAGACCTCTCCATGGCCCCCGACGCGCTCCTGGAAGGTGCTCTTGCCCTGGTGCGCGAGCAAACGGTGCCCCTTGCCGTTCGTCCACCACATGCCCTCGTAGCGCGTTTCGAGCCGGGACGCTATGCGACGGCGCTCAGGGCTGCGGGAAGACTTATCGCTCTTCTGGAGGGGGCCTCTCAAAGCGTTGGAAGTGACCAAGCTTGAGGTAGACAACGAAGAGAATCGTAAAGAGGATGGTCACGAGGGAGGCGTGAATGGCAAAGGCGATGCCACTGTGCAGCGCGTTTTCCCATCTGCCAAGTAATGATTCGATGATTACCCGGTCCCCTGGGACGAGGGGGACCGAGCCCCTCTCTTTGCTCTCCAGAAAGGCAGGGATATAGTAGGCTACCTGCCGGACCAGCAGGCTAAGCTCGTCTTCGGAATAGTCTGTGCCTCGCGCCACGATACGGCCAACATGGTCGAAGCGAGCTTCAGCCTTTTCGGTGCCAAATCCGTGGTAGGCTTCGTAGGCGGCGAAGATGTGGGGAGATTCCAGGACTACGACCGCTTGCTTGAGCCCATCGGCGTCGCCCCGGTCAATTGCTTCATGGCTGTTTTGTACAATTGCCACCCAGCCCCAGAGTGAATAGACCCACAGGAGCAAAGCAATTGTACCCGCTGCTGCTGCAAGACCGAGCAAGAAACGGCGTAGCCAGCCTGGTGGGAAGTACTGCTCATCCTTCCCCGCTTCATGGGTAGTCACGGGCCTTTCCTCCGGCTACCGCACTCAAAGGATGGCGGCAGGACGGCTATGATAGAGGGCGTCCATCTAAATTTCCACTGGAAAAACTGAGGCTACTCCCCATATAATCCTGAGGCCTGAAGTTGGAACGCACAAATGGAGGAGCAAATGCGGCACACCAGACAATGGCTTATCCTGTTCACCCTCATCCTAGCGGTCGCCTGCGGCAAGCAGTCACCACAAGGGGAAGAGAAGCAGGTCGAGAAGGCTGAGAAGGCCCAAGTGGCCGCAGAAGAAGGGGAACAAGCGAAGCAATCGCCCCAGGAGCCAGCAGCCCCGGCCGAGGTAGAGAAGGTTGTAGCGGAGAGGAAAGCTGAAGCTCCTGCCGAGCAGGCTACCGAGAATGCCGCCGAGAAACCGGCCGAGAAGGTCGAAGAGAAGGCCGCTGAGAAACCGGCCGAGAAGGTCGAAGAGAAGGCCGCTGAGAAACCGGCCGAGAAGGTCGAAGAGAAGGCCGCTGCGAAGCCGACTGCAGAGAAGAAGGCCGCGGCGACGACCGACCAGGCCAAGACCGAGCAGACTGGACGGACGACTCCAGTGACTGACGAGGGTACAGAGGTCGCAGAGAAGGTGGAGATGCCCGAGTTAGCCAAGGTAGATATCCCCATGTTCGAGTTTCCGGAGTTCGAGGGCAAGCGGGTGGCAATCGTCCACACTTGTAACCTCATCGGTGAACTTGAACCGTGTGGCTGAGCTGGCAATCCTCTTGGCGGTCTTGCCAGGAAAAATGCCTATCTCAATGACCACGCAAAGGACTTTGACGCGACTCTCGTAGTCGACGCCGGGGACCTCTTTCACACCTCTAATACTTTGGCCGATTCGCAGAAGGAAGCAGTTATGGCCAAGGCTGACCTGTTGCTGAAAGCATACGCGGGCCAGGGCTGTGCCGGTATTGGCCTGGGCGATCGCGACCTCAGCGCCCTGGGAGTCAAGGTCCTTCAGGGCTTTGCCAAGAAGGCGAAGTTCCCCTTCATTAACGCCAATCTGGTTGTGGCGAAGAGTGGGGAGCCGGTCTTTACGCCCAACGTAGTGGTGAAAAGAGCCGGAATGAAGATTGGCCTCTTTGGTGTCCTTACTGCGGGCGCAAATCTAAACGAAAAGGAAGAGTATCAACTGCTGCCGCCGGTAGACGTTGCCAAGACCCAGGTCGAGGAGCTGCAGAAAGCTGGTGCCGATGTAATCATCATGTTGGCACACCTCGATCGACGGGATGCGGGGAGGATTGCCAAGGAAGTAGCTGGGATCGATGTCGTGCTCGGGGGACAGTCCATGGGCACCTCTCGCTTCATCGAGCGTCTCCAGGATGCCTGGTGGGTTGAGCCGGGTCAGAAGGGTAAGCACCTGGCAGTGGTGACGTTAAACATGACCGAGGGCGGCAAGCGTCCCTTTGTTGTGCGTGAGGAATCGAAGAAGCTCAGCGAAGAGTTGCAGGCTGTTGACAAGCGTATTGAACGATACGTGCGCCTGGCCAATGGTCCGTCGAAGCCGGGAACGAGGAGTGCCAGCAAGGATCGCTTCAAGGGCGTTATTGCGAGCCTTGAGCGGCAGCGCAAGGAGCTGGCGGAGAAGGCCACCAAGATCGCCAAGGCCTCCCCTGATGCCCCCTTCCTCAGTTTGGAAATGGTGGCCATGAACAAGAAGCTGCGGGACGACGAGACGATTGGGAAGTGGGTTAGCGAATACAAGGCGAAATACGACGTCAAGAAGGGTCGCTCCGCCGGCGTCCCCCGTCCCTCCAGAGCGCTTAGCCGCTCGACTCGTCCGAGTCGGGCCATCAACCACGACGTAATTCGCGCCTCCCGACCAGTCAAGAAGACAACTGGCAGCAGCGGCGGCACGGCCAGCAAGCCAAATAAGCCCAAGACCACCGACGTAAAGAAGGTTGTGAGCCCGAAGTAGAGCAACTGCTTGTCTTTCTTCTAGAGGAACACCGAGAAGAACTTCTCGTAGGGTATCACGCCCTTGAGGTAGTAGAGCGCGGCGGCGAAGAAGACGATACCGAAGAATACGGTAATAAACTCATTCCACCGTCCCATTCGGACCTTAGTTCGGATCGCCTGGGAGAAGATGGCCATGGCGAAGAAGAGAACTCCCATGCCGGCCGCAAAGGTTGACATGAGGAGGATGCCCAGGCCGATGTCGCCAGCGGCCGCGATGTAGGTCAGGACGCCAATCAGGATGGGCCCTACGCAAGGTGCGACTACGAGTCCCATGACGAGTCCGAAGATGAAGGCCCAGATGAGATTGCTCTTCTGTTTGGAGTGGAGAGCTTGTTTGATGCCGGCAAACTCCATTTGCGGGAGCACGCCGAGGCTAGATGCGCCAATACCTATGAAGAGCAGGGCAATGGCCCCCATGACATAGGGGTTGTTCATGATGCGCCCCACTGCACCGCCTCCCAAGGCCGCTGCGACCCCGGCGATGGAGTAGCTGAAGGCCATTCCCAAAACGATGACCGCGGCAATAAGGACCCCAGACCAAATGGACTTCTTCTCGTCTCCGCCACCCGAAAAGAACCCGAATATGAGCAGGTACGAAGGGTATGCGCAGGGCGTCAGGCTAGCGGCTATACCTGCCAGGAAGACTAACAGCAATGTCAGGAAGAGACCCTTACTGGCCAGCCAGCCAGCAACCGATTCGTCAGAGACGTTGTCAGATTCCAGACGAGCGGCAAAGGTATCGGCTGGTTCGAAACCGGCCAGCATCCAGGATGGTTTCTCACTTTCCCCCGGCTCAAATCGGACCACCCATGGCAAACCTCGAATGCCATAAGCGTCCCACACCCATTGGTTCTCCTCGGCGTCCATGTCAACTTCTACTTTGACCCACTCCTCAAGGATGGCGGTGACCTTGGGATCCTTGAAGGTCTCGTTCTTCAATTCAATACAACTTGTGCACCAGACCGCCCAGCCGTCCACGAGGAGTGGTCGCCCTTGCTCCTCTGAGAGCCGGAATCCCTCTCTGAGATCGGTGAGCCAGCCGGGCGCCGGTTCGGCAACCACTTCTCCCGGTGCAACCTTCTCCAATACCGCGGAGAATGACTTCTTTGATGAAAATGGCCCGGCGGCCTCGTCCCCGAACAAAGTCTGCTCTTTGATGAACGCTCCATCGGTGCTGAAGAAGCCTATCCAGGGTAGATTGTCGCCGACCTCGTACTTCTCTACAAAGCCTTCATTGACCTCGTCCATAGTATCTAGCTTGACCAGCACGAAGCGGCTCATGGCGCTATTCAATTCGTCGGCGCTCAATATGTCCTTGAAGAGTTTCTTGCAGGGTTTGCACCAACTCGCCCAGCAGTCGACGAGCATCGGCTTGTCTTCTGCCGTGGCTATCTTAGCAGCCTCATCGAAGCTGGTGTGCCAGACCAGTTCAACTTTGGCCGGTGGGGTCGTCGGACGTGCCACCGGGGCTACCAGAGCAGACGTCTCCACAGCCGGTGCCTCCGCTGGTACGTAAAAGAACGCACCGACCAACATGAAGAGGGCTATACCAGCCGCGAACCCGGCTAAGAAACGCAGTATTTTCTGCACTCTATTCAACATAAACGCGTGAGCAACAAGCAGCCTATATCCGCCACCAACTGAAAGTACCAGCAGGGCGAGAGCAACGAGAATCGCAAGAACTCTTGGACTCATGGGCACGACCTCCTCTTTTGGAAGGCTATGTCTCGCCACGGAACCTGTCAACAAAAATGGGACACCTTCTCACCGCATTTAGTGTAGGACC